>NZ_CALAGI010000165.1 GCF_937891315.1 uncultured Amaricoccus sp. | reverse complement strand
GAGCGCCCAAGACGCGACCCAAAGCCAAAACTCTTCTGCCTTGTGCGCCATAAGCGTGAGATTGTCGGCCTTCTCGCTGTTGCGCTTGAAGAACCTCGTTTTCCCGGCGCCAATGTCGAGCACGCCGAGGAACCCGGCGTAGCTTAGAAGCTCCAGGTATTCGTTTGGCGAAGGGGTAGCCGTGGCGACGAAGCGATATTTTATCCCATCGCTGACGATCTTCTGTGCCTTGTCCCGGCGGTCGTCGCCGGCAATGATCGCCATGAACTCGCGGAACGTTTTCGTGCCGCCGAAGCCGCGCAGGATAGCGGCCTCGTCCAGCGACACGCCGACGAACTGCGAACAGTCAATCTTGCCCTCTCGGACGCTCTCGTAGTTGGTCAGATAGACCGCCGGCCCGTCGATTTCGGCCGTGGTGCGGATGAACCGCAGATCGACCGCGAACGCCCCGGTGAAGAACTTGACCGCATCGGCCATGAACTCGCGCCGGACGCCGAGGGGCGCAATGATGAGCGTCGGCTTCTGTTCACGGGCAGTGATGATCCGCATGGCTTCGATTTGCGTAACCGTCTTGCCGAGGCCGAAGTTTGCGAACCACGCCCGCCTCCCGCCAGACAATGCCCACCGGACCATCGCCCGGTGATGCGGTTTGAGAGTGGGGTTAATCTCTGCCAGAGCTACGTCAAAGCCGTCGAACCTCGGCGCGATAGCGGCCTTCGCGCTCAAGAACGCGCTGTAGGGGTTTTGCTCGACGTTCATTGCGCAGCCGCCCGGACGGCCCGGTCACTCGCCTCGTAGTCGCGCCAGACCTTGGAAATCATCGCATCGACCGATTTGCGGCCCGAGTAGCCAAGGGTGTCCGCTATCTCGGCGTGCTTGACGCCATCCTCGTGCATGCGGAGTGCTGACAGGAGCTGCTCGTCATTGGCTCGATGATCCATGCGTATTCCTCCGGAATTGGTGGCAGTGTGGGCCGAGGCTCTAGCGGCTCGGGGTCAGGGTCAGGGTTGGGCGGGCGGTTCACAGCGGACCCCAATGGCGAGCAAGGCGCCCTCGATGGTCTCGACAACGGCGACGCTGCCGCGCCAGTCCCGATGCCACTCGATCTGATCGTCTGTCAGGCCGCGCGCGGATGCCGGCTTCGCGTTCACGCGGCCACCTCGGGAGCAGGAAAGGACGTGAGCGATCCGAACTCGCCCTTCACGAACAGGGCGGCCTCTTCAATGTCGTGGATCAGATAGACCGGGCCACCTCGCCAGTCGTCGGCCCACCTTTTTTGGATCGGGTTGAGCCCTCGACGCCCATAGGCGGTCCCTCGGTTTTTGACGTCGAACAAGCGCCAGCCGCCGGACACCCAGGCCAAGCCGTCCGGGACGCCGCAGCCTGCGTTGCTCAAATCCTTCACGGCGGTGAAGACTTCGATGTAAGCGAATATTTCGCGGTGGTTGGCGTCCTTCTTGGCGCCATACTTCAATTTGGCCATGACGGCTGCCTCTCCGGCCCTGCGCGCGCCACCCGAAGCAAGGTGGCAGGCATAGCTGCAGTATTTTCGGTTGGAGCTTTTGAGGGCCCGGAACGAGGTAGCGCAGTGCGAGCATGAGATCTGGGCCACCACAACAGGCCCCGGCTCCCGGGCGGGCCTAGGCTTGACTTGCGACGCGCGGGCGCAGGCAGGAGAACAGAACCTCTGCCTTGACGTTCTTGGCCGAAACGTTGATTTGCAGCCTTGGCACGCGAGGTCTTCGAGCACACTTCGGCTGTCGTAATAGCATTGGAGCCCGCAGAACTTGCGGGGACTGTAGCTGTGGAAAGGCGCAGCGCACTGCTGGCATACCTTGTGGCCGGCTTGGCGGAAATTCGGGTTCGCTGAACCGGCCATGCGGGTCTTGTAAGCATCCGACATGCACGCCCCTGAGCAGTATGTCTTCCGCATCTGGTGGACGGTCGGGCGCGCTTCGATGCCGCAATTGGCGCAGCGCCAAGCCACGTTCGCGTCAATCCTCGCCGCCCGCCGCATCAGTCGGCCGCCTGCGCTGCCATCCGGCGATAGGGGGCGAAGTCAAAGCCGGCGATGCTCGACAAGGTCGTGGTCCTGCCATCAGGCCGCCCACTCAAGAACCCATCGCGAGAATGGCGCCGGACAGGCCAGCCGCGACCGGCGCAAATTCTGCCCACGCTGGACGGGGACAGCCCCAGCTTGTCGGCGATCCCGGAAGCGGTGATATCCCAATCAACCGCCGTCCCGATCTGCCAGATGCGAAATGCCAGCGCGTTCCGCTTCGCCGTCTGTCGCTGCTGCTCGGTCATTGCGCTCTCCCTGGTATGAGTGGCGCGATCTCGCTCGCGCCGGGCGCCCGGTGGCTCAATTCCGCGCAGGTCGCACCATCCCCCGTGCGCGGTTGACGCATGGCGCATTGAGCCGGTTCGGCCTCGGGTGCGGCCGGGGAGAAAGACGGGGGATGCGTATCGTGGAGCGCGTAACCGACGCCCCGGATGGTCTGAATTTCGTACATCGCGCCAACGCGGGCGAACTCGCGCCGGATGTAGCAGATGTGCACGTCAACGGTTCTGTCCGTGACATCATGCCCATAGCGAGCGCTGAGAGCCTGCGCGATGGCGTAGCGCGGCACCGTGCATCCGGACCGGCGCGAGAGCACGCCAAGCACCACCCGATCCGCCGACCGAAGCGTCAAGCCGGGGAAATCAACCTCGGGCGCCTCCGCCGTCAGTTCCGAAATGCGAAACCGCAGTTCGGCGACTTCCTCGGCCAGCCGCCGGGTTTCGGCGCGAAGGTGCGTGATGGTGCTGAAATCGCTCATGTCCGCTCTCGGGAGGCGACCCCGCCCCGCGTGGAGCGAGTGGGGTGGGTGGGTGTCGGGCACGGGGCCGCCACCGGAGAGCGGGAGCGCGTCATTGCGCGGGCCGGCTGTCGTCTGTGATCCAAGCCGAGGCCAGCACAACCCCGCCAGTCTCGCGCTCGATCGCGACGGCAAGCGGCAAGCTCGGCCGCATCTTGTTTTGCGTGAGACGGGAGATTGTCGCCTGATCGACCTTAAGCCGCTTGGCGAAATCCTCCTGCCGGATGCCGTTTTCTGCGAGGAATGTTTTGAGTGTGCTCATGCATGGCAAAATGCACCATGCGCATTCGCCAGTCAATAACCATAATGCATCTTGACACAATGCGCATTGTGCATATACTGACTCCCACACAGCCGATAACGGCGAGAGGGAGGCCACCATGAAGCACACCACACCGAAGCCCCCCGAGGAACCCACGCGGGCGATCAAGGGCTTCGACGCCGGCATGAAATGCCGCGGCTTTCAGTTCGAGGTCGGCCAGACGTATCGCCATGAGGGGCCGGTCGAGGACTGCAAGAGCGGCTTTCACTCCATCACCGGTCACCCGCTCGCGGTGTTCGAATACTACCCGCCGGCAGGGGCGCGGTTTTGCCGCGTGGAGATCAGCGGCGCCACCAGCTCGAACGATGGCACGAAAACCGCGTCGGAAATCCTGACTGTCGGCAGCGAGATCGGCTTTTCTGATCTCGTGCAGGAGGCCGTCGAGTGGGTGAAAAGTCACGCCACGCCTGATGGTGAAAGCGCGACGGGCGACCACGGCGCCGCCAGCGCGACGGGCGACCAAGGCGCCGCCAGCGCGACGGGCTACCAAGGCGCCGCCAGCGCGACGGGCTACCGAGGCGCCGCCAGCGCGACGGGCTACCAAGGCGCCGCCAGCGCGACGGGCGACCAAGGCGCCGCCAGCGCGACGGGCGACCAAGGCGCCGCCAGCGCGACGGGCTACCGAGGCGCTGCCAGCGCGACGGGCGACCACGGCGCCGCCATGTCCTGCGGAGTGTCGGGCAGCGTCCGAGGCGCGGCGGGCAACGCGCTGTTCCTCGTAGAGCGCGGCGAAGACTACGAAATCGTCAACGTTTGGGCCGGGATCGCCGGCCGGGACGGGATCGAGCCCGACACATTTTACACCTTGCGCGACGGCCAGCCCGTCAAATTGGAGGCGTAGGCAATGCACACCACCATCCCCGCGATCCTCGCAGCCGGCCTGCTCGCCGCCTGTGCGCAGTCGCCGAACAGCATCGCGCCCGTTCCGATGGGCAGCGCCTATGCCGGCATTGACTGCGCCCGCGCCGCCGCCGAGCGCAATGAGGCCGCGCAGTCCCTCGCCGCTCTTTCGAGCAAGCAGAACGGCGCGGTCGCCGGTGACGCGGTTGGCGTCTTCCTGATCGGCGTTCCCGTGGCCAGCCTGACCGGCGGCGACGTGTCCGGACAGATCGCCTTGGAAAAAGGGAGAATCGCCTCTCTGGACGCTCGCCTCATGACGTGCGGGGCGTGACCATGAAGAGCACCGCTCAGATTATCGAATTCCCGCGCGGCGAAACCGACACGTGGGCGACGACGATCCAGTGCAACACGGAACTGACGCAGCCGGCGGATAGCTCCGGCCTGATACGCGGCCTGCTGTGCGCGTTCCCGCTCGGCGCGCTGTTCTGGGCCGGCGTCTATGCGCTCTTCGTTCTGGCGGGCGCGCTGTGACCCCCCCGACGATCGTCGTCCAGACCGATGCATGGGACTGGCAGGCCTATGGCGACATCGACGAAGCCGCCGCCGACCTCGAAGACGAAAGCTGGCACCGCGTCTACCGCATCCCGGCCGACCCGCGCGATCCGGCGCCCGAGGTGAGCGGCGAGCTTATCACCGCGATCAACGACCGCCGCCGCGAGGCTGCCGAGGACCGGCATTTGCATGCCGTTTGCCGCACGCAGATGGGGATTTGATGCCCGCGAAACCGACGCTCGACGACTGCTGGCGCCCGTCGCGGGTTTTCGTCGGGCTGGAGAATGGCGAGCGCGTCGAGTTCTACCCCGTGGCGATGGAGCCAATCCATCCGGCGCCTGCCGAGTGGTCCTATTTCGCCGCGGTGAACAACCGGCCGATCCACGAACGGGACGGCGACGCCGCCGAGGCGCTGGAAGCCCTGACCGAGCTACTCATGAGGCACCACCGATGACCCCCGCCGACCACCTCGCTGCGATCAGCCGTGCCGAGCGCGAGGTACAGGCCGCGTCCGCCGCGATCAGTCTCGCCAACCTGGAGAGCGAGGACGAGGCGATCCGCGCGTATCTCGCTGCCCGCCAGCACCTGCGCGACGTGCGGGCGCGCCGCCCCACCTGAGGTTCCTCCCCACCGGCCCTTGCTTCGATGGGCCGGCAACTTCCCCCGGCCATGCGCCGGGGGGCTTTTCCCGAGGATGAAAGATGACCCGAGACGCAACCGCTGAGGCGCTGAGCCGGCAAAGCATAGCCGCGGCAAATCTGTTGGCGGAGCTTCGCACCGACGACGCCGAGCTAGCCCACGACATGATCGAGGGTGAGACAAGTCTTTTCGAAGCGCTAGCGGCTGCGATTGACGAGATCGACCAGTGCGAAATCATCGCCGATGGGTGCAAAGCGAAAGTCGAGGAAATCGGCAAGCGCCGGCATCGCGCCGACGCCCGCGCTAGCCGCATTCGCGCGCTCATCGAACAGGCGATGGCGATGGCCGACCTTTCATCGGTCAGGCTTCCCCTTGCCACGCTCTCGCTCAAGGCGACCCCGCCCAAGGTAGTGGTCAACGACGAAAGCCTGATCCCGAGCGAGTTCTGGGCGCCGCAGTCGCCAGTTCTGGACAAGAAGGCGCTGAACGACGCCGCGAAGCTTCGGGAAATCCCTGGCGTCGGGAAAACCAACGGGGGCGTCTCGCTCCAAGTTCGGAGGGCCTGACATGGCAACCGCGATCCAGATAAGTGGGTTCACCGGCGCGCAACTCGCGCTGATCCGCAACACCGTTGCCGCCGATTGCAACGAGCAAGAGTTCAATCTGTTTTTCGAAGCGGCGCGCGCATACGGCCTTGACCCATTCCGGAAGCAGATCAGCGCCATCGTCTTCAACAAGAAAGCGAAGGACCAATCCAAGCGGCGGATGGCAATCATCGTCAGTCGCGACGGCTACCGGGTGATCGCGCAGCGCTGCAAGAACTATCGCCCGGCCAGCGAGCCGGCGCAGATCGAAATTGACCCGAGCCTCGTATCTCCAACCAACCCGAAGGGCATCGTCAAGGCGACCGTTCGCCTCTGGCAACAGGACAACCGGGGCGAGTGGTTCCCGGTCATAGGCGAGGCATACTGGGACGAGTTCGCGGCGGTAAAGGACGAGTTCGCGGCGAACGAAAATCAGGAATGGCGCCCGACCGGCAAGCAAACCCTAGACGGCAATTGGGGTCGGATGCCGATCGTCATGATCACGAAATGCGCCGAAGCGCAGGCGCTCCGGGCTGGCTGGCCGGATCAGTTCGGCGGCATCTATGCCGAGGAGGAAATGCACCGCGCCGAGGCGGACCTGACCGCATCGGAGGCAGTGGCGCAGGAGGCCGAGAACGCCCGTGTGGCGCGAATTGGCGGGCGCGGCATCAGCTTCGCCTTCGACCATACCGGCGTTCTGGAAAGCGTCCCTGTCGGCGCAATCGCCGACCGCTGCATGGCGTTCATTCGAGATAATGACGCGGAGGCCGTTTACAGATGGTCGGTCCAGAACCGCGCCTCCCTGGCCCAATTCTGGACGGCGGCGCCGGCCGACGCTCTTGAAGTCAAGAAGGCGACGGAGGCCAAAACAGCGCCAATGACGCGAGGCGCGGCATGAGCCACGCCGAAATTATGGAGACGTTCGGCCGGCTGGAACGCGAGGCCGGCGGGGTGGCGCTGGCCGACACCAAGGCCGTGGCGCAGCAAACGGCGGACGCGCTGGGGATCACTTACGAAGCCGTTCGCGCCGCGCTCCTCGATGACATAGGGCTTTGGGGCTAATGACGACAGTCTGGGCAGAACGCACGGACGACAGGCACTTGCGGGTCTATGCCCGATTTGCCGATGATCTGAGCACATTCCCGCGCGGCGAGCGGTTGCGCGTCGTCGTGGATCTTGACCGCAACGGCAAGTTCTCTGCGCTCTATCACCTCATGCTGGGCAGACTGGCGAGGGCGATCAATCGCGGCCCGGCCAGCACCAATATCAACACGCTCAAGAAGTGGGTGAAGCTCAAGCGCGGCTGGTTCGACCTGGTGGACGTGCAACACCCGACGCTCGGCACGATGCAGGCGATCGACTACAAAAGCACCGCTTTCGCGAAGATGGGCGAGGAAGAATTCCACCGGTTCGCGGTGGATACGTGCGACCTGATCCGCGCCGAGCTGGCGCCATGGGTTTCGCAGTCGCCCGAGTGGGCCGAGATCGCGGGCATTATCGCGACGATCGCCCCGGAGGACGCGGCATGATGGCCGTTCCCAAGCCTCAGCGCCCGGTGCGCGGAACCAAAGCCTGCCGCCAGCACATGGCGCGCGTGGCGCAACTTCCGTGCTGCGTCTGCGGCCACCCCGGCCCGAGCATCGTGCACCATGTTTGCCACGATCGCTATTCGCAGAGCCGAGCCTCGGACCTGGATACGATCCCGCTTTGTGCGGCGCACCATGACGCAACATCCCCGGTCGGCCTGCATCACGCCCCTGCCGCATGGCGGGCGAGACATGGCGCGGACCATGGCTACTTGCCGGCGGTACGCGCGGCCATCCATGCTCTTGAGGGGGACGCGGAATGACCGCCGATACCGTCCGCATCGTCCTCGGCTGCGGCGCCGGGCTGACGTTCATCACCGTCGTGATGGTGGCGTGGTGAAAGTGCTCGTCGCCTGCGAATTCAGCGGCATCGTCCGGCGCGCATTCGCCGCGCGCGGGCATGACGCATGGTCGTGCGATCTGCTGCCAGCCGAGGATCGGAGCAACCGGCACATCGTCGGAGACGCGCGTGACCTGCTGCATGACGGCTGGGACATGCTCATTGTGGCCCATCCGCCCTGCACTCGCCTTTGCAATAGCGGCGTCCGCTGGCTCGCTGAGCGCGATCTATGGGCCGAGCTTGACGACGCGGCGGCGCTGTTCTCGGCGTTCTGGTGCGCCCCGATCCAGCGCGTCTGTGTCGAGAACCCGGTGATGCACCGCCACGCCAAGGCGAGGATCAGGGACTACCAGCCGCCCGCGCAGAGCATCCAGCCATGGCAATTCGGGCACGGCGAGACCAAGCGCACCTGCCTCTGGCTGCGCGGCCTTCCGCCGCTGACCCCGACCGACATTGTGGCGGGTCGCGAGGCGCGCGTTCACCGGATGCCGCCGGGCCCGGACAGGTGGCGGGAGCGGAGCCGGTTCTTCCCCGGTATCGCCGCCGCCATGGCTTCCCAATGGGGTGACGCCCCCGCGATCAACAAAGGAGACCCGCGATGACCTCCCGCCTTGGCTGGGAATGCCCCGCCTGCTCGATGATCCATGCGCCTGATGTGCGCCGCTGCGAGTGCCGCTCGACCGGCGGGGAGAGTGAGGCGCCATACGACGAGCGGGGCGACATAATCGCTCGCCTGCAAGAACGGATCGCTGAGCGCAACGGCAGTATCGACGAACTGCGCGAGGAGATCAAACGCCTGAGGGACGCAACCTCGGTGGAGCATCATCCTTTCCCAACGTCCGTCATCGCCTACACCCGTGCCAGCCCGGAGACCCCCGAATGACCGCCTCCTGGCTCATCCCCGCCGCCGCAACCGCCGCCGTTTTCCTCGCCGCGCGCCATGCCTCGCCCGACACGCGCCACGCTCTCGGGATGCCCGACGCTGCGGACATGCTGCTCTATGGCGCGGCGGCTATCGGCTCCATCGCCGCGTGGCTGGCTTGGGCTGTTTGGAGGATGCTGACGTGAAATCCGACCTGATCGACATCGAAGTCATCTACCAGACCCGCACCGAGAGGGCTGTCTGTGTCCGCGAGATAGAGGACGGCGAGGACGTATGGTTGCCGCTGTCCCAAGTGGAGGTGGATGGGCCATTCCGCCGAGGTGGCACCGTCACGCTGACCGGCCCGGAGCGTCTGCTAACCGAGAAGGGGTTGCTATGACCAAGAAGCGCCCCCGCGAGTACCGGCGCCCGTTCACTCGCGACGACGACACCGACGCGGAGATCATCTACACGCTGACCCCGTATTATCCCGCCAAAGGTCCGAGTTGGAATGATCCGGGGTATCCGGCCGAAGGTGAGAATATCGAGGATTTGGCCGCCTACGCGGACGGCGTGGAGATCGAGCTGACCCCCGCCGAAGCCGCGCGCGCCGAGGCCGAAATCTACGCCCTTCCATCGGAGCCTGATGATTGTGACGACTGCCGGGACTGAACAGCGCGCCCTGGTAGTCACGCCGGCGGATGACGGGGGGTTCATCGTGGAAATCATTCCGCGCCACGCCCGGCGGAGATGCGAGGTCGCCTTGGCCGACCTTGACGCCGCCTGCCGCCGCGCTCGGGCGACTGGGCAGGCCGAAATCACACTGACATGGAGCGCACCCGATGAGTGAGAAGCACACTCTGACGATCTGCTACGTCGAAGAAACGCAACGGTACTCCGTCCATAACGAAGACGGCATTGGTATTGTCGCGTACCCGATTGTCGAACAACTCCACGCGCGCCTGCGTTTCCGCGGCTACATCATCCCTCTCAACGACCTTGACGCCGCCTGCCGCCTCGCCCGCGAGACCGGCCGGGCCGAGATAACCCTGACATGGAGAAGCCCCGATGAGTGATTTCGTAGACCCACCATTGCCATGCCCCTTCTGCACGGCCGATGGGCAAGCCGGATGGGTGATAGACGACAAGGAAGGGCTGTCATTCGAGGTATCGTGTTCTCGCGATGGCGAGTGCCCGTCGCCAAAGTGGCGCGAGGCTGCTTCGGGCTATGAGACCAATGCGGAGTGCGCGGCCTCTGTCATCGGCTTCTGGAATGCGCGCGGGGTGAACCCAGACGGATGGCACGGCAGATGTGGGAAGAAACCCAAGGTTCCCGTTCTCGTATTCGTGGATCCTCCGAAGGAAACCGTCTCAGGCGTGCCCCATTTCCCGTGGGCCATCGCCCGCTGGTACCAGGCCCAATGGCGCGACGTTAGAGACGGCCGAATTTACCACGGAGTGGCCCGGTGGAGGTACCTGTGACGCCCGCACCCGAGAACCATCGCGACCATGGAGAAGCCCCAATGAATGACGCCCCCGCCGCCGCGCGGGATGCGCTGATGGACGTGCTCGAGCGCGCCTTGCCGCCGCTCTACACGGACCTATCCGGCCTCCGCAGCATCGCCGACGCCATCCTTGTCTCCGGCCTTGTCGTACCGGCGTCCGTTGTCGCCGCTGCTCGCCGGGATGCGCTGGAAGAAGCGGCGGCGCTGATAGATCGCGGCTATCTCGACGCCAGTGTGCGGATGGACCCCAAGCGCGACCATTCGGTGTCGGACTGGTTTCGGCGGCAGCAGGCAGCCGCCATCCGCGCCCTCATCCCTGGAGAACCGAAATGAAGGTCAACATCCTCACCGCGACAGCTTCGCCGTTTGACGACCCTCGTCCGGGGAATGTCTACCCGGTCGGCGGAGGCTACGGACGCAAGCAGGGACACATGATGATCCTGCTGCACGTCACTGACAGCGGGCGAGCGCTGTTCCTGATCGTGGATAAGCAGGGAGTGCCGCAGGGCGTCACCCATTATGGCGAGCATGTGATTATCGACCGCCAGCCGATCGCATTCGTGGATGGGCTCGAAGACCTCGAATTCGAGATGAGGAGCATATGATGAGTGACGCCCACGAAATCATCCGCCTGGCCATCGTCGGTTCGGGCGCGAACTTTGGGTCGCACGCCGCCGCAACGCGCGTCCTCGCCGCGCTGCCGAAGCTGATCGACGACGCAATGGTGGAGCGGGCAGTGGATGCGTGGTGGGATCGTTTCGACGGGCCGGGCTTCAACTTTAATCGCCTCACAGCATCCATTCCCGTTCGGCGAGGGATGCGCGCCGCCCTTATCGCAGCCCTGACGGAGACGCCCGATGCCCCGTGACACCTATGTTTCCGGCCTCCGCGCTGCGCTCGCCATCGCCAACAAGCGCGCCAAAAATTGCCGCAAAGAGGCGAATCGCCACCGATCCGGTAATACCAATTTCACGCCGGAAGCCAACGCCGCATGGGAGAAAATAGAACGCCAGTGCGCCATGGAAGCGGAGTGCATCGCCGGGAAAATCGGGCGCCTGATCGACACGGCAACCCGCGATCTGAAACAGGAGACACACGATGGAGCCTGACCTTCTCACCCGTCTGGAAGCGCGGAGGCTGCATCTGCCCGATTCCCTCTGCGCCGAAGCCGCCGCCCGCATCCGCACTCTCGAGGCCGCGCTACAGGAGGCACAGGAGCCCCTGCTTGATGCGAGCGCGCCGACAACAAGCGCCGTTGATGCTAGCGAAAGCCCAGACCGGGCACAGCAAGAGGAATGAGCGCGCCTGAATGACTGACCCGCACTTCGCCCCCCGGCTACTCGCGGCGCCCGACGCCGCGCATTACCTGTCCGTGAGCGAAACCACGCTGCGGACCCTTGGCATTCCGCGCCGGATGCTAGGCGCGAAACGCCTATATGACCGTCTCGCGCTTGATGCCTATGCTTCGTCCCTGCCGGTGGAGGGTGAGGCGGGGGATTCGTGCGCAGGGAAGTTCGGGCGGCGTTGAAGCATATCCAGATCGTTCGCAAGGGCGGGAAGGTCTACCGCTATGCTCGCCCGCCGAAGGGCCAGCGGGTGAAGTTGCCCGATCTGCCGGCAGACCATCCCGATTTCATCGCGGCCTATCAGAAGGCCCTCGCGCCCGCGCCCGTGGCCAGCAGGGCGCCCGCCGGCACTATCGCGGCCATGGTAGACGGCTACCAGCGCAGCGCCGCCTACGGGGCGCTGGGGGCGGCCTACAGGGCCACCATGGCGCGGCACCTGGGCGCGATCCGTGAGCAGGCCGAGGACGCGCTGGCGAGCCACCTGAAGGCAGCGGACATTCGCGCGGACCTGTCCCCGCTCTCGCCCAACATCGCCGCCGCGCGCCTCAAGGCATGGCGGCTGCTTTGCGCATGGGGGGAGGTGAATGGCCAGATCGCGGACGATCCAACCGCCGGCGTCAAGCGCAAGCCCGTCCCGAAGACGCAAGGCTACCTTCCGTGGGAGGCCGAGCACGTCGCGGCATACCGGGCGCGCTGGCCGATCGAGACGCCGCAGCGGTTGTGCATGGAAGTGATATTCTGGACCGGCGCGCGGATCAGCGACGCCGTTCTGATCGGTGACGCTCTGGTCGGCCGCGATGGAGTGCTCGCCTTCCGCCAGACGAAGACCGGGGAAATGGCCTATGTGCCATGGACCTGCCCCCTGCCGCCGTTCGCTGCCGGCCGGGACGATCTTCACGCGGCGCTGGCGGCGCGGCCGGCGCGGCACATGACATTTCTGGCGACCGCGCAGGGGAAGACGCGCTCGCACAAGGCTGTGGGGAATTTCATCAGCGAAGCGGCGGCGGCGGCTGGGTTTGACCGGAGCGCCCACGGGCTTCGCAAGGCACGGGCGACCGCGCTCGCCGAGGGTGGAGCGACGCCGCACCAGATCGCATCATGGACCGGCCACCTGTCGCTTTCGGAGGTGCAGCACTACACCGAGGCGGCCAATCGCCGGGCCGCCGTCACGGGCCGGGTTGTAAACCTCCCGGAAGCCACGCCGGGAAGGTCGCTAAAATAGCGTGAACTCAATACGTTGCAAAGTGGGTGGCGACCCCTGCAGGACTTGAACCCGCAACCTGCTGATTAGAAGTCAGCCGCTCTATCCAGTTGAGCTAAGGGGTCCGCTGCGCCGCGCGACCCAGCCGGCGGTCAGTGCGTCCAGGCCGTTCGGCGCTGCGACGCGAAATTGTCGCCATAGCCATTCTGGCGCAGGACATGCTGGCGCATCGTCGGCTCGGCCACCTGATAGGCGATCGAATTGCGCTCGGCATAGGCCATCGCCTCTTCCTTCGTCGCGAAGCGCAGCCGCACCTGCCCGTCCATGTCGCCGGAGCCGGTCCAGCCCATCAGCGGATCGATGATCTTGCGCATCTCCGGCGCGAATTCGAGGATCCAGTCGCGCTTCGCCTGCCCCGATTGCATGGCATTGCGCGCCGGCCGGTAGATTTTCGCAAACATGGGATTCCTCCGCAACAAATCACGCGCCATCGCAGGCTTTATCGCCAAAGACCGGCGCGCGATCAAGGATTTCGTTCGGGAGGGCGTGGAGGGGGATCGAGGTCCCGGTCAAGGCAGCGGGTCGTCGGCCGACTGCGAGGGAGCGAGGGGTGGGGTGGGTGTACGCACCCGGTCGACGACCACTTTGCTGCTTGCAGATTCGTTATACGCCGAGCATCGAGCACACGCAACGGTTTAGTTGATCCCGCGCGGATACACTTCAGGCGGAAATCCGCCGATCGAGGTCGGGCTTGCCATTGGCACCGTCCCGCCCGATCCTTGAAGACACGCCCGCCCCGATCTCCATCTCCGGTGCCCGATGCCGCTCGTCGATACCCTCACCGTTACCCTGCAGGATCCGCGTCGCGCCAAGCTGGAAGGTGGACGGCCCTTCGTGCTTCGCTCGCAATTCCAGCCCGCCGGCGACCAGCCCGCGGCCATCGCCGAACTGGTCGAGGGCGTGACGGCGGGCGAGCGAAACCAGGTGCTGCTCGGGGCCACCGGAACCGGCAAGACCTTCACCGTGGCGAAGATCATCGAGGCGACCCAGCGTCCCGCGATCATTCTCGCCCCGAACAAGACCCTCGCCGCCCAGCTCTACGGCGAGTTCAAAGGCTTCTTTCCAGAGAACGCCGTCGAGTATTTCGTATCGTACTACGATTATTACCAGCCCGAGGCCTATGTGGCGCGGACCGATACCTATATCGAGAAGGA
Organism: uncultured Amaricoccus sp.; assembly: GCF_937891315.1. Classification (GTDB taxonomy): domain Bacteria; phylum Pseudomonadota; class Alphaproteobacteria; order Rhodobacterales; family Rhodobacteraceae; genus Amaricoccus. The sequence continues at coordinate 5,840 of NZ_CALAGI010000165.1, read as the reverse complement.
AAGCCAGATCAACGAGCAGATCGACCGGATGCGCCACTCGGCGACCCGGGCGCTGCTGGAGCGAGACGATGTCATCATCGTCGCCTCGGTCTCCTGCATCTACGGTATCGGATCGGCGGAAACCTACGGCGCCATGACCCAGGACATCCTGGTCGGTCAGGGCTACGACCAGCGCCAGGTGATCGCCGATCTGGTCGCCCAGCAATATCGCCGCGGCGACGTCGGCTTCCAGCGCGGCGGCTTCCGGGTTCGCGGCGATTCGCTCGAAATCTGGCCGGCCCATCTCGATGATCGCGCCTGGCGGATCAGCTTCTTCGGCGAGGACGTCGAATCGATCCATGAGTTCGACCCGCTGACCGGCCAGCGCACCGACACGCTCGACCGGGTGCGCGTCTATGCCAACTCGCACTACGTCACGCCGCGGCCGACGCTGCGCCAGGCGATCAAGGGCATCCGGGCCGAGCTGACCCAGCGCCTTGAGCAACTGACCCGCGAGGGCAAGCTCGTCGAGGCCCAGCGGCTGGAGCAGCGCGGCAATTTCGACCTCGAAATGCTGGAGGCCACCGGATCCTGCAACGGCATCGAGAACTATTCGCGCTATCTCACCGGTCGCAAACCCGGCGAGCCGCCGCCCACCCTGTTCGAATACATCCCCGACAATGCCATCGTCTTCGCCGACGAGAGCCACGTCTCGGTCCCGCAGATCGGCGGCATGTACAAGGGCGACTACCGGCGCAAGTTCACCCTCGCCGAGCACGGCTTCCGCCTGCCCTCCTGCATGGACAACCGGCCGCTGAAGTTCGAGGAATGGGACGCGATGCGGCCGCAGTCGGTCTTCGTCTCGGCGACCCCCGCCGCCTGGGAGCTGGACCAGGCCGGAGGCGTCTTCACCGAGCAGGTGATCCGCCCGACCGGCCTGCTCGATCCGCCAATGGAAATCCGTCCCGTCTCGATGCAGGTCGATGACCTGCTCGACGAGGTGCGAAAGGTCGCCGCCGCCGGCAACCGCGCGCTCGTCACCGTGCTCACCAAGCGCATGGCCGAAGACCTGACCGAATATCTGCATGAGCAGGGCATCCGCGTGCGCTACATGCATTCCGACATCGACACGATCGAGCGGATCGAGATCCTGCGCGACCTGCGCCTCGGCGCCTTCGACGTGCTGGTCGGCATCAACCTGCTGCGCGAGGGGCTCGACATCCCCGAATGCGCGCTGGTCGCGATCCTCGACGCCGACAAGGAAGGGTTCCTCCGCTCCGAGACCTCGCTCATCCAGACCATCGGCCGCGCCGCGCGCAACGCCGATGGTCGGGTCATCATGTATGCCGACGGCGTAACCGGCTCGATGGAACGCGCCATGGCCGAGACCAATCGCCGCCGCGAGAAGCAGATGGCCTACAACATCGCGCATGGCATCACGCCCGAGACCATTCGCAAGAACGTCGCCGACGTGCTCGACGGCCTGTTCGGCTCCGACACCGACCAGTCGCGCATCACCACGCGGATCGAGAAGCCGATGGTCGGCGCCAATCTCGCCGCCCATCTCGACGCCTTGCGCAAATCGATGCTGAAGGCGGCGGAGAATCTCGAATTCGAGGAAGCCGCCCGCCTCCGCGACGAGATCAAGCGGCTGGAGGCGGTCGAACTCGCGGTCTCCGACGACCCGCTCGCCCGCCAGTCCGCCATCGACGCGGAAGTCGACGCGGCCGCGCAGCCCCGCTCCAAGGCAGGACGCGGCGGAACGCGAAGCTACCGGGGGAAGAGTCAGAAGAAGGTCCGCTAAAGCAATATCCAACCAGACGGAATCTTCTGGTCATCAAGACATTGCGTCAAATCAATAATCCGGAATGGACGAATCGGCTCCGCCGGATCGGACTCCGCTTCGCTCTGACCTTCTTCGTCATTGGCCTTGTCGCTTCGGGCCTCGCCCTCGCAACGCGGCGACGCCCCCTGCCCGACGGGGCGATCGCCGACGAGATCCTCGGCCCGGCGCTGTTTCTCCGGGGCGCCGCGATCGGTCATGTGCTCGACATGGTTCGCGCCGGAAATTTCGCGCCGGGCGGCGCCGGCGTGACCCTCTGGACCGACGTGCCGGTTCCGGTCGTCGGCCTCATCCTGTCGCACATGACGGCCCGCGACTGGCCGGCCTACCAGCGCCCGGTCAGGGCGGCGGCGAGAAGGGCGGCGCGGGCGCGGAACTCGGACAGTTCCATGTCGAGGCCGCCCTGGGCACGCCGAAGCCTCGGGGCGGCCAAAAGGCCCGGCAGGAGGGCCGGCAGCGCGGCGGCCGGCACCAGCGCCCGGCGGACGCGGGCGGAAGCGATCCGCGCGAGGGCGTCGGCGGCGAGCGTGGCCGGGGCGAGATCGGGAGCGCCCGGCGACAGCGGATCCCGGCCGCGCGCGCGGAACTCCGGCAGGGCGCGGAGCAGCGCCGCGATGCCGGCGCCGCGGGCATAGTCGCGGATCACCGGCAGCGCCGCCACTGGGGCGCCAAGATGACGGGCGGCGAGTTCCATCAGCGCGCCGGCGGTGCCGTCCACGTAAGTCTCGAGCGCGGCGCGGTCCGGGAAGGGCGCCGCTTCGATATCGCGCGCGCGGGCCGCGATCATCGCCTCGAACAAACCCGGCGGCAGGTCGGCGGCGCGGATCGCCTCGGCCAGCGGCTGGACGATCTCGTGCCGGCGCGGCGACTGACCGGCGAAGATCTCGGTCAGCGCGTCGCTCCACCAGCGCAGCCGGATTTCGGCGAGCATCGGCTCGGAGGTCACGTAAGGCGCGCGGGCGATCTCGAGATTGAAGGCATAGAGCGCCATCTGTCCGGCGCGCTTGCCCGCCGGCGCGGTCATCGCCGCGCGCCAGCGCTCGGGATCGGCGCGGGCCACCTGGGCGGCGACGGCGTCGGTCATGCGATCCCCCGGAGCGTTCCCGGCGGTCAGACCGGGTCGGCGACGGGAGCCGCCGTCGGCGCCGAGCCGGCGACCGGGGCGCCGTCGCGCAGCAGTTTCCAGACGATCGCGTCGCGCAGCGCCTGAAAGCTCGCATCGACGATATTGGCCGAGACGCCGACGGTGGACCAGCGGCGCCCCTCGCCATCCTCGCTGTCGATCAGCACGCGGGTCACCGCCTCGGTGCCGCCGGAGGTGATGCGCACCCGGAAATCGACCAGTTTCATGTCGTCGATATAGCGCTGATAGGGTCCGAGATCCTTGCCGAGCGCGCGGGACAGCGCATTGACCGGCCCCTGGTCGGCATGGGTCACCGGATCCTGGCTCTCGGAGACGCTCATCACCCGCTCGGCGCCGAAGCGCGCGACCACCACCGCCTCGGACACCGTGACGGTATCACCGAGCGCGGTCTGGCGCCGCTCGATGGTCACGCGGTAGCGCTCGACGTCGAAATAGCGCGGCAACTCGCCGAGGATTTCCCGCGCGAGCAGCTCAAAGCTCGCGGCGGCGGTGTCATAGGCATAGCCGCGATCCTCGCGCGCCTTGACCTCGTTCAGGATCGCGGCGAGGCGCGGGTCGCCCGTGACGACGTTGATCCCGGCCTTCGACAGGCGCGAGCGCAGGTTCGACTGGCCAGCCTGGTTCGACATCGGGATGAAGCGGCTGTTGCCGACCGATTGCGGCGGCACATGCTCGTAGGTGGTCGGATCCTTCAGGATCGCGCTCGCATGCAGCCCGGCCTTGTGGGTGAAGGCCGAGGCTCCGACATAGGGCGCCGCGCGGTTCGGCACGCGGTTCAGGATATCGTCGAGCAGCCGGCTGACCCTGGTCAGTTTCGGCAGGTCGCATTTGGCAACGCCGGTCTCGAACCGGCTGGCATAGGGTTCCTTCAGCAGCAGCGTCGGGATCAGGCTGACCAGATTGGCGTTGCCGCAACGCTCGCCGAGGCCGTTGAGCGTGCCCTGCGCGTGGCGCGCGCCGGCGTCGATCGCGGCCAGGGTGTTGGCCACGGCGTTCTCGGTATCGTTGTGGGTATGGATGCCGAGCCGGTCGCCGGGGATGCCGGCGGCGATCACCTCGGCGGTGACCCGGCCGACCTCGGCCGGCAGCGTGCCGCCGTTGGTGTCGCAGAGCACCACCCAACGCGCCCCCGCGCCGAGCGCGGCCCGCAGGCAGTCGAGCGCATAGTCGGGATCGACGCGGTAGCCATCGAAGAAATGCTCGGCATCGAAGATCGCCTCGCGGTGATGCGCCGCGAGATGGGCGATCGAATCGGCGATATTGGCGAGATTCTCGCCAAGCGGGATTTCGAGCGCCGTCTCGACATGGAAGACATGGGTCTTGCCGACGAGGCAGACGGCGGCGGTGCCCGCGTTCAGCACGGCGGCCAGCACATCGTCATTGGCCGCGGACCGGCCGGACCGCTTGGTCATGCCGAAGGCGGCCAGCGTCGCGGATTTCAGCCGCGGCGCCCCGTCGAAAAACGCGCTGTCGGTGGGGTTCGCCCCGGGCCAGCCGCCTTCGACATAGTCGAGCCCGAGATCGTCCAGCGCCTTGGCGATCCGCGCCTTGTCCTCGGCGGAGAAATCGACGCCCTGCGACTGCTGCCCGTCACGGAGGGTGGTGTCGTAGAGGTAGAGGCGTTCGCGGGTCATAGGAACGCCTTCAATTTTTCAGGATCAAAGTGACCTTCGATGGCCCAGACAGGTCCGTTGGAAGTGTCCACAATGCCGACACCGCTTTGGTGAAGAGCGTCCCGCAATTCGTCAGCGAGCTTGAAATCCCCTGCGCTGCGAGCTTCGGCCCGCCGCCGCAGAACGGCTCCAATAATAGGCTCATACTCCCTCGTAACAGCGACTCGCTTTATTCCACTGTCACGCTGATCAATCAACAAGCCTAGTACACCATCTTCATTTGGGTCGATTCCGAGGAGTCGCATTGCCCGCATAAGTTGACGCCCCGCGTTCAATGATCCTTTTCGGACATGCTTTGCGTAGATGCTCATTTTTGCCATCGAACCAGGCACATTGAGATCGTCGGACAGGTCCGTCAGAAAATCTTCCCCAGCGTCAAAACCCGGATCCTCTTCTAGGATATCTTTGCCTAGCATCGACAGTTCGAGCCGCCAATTTAGTAGCCGGTCCTTCTCCTGCGCCATCCTCCGCTCGCTCCAATCGAGCGGTTGGCGGTAGTGGCTTGAGAGAAGCACCAGTCGGATCACCTCGCCGGGGATACCCTGGTCGAGCAAATCCCGCACCGTAAAGAAATTGCCGAGGCTCTTCGACATCTTGTCGCCCTCGACGTTCAGCATGCCGTTGTGCATCCAGATCCGCGCGAACTCGCCTTCGGGATGCGCGCAGCGGCTCTGCGCCAGTTCGTTCTCGTGGTGCGGGAAGGCGAGGTCGATGCCGCCGCCGTGGATGTCGAAGCTCTCGCCCAGCAGGTCATAGGCCATGGCGGAGCATTCGATATGCCAGCCGGGGCGGCCGCGGCCCCAGGGGCTGGGCCAGCCGGGGGTCACGGCGTCGGACGGCTTCCACAGCACGAAATCCATCGGGTCGCGCTTGTAGGGCGCGACTTCGACACGGGCGCCGGCGCGCATCTCGTCGAGGTCGCGGCGGGCGAGCTTGCCATAGTCGGGATCGCTGGAAACCGAGAACAGCACGTGGCCCTCGGCCTCATAGGCGTGGCCCTTGGCGATCAACCCCTCGATCATCGTGATCATCGGGCCGATGAATTCGGTGGCGCGGGGCTCGAGCGTCGGGCGCAGGGCACCGAGCGCGTCCATGTCGGCGTGATACCAGCCGATGGTCTCGTCGGTGATGCGGCGGATCGCCCGGAGCTCGGTCTCGCCCGGCATCAGGGTCGCGGCGGCGCGGGCGTTGATCTTGTCGT
>NZ_CALAGI010000164.1 GCF_937891315.1 uncultured Amaricoccus sp. | reverse complement strand
GTGACGAGCCGTCACACGCAGGAACGACTGCTGTTGCGCCGTGCTGCTGTGCCGCCGCGGCGGACCGAACGTCTACTCCCCGCCCGACGTGCAGGCGGACCGTGGCAAGAACTGATGCTAATATTGACGGCGTCGGCTCGACCGAAGACAGGGTGGGCGGAGGGATAGGAGGTCTCGCGATGTCCACCGAACATCTTCCCGCCCTGCGCCCGTCACGCGTCGTCTGGAACAAGGGCCGTATCGTCGGCCAGAAGCGTTCGCTGCAGCCGAAGCACGTCTGGTCGATCCGGGTACGTCTCGAGATGGCCGACAATGCGCGTGACCTCGCGCTCTTCAACATGGCGATCGACAGCAAGCTGCGCGGGTGCGACCTCGTCCGCTTGAAGGTGAGGGACGTGTTCGCCGCGGGGCGGGTGCGAGAGCGCACCTCGATCACTCAGCGCAAGACGGGGCAGCCGGTGCGGTTCGAGATCACCGAGCCGACACGTCAATCTCTTGAACGCTGGATCGCCAAACTCGAGATGCTTGGCGCCGACTTCCTCTGGCCGAGTCGCTTCCGAGATAGCCCGCACCTGTCGACGCGGCAGTACGCCCGGATCCTGCGCGGCTGGGTGACGTCCATCGGTCTGGACCCGAGTTCTTATGGCACCCATTCAATGCGCCGTACGAAGGTGGCGCAGATCTACAAGAAGACCGGCAACCTGCGCGCGGTTCAGCTGCTGCTGGGCCACACCAAGATGGACAGCACGGTCCGCTATCTCGGCGTCGAGCTTGATGATGCCCTGACGATATCCGAGGCGATCGACCTCTGAGCCTGTTCCGGCCGGCTCCGCGAGCCGGTCGGCCCTAACCGGCCGTTCGCCATCCGGTGCCTTCGCCCCGCCGGATCGCCGGAGCAGTCGTTCACGATCGGACCTGCTCAAGCCGCGAGCCAGGCTCAGTGGGGGCTTGGGCACGCGCTGGGGGAGCGGATCAGGATGACCGGGTCGGTCCGCCCCGAGGCGAGACGGTTGCCGAGCAGCGAGAGATTCTCTCGCGTCCAAGTTGCAGCGGAACGTGAGGTGAAGATGACTCCTCGCGACGCGGCCGCCGAAGATGGGTAGGTGACGCTGCTGGTCTCGGTCTTGGTCCAACTAAGGGTTGCCGCCGTTGAGGGTGAGGACGCCGATGGGGAGTGCAGCCTGCCCGCCGAGCAGCTAGATGTTTAGTCCCGGCATTTGATGGATCGGATCGAGCTTGAAATGCTCTGACTCCGAAATCCAGCATTTGCAGATGAACTCGTAGGGCGTGAGGCCTTTGAGGGTCTTCAATCGCCGAGCGAAATTATAGGCGGCGACGAAGTCGACGAGGTGCTGTCGAAGCTGATCGTGGCTGTCGTAGTGGAAGCGCTTGACGGTGGCGTCCTTGATCGTCCGGTTCATGCGCTCGACCTGGCCGTTCGTCCACGGGTGTCGGGGTTTCGTCAGCCGATGCTCGATGTCGAGGTCGGCGCAGGCGTATTCGAAGGCGTGAGCCCGGAAGAACGTGTTCTCGGCCCGCAGGGCCTTGATCTCTTCGGGCGTCCAGGCGGCGCCCTTGGGATCCGTGAAATGCGTGCCGTTGTCGGTCAGGACCGTATGAATCTTGTAGGGAACGGCGGCGGCGAGCGCCCTGAGGAAGTTCCCCGCGACGCGGCGGGTCGCTTTCTCACGCAGCTCGACGAAGGCGAACTTCGACGTCCGATCGATGGCGACCAGGAGGTAGAGCCTGCCTTCGTTGGTATGGACCTCGGCGATGTCGATGTGGAAGTAGCCGATCGGGTAGGCTTTGAACTTCTTCCTGGCAGGCTTGTCGCCCTCGACATCCGGCAAACGCGAGATGCCGTGGCGCCGCAGGCAGCGATGCAAGGACGATCGCGTCAGATGCGGGATCGATGGCTGCAAGGCGTACAGGCAGTCATCGAGCGGCAGTAGCGTGTGCCGCCGGAAGGCGACGATGACGGCTTCCTCCTCGACCGACAGGACCGTGGACTTCGGTTCGCTTGGCCCGGTCGGCAGATCCGCGACCGAGGCCCTCTTCTTCCACTTCGCCACGGTCTTCGGGTTGATCCCGTACTGCCTGGCCAGCGCCCTCAGGCTTTCTTGACTATGCTGTATCGCTCGACGGACTGCCGCGGTCGTCGTGGCGCAGCCGTGGTGAACCTGGCCCATAGCGCATCCTTCCATTCAGGCGAAAAGATTGCACCACCAAAGCCTGGGATCAAACATCTAGAGTCCACACATCCTAGCCGACGAACGGCGGCAGGCTCCCCAGGTGTTCATCGACAGAGGTGGTCCCCATTTCGCGGACAGTTTCGCGGCGTTGCTAAGCTTGCCCTTTGATCATGCCGCCGCTTTGAGGCCGAGGCCCTCGTGGGCCTCGACCGGTGTTTTTCCCCCGAGCGCCGAGTGCGGGCGTTCGGTGTTGTAAAAGGCGATCCACCCGCCGATCCCGGCCCGGGCCTCCGACCCGGTCTCGAAGGCGTTCAGATAGACGCACTCATATTTCAGAGACCGCCACAGGCGCTCGACCATGACATTGTCGATCCAGCGCCCGCGCCCGTCCATGGAGATCTTCACCCGCGCGTCCAGCAGGATGTCGGTGAAGCGCGGGCTGGTGAACTGGCTGCCCTGGTCGGTCTTGAAGATCTCCGGGCGGCCGTGTCGCGCCATGGCGTCCTCGAGGGCCTCGATACAGAACTCCACCTCCAGGGTGTTCGACAGCCGCCAGGACAGCACCCGCCGCGTCGCCCAGTCCATGATCGCGACGAGGTAGAGAAACCCGCGCCGCATCGGGATGTAGCTGATGTCGGCGCACCAGACCTGGTTGGGCCGGCCGATCGCCATGCCCCGGAGCAGGTAGGGCCAGACCTTGTGCTCCGGGTGGGGCACGGAGGTCCGCGGGCGCTGGTAGACGGCACGGAGCCCCATCTTCGCCATCAGCCGGCGAACCCGCTTGCGCCCGACGCAGTGCCCCTGGTTGCGCAGATGGCGGGCCATCTGGCGGCCGCCGTAGAACGGCGTCTCGAGGAATTGCGCGTCGATCAGACGCATCAGCGTCAGGTTCAGCGCGCCTTCGCCCTGTCTCGGCCCGTACCATGTCGACCGGTTGATCCCGACCAGGGCGCACTGCCGCGCGACCGGCGGCGAGGGATGCCCTGGCTCGATCATCTCTCGCCTCCGGGACACGCTCATCGGCCGGAGGCTCGCGCTAAAAAAATCCCGCTCCACCAGGAGCTGCCCGATCTTCGCGCGCAGCTTCTCGATCTCGCCCTCCTTCTCGGCCGCCTGAACCTCGGCTTTCCCCGAGAACACCCCGGCCATTCCTTCGATGGCCTGTCGCTTCCACGTGCTGATCACTGTCTGGTGCACGCCGTGCCTGACCACCAGTTCGGCGATCGTCGCCTCGCCCCGAATGGCCTCGAGCGCCACCTTCGCCTTGAACTCGGCGCTGTATTTCTTCCGTTTGCCAACCACGCTGTCCGTCCTCATCCTCGTTGCCGGCAAGCTTAGCCCAGCGTCCGGATTTCAGGGACCACCTCTAACCGCTGTCGTGAACGTCCTGGTCGCGGGCGGCATCGGAAGGACGTTCCCAAAGGCTGCCGGGGGATCAAACATCTGGGTATCCACTCCCGGAGCACGGTTGTGCCGTCGATCGATTCGAGCAATCTTCGGCGCGGCGACGCTTGCCGCGCCGCGTTCTTTTCCTCGGACCGCCCGGCCGCGTGGGTCGAGACACAAGTCCGCGCGATCAGCTATGTCGGGCCAAAGTCAGGGGGAAACGGTGATGGCGGTATTCGACGAACGGCGCTGCGAACTCGGCGAGGGCGTGCTCTGGCATCCCGGGCGGGAACAGCTCTTCTGGTTCGACATCCTCGATGGGGCGCTGCTCAGCCGGCGGGGCGAGGCGGCGCTTCGCTGGGATTTCGGCGAATGCGTTTCGGCGGCGGGATGGCTCGACCAGGATCGCTTGCTGATCGCCGCCGAATCCGGCCTCTGGCGCTTCGACGTCGAGAGCGGCGCGCGCGAGCGGGTGGCGGAGTTTCCCACCGGAGACGGACCGGCGACGCGCTCGAACGACGGCCGGGCCGACCCCTGGGGCGGCTTCTGGATCGGCACCATGGGCAAGAACGCCGAACAGGCCGCCGGGGCCATCTGGCGCCTCTGGCGCGGAGAGCTGCGCCGCGTCCGCGGTGGCGTCTCGATCCCGAATGCGATCTGCTTCGACGCCGCGCGCGAGCTCGCCTATTTCACCGACACCAGGGTCGGCATCATCTGGGCGCAGCCCCTCGATCCGGCGACCGGATGGCCGGCGGGCGAGGCGCGGGTCTTCCTCGACCTGCGTGAGGAAGGGCTCCGTCCCGATGGGGCGGTGATCGACGCCGAGGGGCGGCTGTGGAACGCGCAATGGGGCTCCGGGCGGGTCGCCTGCTACGGGCCGGACGGTGTCTGTCTCGGCGCCGAGCGGTTCAACGCCGCGCGGACCAGCTGCCCCGCGTTCGGCGGCCCGATGCTCGACACCCTCTATGTTACCACGGCGCAGGAGGGAATGGACGTCGCCGCCCGCGCGGCCGAACCCGCGGCCGGCATGACCTTCGGCCGCCCCCTCGCCGCCCGCGGTCGTCCGGAGCCGGCGGTGATCCTCGGCTGAGAGGGGCCGGAGCCGCGAAGGAGACCGTTCCCGGCGAGCGACATGCGGACCGACGGCGGCGGTGACGGCCTGCTGGAAGGCGCGCGCCCGCGCCAGCGAGCCCTCGCCGCGCAGCCCGGCCGCGACCACCGGATCACCGGCCGGGCCGATGTCCGAAAGCCCGTCACGCCGCGCGAAGTGCTGCCCGCGACCCTTCGGCCGAAGTGCTGACCCCGGCGCGCCTGGCCGCGGTCTTCCGTGCCGACGCCCGGGCGCTGACCGACGGTTCGCGCCTTTTCCCGCTTTCACGGCCTTGAGGAGTAGCCGATGAACTCCGCCGCGCTTGCCCTGACGCCGCGGGCCGAAACGCATGAGGCGCGGGATGCATGATCGCAGCGACAACGGCCCGATGATCTGCGAACCGTCGTTGCCGCGGGTCGCGCCGGGCGATAGGGTGCGCTTCGTGCCGACCCAGCCCGGCCACAATACCGCGACCATCGATGGCATGATCCCCGAGGGGGCCGAGCCGTTCAAGTCGAAGATCAACGAGGATTTCAGCGTGGATCTGACCGTTCCCGGCATCGGCGGCATCAAGCGCGGCCCGCATGTCGCCATGGGCATGGTGATGCTGATCGAGATGGGCGACGCGCCCGCGCCCGTTCCGCCCGAAGACCCGCCCACCAGGGCCCGGGAACGGTTCGGGGCGACCCTCGCCGCGAATTCACCATGACAGCGAACCACGATCTGGCCGAGGATATCCGCGAGTACTGGTCGCGGCGTTCGGAAACCTTCGACCTCGCCTTCGGCCATCACATTGCACCGGGGCCGGAGGCCGTGGCCTGGGCCGAGCCGATGCGGCACCTTGGTCCGGCCCCGCTCAAGGTGCTGGAACTGGCCTGCGGCACCGGCGAGGTGACGCGGCTGGTCCACGACCTCGGCCACGACGTCACTGCGCTGGACTTCGCCGAGCCGATGCTGGCGGTGGCCCGCGCCAAGCACTCCGGCAAGCCGCGGCTGCGTTTCCTCCATGCCGATGCGCAGCGCACGATGGAACCGGACGCCAGCTACGACGCCATCCTCTGCCGCCATCTGGTCTGGACCCTGACCGAGCCGGAGGTGGCCTTCGCCGACTGGTTCCGCGTCCTGCGCCCGGGCGGCCGGCTGCTGGTCTATGACGGCGACTGGACCAGGCCCGCGCCTTCCGGTCGACTTGCGGCCTGGATTCTCGCCCGGTGGGATCGGCTTGCCCCCGACCCTTGTCATGATGGCGCCATGAGCGAGCGCCATGTCGACATCATGCGACGACTGCCGGCCTCCGACGGCCTGACCTTCCGGCGCCTCGCCCCGCTGCTGGAAGCCGCGGGCTTCGCCGCCATTCACGAGTTGTCCCACGACCCCATCGCCCGGGCGCAGCGTGCAACCCAAGGGCTGCGCAACCGGCTGCGAACCCAAGTCTACCGCCGCTTCATCCTGATTGCCGAGAAACCCGCCCGAACGGAGTTGCCAAGACGCTTCGCCCGATCCTCGCCGTCCTGCTGACCATCGGGCACCGCGGCCGCGCCCTGACTTTCGACGGCCCGCCCGTGAAGGTGGTCTCGCCGGGTCAGGCGTGTGTGGATGCCCCCGTCTGGCAGGCATGATCTTCGGTCTTTCGGCGGAGTCTTCGATCGGACGTGTGTCGGGCCTCCGAGAGCCCGACCCGAAAAGGGTCGAGCTCCAAGATATCGTGTTGGATCAAGACTCCAGAGTGGACGAGCCGGCTCCGCCGGATCGGCTTCCACTCTAGCCTTTCCCGCCCACCTTCGGCGCGCGGAACACCCTGATGCGGGCGAAAAGGTCCTCCAGCCGGCTCAGCCGCGCCTGGACCTGGTCGGCCAGCAATCCCTGCACCTGCGCCAGCAGCGCCTCGATCACCACCAGAATCGAGGCGGTGGAATCCCAGGCCGCCGGCACCTCGACCGCGCAGGCCAGCACATGGCGGGCGTGTCCCGCGGCGGGCGACATCCAGCGGTCGGTGATCAGGACCACCTCGGCGCCCTGCTCGGCGGCGAGTTCGGCGAAATGCACCGCGTTGGCCTCGTATCGGCGGATGTCGAAGATCACCGCGACATCCCCCGCCCGCAGATCGAGAAGCGCCTGCTGCCAGTCGGTCAGCACATCGGCGAGGAAGCTGACATCGGCCCGGATCACCCGCAGGAGGGTGGCGAAGTAGTCGCCGTGGGCATGGGTCAGCCGCCCGCCCATCACCGTGACCCGCCGCGACGTGTCGGCCAGAAGCGCCGCGGCCGCCAGGAATTCGCGCGGAGGGATCTGGGTGATGGTCGCATGGATGTTGGTCACCACCCGCGCGGCGAACCCCTGCAACGGGTGTTCGGTCTCACGCGGGCCCGCGGGCAGGGTCAGCGGCGCGGTCAGAAGCCGCGCCACCTCGGCGCGCAATACCGTCCGGTATTCAGTATAGCCGCGGAACCCCAGTTTCCGCACCAGCCGCACCACCGTGGGCGACGACACCTCGGCCGCCCGCGCCAGCGCCGTGATCGAACCCAGCGCCGACATCGGGAAATGCGACAGGATGTGCGAGGCCGCCTGCCGCTCGGCCCGCGTCAGGTCCGGCAGCGCGACGCGCATGCGGTCCTCGATCGTCGGCTTCGGGTCGGCCTGGTCCATCGCGGCTGCTCCTTTCACCCGACAGATCCTTTCATCAGACAGAAACAAATGTAACAGAGATTCGCCAACTGAAATATTCTTGACAGAAACGGCACCGCGCGAAACGCTGGAAGATAAATCAGGGAGTCGACTCGATCATGACCCGCCAATCCGCGGCATCCCCCGCCGCGCCTGCCTTCCCGTACCGGAGCGACGGTTGATGCCACGCGCGGCGGTTCTTTTCGTCCGCGTCGTCGAGGCGGTGAACTACCGCGTCGGCCGGATGGCAATGTATCTGCTGTTCGTCCTCGCCGGCGTCCTCTTGTGGTCGATCATCGCCAAGGCCTTCGGCCACCCGCCGCTGTGGACGCAGGAGATGGCGCAGTTCACCATGGTCAGCTACTTCATGCTGGGTGGCGCGTATTCGCTGCAACTTGGCGCCAACGTCCGGATGGACCTGCTCTATGGCCGCTGGTCGCCGCGCCGTCAGGCGGCGGTCGATTCCATCACGGTCTTCGCCATGATCTTTTTCCTCGGCGTGGTTCTCTATGGCGGCGTCGACAGCACGATCTACGCCTTCGAGATCGGCGAACGTTCGCGCACCGTCTGGCGACCCTATCTCGCGCCGATCAAGATCATCATCTGCTTTGGCACCTTCCTGATGATCCTGCAGTCCATCGCCTACCTGATCCGCGACATAGCGCGGCTGCGCGAAGAAAAGATCTGATGCCGAACGAGTATATTGCGATCGTCATGTTCGGCGGCATGCTGATCATGCTGCTGACCGGACAGCGGGTCTTCGCGGTGATCGGCTTCGTCGGCGCGCTTTCCGGGCTGCTGCTCTGGGGCACCGGCGGATCGGCCATCCCCTTCACCAGCGCCATAAAGCTGATGAACTGGTATCCGATGCTGACCCTGCCGATGTTCGTCTGGATGGGTTACATCATGTCGGAAACCCGCATGGCCGACGACCTGTACCGGATGTTCCACGTGTGGTTCGGGCCCGTGCCGGGCGGCCTTGCCATCGGCACGATCTTCCTCATGGTGCTGATCTCGGCGATGAACGGGCTTTCGGTCGCGGGGCTTGCCATCGGCGCCACCATCGCCCTGCCTGAGATGCTGAAGCGCGGCTACGATAAGGTGATGATCACCGGGGTGATCCAGGGCGGCTCGTCGCTGGGCATTCTTATTCCGCCCTCGGTGGTGCTGGTGCTGTACGCCATGATCGCCCGGCAGCCGGTGGGGCAGCTCTGGCTGGCGGGGGTGTTCCCGGGCCTGCTGATGGCCGGGGTGTTTCTGGTCTACATCGTGATCCGCTGCGCGCGAAATCCCGCGCTTGGCCCGCCGCTGACGCCCGAGGAGCGCATTGCCGGGCAGGCGGAGAAATACCGGCTCCTGCGCGCTGGCATCCTGCCCTTCTTCATCTTCGCCGCGATGATGGGCCCCTTCATCTACGGCTGGGCCAGCCTGGTGGAATCCTCGGTCATCGGCGCGACCATCGCCACGCTGGTGGCGGTGGTGCGGGGGCGCCTGGACAAACAGGTCTTCGAGGCCTGCATGGTGCAGACCCTTGGCGTCAGCTGCATGTTCATGTGGATCATCCTGGCCGCTCTTGCCTTCGGCGCGATCTTCGACGGCCTCGGCGCGGTCGCCGCCATCGAGGATCTGTTCCTGCGGGACATGGGCATGTCGCCCTGGACGATCCTGATCCTGATGCAGGTGTCGTTCCTGATCATGGGCATGTTCCTTGACGACACGGCGATGCTGGTGATCGTGGCGCCGCTCTACATCCCGCTGGTGGCGAAACTGGACCTCGGCATGGCGCCGGCCGATGCGCTGATCTGGTATGGCGTTCTCTACACCATCACCTGCCAGATCGCCTATATCACGCCGCCCTTCGGCTACAACCTGTTCTTGATGCGGGCGATGGCACCGGATCACGTGTCGCTCGCCGACATCTATCGCTCGATCGTGCCCATCGTGGGGCTGATGCTGGTGACGCTGGTGATCGTGATGATCTTCCCGGAGATCGCGCTCTGGCTGCCGCATCAGGTCTACGGCCAATAGTCAACGCGAGGGGCGGCCGAACCGCTCCCGTCCATCCCAATGGAGGTTAACATGACGACGACCAGACGGAAATTCCTGAGCCATGGCGCGCTCGCCGCCGGAACGGCCGCG
Organism: uncultured Amaricoccus sp.; assembly: GCF_937891315.1. Classification (GTDB taxonomy): domain Bacteria; phylum Pseudomonadota; class Alphaproteobacteria; order Rhodobacterales; family Rhodobacteraceae; genus Amaricoccus. The sequence continues at coordinate 8,736 of NZ_CALAGI010000164.1, read as the reverse complement.
CTCGCCGCCCCCGCCGTGCGCGCGCAATCCACGCCGATCAAGTGGCGGATGCAGACCTATGCCGGAGCCGCGCTCGGCGAACATGTCTGCAAGCCTGCCATCGAACAGTTCAACAAGATCGCGGCCGGTCAGATGGAGATCGAGCTCTACTATTCCGACCAGCTGGTGCCGACATCGGAACTGTTCCGCGCCATGCAGACGGGCACCATCGACGCCGTGCAGTCGGACGACGATTCGATGCAGTCACCCACCGAGGTGACAGTGTTCGGCGGCTACTTCCCGCTGGCGCTGCGCTACTCGCTGGACGTGCCGGTGCTGTTCAATCAGTACGGGCTGGATGCGATCTGGAAAGAGGAATACGCCAAGGTCGGCGTCCAGCACATCTCGGCCGGCGCCTGGGATCCTTGCCATTTCGCCACCAAGGATCCGATCAACAGCCTGGCCGACCTGCGGGGCAAGCGCATCTTCACCTTCCCGACCGCGGGCCGCTTCCTGACGCAGTTCGGGGTGGTGCCGATGCAGTTGCCCTGGGAGGACATCCAGGTCGCGCTCCAGACCGGCGAGCTTGACGGCATCGCCTGGTCGGGGATCACCGAGGATTACACCGTCGGCTGGGCGGATGTGACCAAGTATTTCCTGACCAACAACATCTCGGGCGCCTGGATCGGCCATTTCTTCGCCAACCAGGACCGCTGGAACGAAGTGCCCGATCACCTGAAGGCGTTGATGCAGGTCTGCTTCGAGCAGTCCCACTACTATCGCCAGTGGTGGTACTGGGGTGGCGAGGCCGATTTGCGGGTGAACGGTCCCAAGCTGCGACTGACCTCGATTCCCGATGCCGAATGGGCCACGGTCGAGGCGGCCGCCGCCACCTTCTGGGACGAGATCGCCGCCGAGTCCGAGGTGAAGGCCCGTGTGGTCGAGGTCATCAAGAAGTACAACGACGTGATGTCCAAGGCGGGACGGCCTTACCGCTACGGTTGAAGCTTGAAGAAAGGCCCTCCTGGTGCCCGGCCTGCCCGCGTTCGGTGGTCCGGTTCAAGTCTGATGCATGGTCGGCTTCGCGGCCATGGTTGAGGGCGGCGCGGTCCTCACGAGTCCGCTGGAGGAACACTTCCCGCCTTCCCTGGAGTTCGGCGCCCCAGGGGACTGGGGCGCCGCGTCCCGGACGGTCGCCGCGCCCAGGCGCGGGCCGGGATATCCTCGTCGAGCCCGTCGCCGCGCAAGATATCGATGTCCGGCTCGAAGTCGTGGAGCACCGGATACCAGGGCGTCGGCGCCTCCAAGCCGAGGAGGTCACCCGAAGCGGGCGGAAATATCCGCGGATTCCTGTCACCCGCCGCCGCGCTTCGGGAAGACTTCACCGTCTTTCTCATGATGCTCCATCCTTGTATCTTCGGAAGCGGGCGCGCCGGCAACCGCGGACGGGATCGAAAGTCGCCGTGAGTGTCCGTGGGAAGTGCTACGCTCGTTGTACTAACCTTGCCTGGGGAGGAGGGTTCGGTGCTGGAGGACGCTTTGCTGACCGGACCCGGAGGGCGGCCGTCGCCTTTCGATGCGCGCGCGCGCTCATCGGACTGGGACGAAGTTCAGGCCTTCTGCCGCGAAGTCTACATGCCATACCGTGTGCGGCCGGTGCTGCGCCTGTCCCGACCGGACGCGACAATGATCTCCGCGCGGGCGGGCGATGTCACTTTCAGCCGGTTCTCCTATGGTGTTCCGATCCACCTCGACCGTTTTGACCCGGACGCCGGCAATATCCTCGTCCTGAACACTCTGCGCGGGGCACTGCGTCATCAGTACCGGCACGGGGACATAGCGACCAGGGCGGGGGAGAGCTTTGTCGTCGATTGCTCCCGCACCGAATACTGGCTGGAAGGCGACGCCGATCACATGCAGCTCAATCTGACGATCCCGCACCAGACCATGGAAAGGATCGCGGAACGCTGGTTCGGCTTCGTGCCCGACGATGCGCTGTGGACCAGCCGCGTGCATTTCGGCGGCGACGGTTCGCGTTGGCAGATCCTGCTCGACTATGTGACCCGGACAATGGCCGCGGACCTGCCCTTGCCCACCGATGGCAACCTCGGCCGCCATCTCGAAGAGATGATCTGCCTCGACTTGCTGCGCGAATGGGCGGCGGGCGCGGGTTATCGCCTGGACCATGGTGGCCGCTCGGCAGCGCCCTGGTATGTGCGCCAGGCCGAGGAGATCCTCGCCGCCGAGGCGCGGGACGCGCCGACGATCGGCGAGGTCGCATCCCGCATCGGCATTGCCGCCAGGACGCTGTCGGATGGCTTCCGCCGCTTCCGGGGAACCTCGCCGCGTGAATGGCTCGCCGCGCACAGGCTGGACGGCTTCCGCCGGGACCTGGAAACCGCGCCGGCCGGCACCGGTGTCGCCCGGATCGCGGCCTCATGGGGCTATGTCAATTTCGGGGCGCTGGCCGGGGCCTACCGGCGCCGCTTCGGCGAGACGCCCTCCGCGACACGCCAGCGCGCGCACCGCTGAACTTTGGTTCCGGTCAGGGACAATTCCTGCCGATCCGGGACAGAATGACGGGTGCCCATCGGTCATCCTTCGATCCGAGCAAGCACGACAAGGGGAGGATACGATGAGCAATCTCAAGACCACATGCGACGCCCTTCTGGCAGGTATCACCGGCGGCGGCCCGCGTGTGCCGGGCGTTGTTGCCATGGCGACCGACCGCGAGGGCGACATCTACTCGGGGGCGGCGGGAGACCGGGCCCTTGGCGATGGCGCGATGTCCGAGGATACGGTCTTCGCCATCTTCTCGACCACCAAGGCCATCGCCGGCACCGCGGCGTTGCAATGTGTCGAGGAAGGGCTGCTTGATCTCGACGCACCGGCCAGCCGCTACGCGCCCGCCATCGGCAAGCTTCAGGTGATCGACGGATTCGACGACGCGGGCCAGCCGCGCCTGCGCGCGCCGAAGCGCGACATCACCACCCGCATGCTGATGCTGCATACGGGCGGCTTCGGCTATGATTTCTTCAACGAGACCTACAAGCGGCTTGCCGAGGGGCACGGCCAGCCCTCTGTCGTATCGGCCCGCCGCGCCGCGATCGAGACGCCGCTGCTGTTCGATCCGGGCGACCGCTGGGAATACGGCACCAATATCGACTGGGTCGGTCAGGTCGTGGAAGGCATCCGCGGCAAACGGCTGGGCGCGGTGATGCGCGAACGCATCTTCGATCCGCTGGAGATGGAGGAGATCGCCTTCACCCGCACAGCGGCGATGAAGGCCCGCACCGCCACGATCCATGCGCGGGGCGCCGACGGATCGCTGACGCCGCTGGCCGATTTCGCGCTTCCCGACGACCCCGAAATCGACATGGGCGGCCACGGACTTTATGGCACCGTGCCGGAATACATGAAGTTCATCCGCATGTGGCTGAACGACGGCGCCGGCCGCGGCGGGCGCGTGCTGAAGGCGGAGACGGTCGACTGGGCGGTCAAGGGCGCGCTGGTGCCGCCACAGAAGGTGACCATGCTGCCCGGTGTCATCCCCAGCCTGTCCAACGATGCCGAGTTCTTTCCCGGCCTGAAGAAGAACTGGTCCTATACCTTCATGGTCAATGACGAGACGGCGCCGACCGGCCGGCCAGCGGGAGCAATCGGCTGGGCGGGACTGGCCAACAGCTTCTACTGGATCGACCGGCGGAACGGGATCGGCGGCTATTGGGCCACCCAGATCCTGCCCTTCGCCGATCCGGTCTCCTTCACGGGCTACATGGATTTCGAGACGGCGGTCTATCGGGAAGCCGTCGCGGCGCGCGCCGGCTGAAGCCTGCCATGGGCGGGCGTCGGCCGTCACCTTCGCCGACCGGCCGCCATTCGAGGCCGAGGCCGTGGTGCTGGCGACCGGGAACGCCGCCGGACGCAGGTCTCGACAACCGACCTCCGGCGCAAGATCGTCCTTGCCCGCCTGGACGACCCGCTGCGCATCGCCCGGCTCGCGTCCCCGCGCACCCTCGTCGCGTCCGGCGAGCCTCGGCGGGCTCCGCCTCAACTTCGGCCATGGCATGCCGGGATGGACGCTGCGCCGAGCGGCTGGTCGCGGCAATCCGCGCCGACGCCCAGGCACCGCGTTCGCGCTTGCGAAGAACGTCCCGGGAAACCAAAGATGATGTCCGAGAATCAAAAGTCATCAGCACGAACGGCTTGCATGGTTCCTTCAGGGGCAGCGGCCCACGGCGGGAAGAGGTCAAGCGGGATGGATGAGTCGGGCGAGCTTGCGGGGAGCGCGGCGACCCCGCCCGTCGAACCGGTGTTCGACGGGCACAACGACGTTCTGCTGCGGCTCTGGCTCGGGGAAAAGCGCGGGGTCGATCCCGTGGCGGCCTTCCTGGACGGGGAAAGCGAAGGCCACATCGACCTGCCCCGGGCGCGGGCGGGTGGCCTTGCCGGCGGCCTCTGCGCCGTCTTCGTCCCCTCGGTCGGCCGCTTCGCGCTGGCGACGCCGGGGGCGGACGGCGCCTACAGCACCCCGATGTCCGGGACGGTCGACCTCGCGACCGCCGCCGCGGCGAGCGCCGAGATCGTTGACATCGCGCTGCGGCTCGACCGCGCCGGCGGCTGGACGCTCTGCCGCTCCACGGGCGAGATCCGCGCGGCGATGGCGGCGGGGCGCTTCGCCGCCGTGCTGCACGTCGAGGGCGCCGAGGCGATCGGCCCGGACCTCGGGGAGCTCGGGCGCCTCTACGCCCTCGGCCTGCGCTCGCTCGGTCCGGTATGGAGCCGGCCGAACGCCTTCGGCTTCGGCGTGCCTTTCGCTTGGCCCGCGTCGCCGGACTGCGGGCCGGGGCTGACCGACCTCGGGCGCGATCTGGTGCGCGAATGCAACCGGCTCGGGATCGCGCTCGACCTCGCGCATATCACCGAGGCGGGCTTCCGGGACGTGGCGGCGATCAGCGACGCGCCGCTCATCGTCAGCCACTCGAACGCCCACGCCCTGACCGCGGTCGCGCGCAACCTGACCGACCGGCAGATGGACGCCGTGCGCGACACGGGGGGCATCGTCGGGCTGAACTTCGCCTGCACCATGCTCCGCCCCGACGGACAGGACAACGCGGCGACCCCGCTCGCGGACGCCGTGCGCCACATCGACCACATGGTGGCGCGGATGGGGATCGCTCACGTCGCGATCGGTTCGGACTTCGACGGCGCCGTCATCCCCGAAGCGATCGGCGACGCGGCCGGAACACAGGCTCTGGTGGCGGCCCTGCGCGGCGCCGGCTACCATGAGGACGACCTTCGGCTCATCTGCCGTGACAACTGGCTGCGCGTCCTGGGCACCTCCTGGCGCGAGAACGACGACCAAGCCCAACTCAACACCCTCAGCGTGGAACCGACATGACGCACCTGACCAGACGTTCGCTTCTGAAGCTCACCGCGGGAACCTGCGCCGCCGCCCTGATCGCGGGGGCCCCGGCCCTGGCCGCGACGCCGGCCGACACGCTGGTCGCCGCCTTCGCCATCGACGACATCATCAGCCTCGACCCGGGCGAGGCCTTCGAGCTGAGCACCGCGGAGGTTACCTCGAACACCTACAGCCTGCTGGTGCGCCTCGACCTCGCCGACACGTCGAATGTCTCGCCCGACCTCGCCGAAAGCTGGACGGTCTCGGACGACGGCAAGACCTTCACCTTCAAGCTGAAGCCGGGCGTCGTCTTTGCCTCCGGCAACCCGCTCACGGCCAGCGACGTCGCCTGGTCCTTCGAGCGGGCGGTCAAGCTCGACAAGAGCCCCGCCTTCCTGCTGACCCAGCTCGGCCTCTCGGGCGACAATGTCACCGAGACGGCGAAGGCCGCGGACGACCATACCTTCGTCCTGACGGTGGACCAGCCCTATGCGCCGAGCTTCGTTCTGAACGTGCTCTCCTCCACCGTCGGCTCGGTGGTCGACAGCGTGCTCGTCAAGGAGAAGGCGAAGGCGGTGACGCCGAGCGCCGAGTACAAGTACGACACCGACTTCGGCAACGACTTCCTGAAGACCGCCTCCGCCGGCTCCGGTTCCTTCACCACCAAGGTGTGGAAGGCGAACGAGGCCGTGGTGCTGGAGCGCAACGACACGTATTTCGGCGAGAAGGCCAAGCTCGCCCGGGTGATCTACCGCCACATCAAGGAGAGCGCCGGCCAGCGGCTCGCCCTCGAGGCGGGCGACATCGACGTCGCGCGCAACCTCGATCCGGGCGACATCGAGGCGGTCGCGAAGAACCCCGCGCTCAAGACCGACAGCGCCGGCAAGGGCACCGTCTACTATATCAGCCTCAATCAGAAGAACCCGAACCTCGCGAAGCCCGAGGTGCGCGAGGCGATGAAATACCTCGTCGATTACGACGCCATCGGCAAGACGCTCATCAAGGGCGTCGGCGAGATCCACCAGACCTTCCTGCCCAGCGGCCAGCTCGGCGCGCTCGACGACAGGCCCTTCAAGCTCGACATCGCGAAGGCGAAGGAGCTGCTCGCCGCCGCCGGGCTCGAGGGCGGCTTCACCGTCACCATGGACGTTCGCAACACCCAGCCGGTGACCGGGATCGCCGAGAGCTTCCAGCAGACCGCGGGACAGGCCGGCATCAAGGTCGAGATCATCCCCGGCGACGGCAAGCAGACGCTGACGAAATACCGCGCCCGCAACCACGACATCTACATCGGCCAGTGGGGATCGGACTACTGGGATCCGAACTCGAACGCGCAGACCTTCTCCTCGAACCCGGACAATTCCGACGACGCCGCCTCCAAGACCCTCGCCTGGCGGAATGCCTGGGAGGTGCCGGCACTCAACGAGCAGACCGCCGCGGCGCTGCTCGAGAAGGATCCCGAGAAGCGCGCCGCGATGTACGGGGCCCTGCAGAAGGCGGTGCTGGAGGACGGCCCCTTCATCATCATCTTCCAGCAGGTCGAGGTCGCGGGCGTGTCGGGCAAGGTCGACGGCTTCAAGCTCGGCCCGACCTTCGACACGAACTTCCTCGCCCCCATCTCCAAGACCTGAGGAGGAACGATGGCGATCAGCGCAACCACGGACGGGTCCCGTCACCCCCTCGGCTACCGGATCCGGAAAGGCCTCTACGGGTTCCTCAGTTTCCTCCTGGTCGTCATCACCACCTGCCTCGGTCTTCTTGCCGTCACCTTCTTCATCGGGCGGGTCGTTCCCATCGACCCGGTCCTCGCCGTCCTCGGCGACCGGGCGCCGGCCTCGGCCATCGCCCGGGTGCGGGCGGAGATGGGGCTCGACCTGCCGCTCTGGCAGCAGTTCGCGATCTACGTCCGGCAGGTCCTTTCGGGCGACCTCGGCACCTCGATCCTGACCACGAACCCCGTGCTCGACGACATCCGGCACGTCTTTCCCGCGACGCTCGAGCTCGCGACCTTCGGCACGATCATCGGCACCAGCCTCGGCATCCCGCTCGGGGTGCTCGCGGCGGTGAAGCGCAACTCGCTGACCGACCAAGTGGTGCGGCTCATCGGCCTCGCGGGCTATTCGATCCCGATCTTCTGGCTGGCACTGCTCGGGCTCCTGCTCTTCTACGCCCGGCTCGGCTGGGTCGCCTATCCCGGCCGCATCGACGTGGTCTACGAATACACCTTCACCCCGATCACCGGGCTCCTTCTGGTCGACGCGATCATCCAGCGCCAGTGGGACATCGCCTGGGACGTCTTCCGCCACATCGTCCTGCCCGGCACCCTCCTCGGCTATTTCTCCCTCGCCTACATCAGCCGGATGACCCGGTCCTTCATGCTGAACGAACTCGGGCAGGAATATGTCGTCGCCGCGCGCGCCAAGGGCCTCACCGAGCAGCGGATCATCTGGGGCCATGCGCTGAGGAACGCCGCGGTGCCGCTCGTGACGGTGATCGCCCTCTCCTATGCCTCGCTCCTCGAAGGTTCGGTGCTGACCGAGACCGTCTTCGCCTGGCCGGGACTCGGCTCCTACATCACCAACTCGCTCCAGAACGCCGACATGAACGCGGTGCTCGGCGGCACGCTGGTGATCGGCGCCGTCTTCATCGCACTGAACCTCGTCTCCGACCTGCTTTACCGCACCCTTGACCCGAGGACGCGCACCCGATGACCGCGAGCAACGCAACCCCCGGACGCCGCGCCTGGCTCCTGACCGACCGGCCCGAATCCCGCTTCCAGGCGCGCCTCGGCAACGCCTACGCCACCTGGCTGCGCTTCTCCGAGAACCGGCTGGCGCTGATCGGCCTCGCGATCATCCTGGGCCTGGTCGTGGTCGCGGCCCTCGCCCCCGCTCTCGCGCCCGATTCGCCGGTCGTGGGCGACCTCGCCAACGCGCGGCTTCTGCCGCCGGGCTCCCCGGGGCATCTCCTCGGGACCGACGATCTCGGGCGGGACATCCTCTCGCGCCTCATCTACGGCTCGCGGATCACGCTCGCGGTGGTGCTTCTCGTCGCGGTCATCGCAGCGCCGGTCGGGCTCCTCGTCGGGACCGTCGCGGGTTACGCCGGCGGCTGGGTCGACGCGGTGCTGATGCGGATCACCGACATCTTCCTCGCGCTGCCGAAGCTCGTGCTGGCGCTCGCCTTCGTCGCGGCCCTCGGGCCGGGGATCGAGAACGCCATCCTCGCCATCGCCGTCACCTCCTGGCCGCCCTATGCCCGCATAGCCCGGGCCGAGACGCTCGGCGTGCGCAACTCCGACTATATCGCCGCGGTGCGCCTGATGGGGGCCTCGCCGGGGCGCATCGTCGTCC
>NZ_CALAGI010000163.1 GCF_937891315.1 uncultured Amaricoccus sp. | reverse complement strand
GAAAGTGTGTAGGCGGGGAACCGTCTCGAGGGTTCGAATCCCTCTCTCTCCGCCAGATGCCCCGACCAGCCGAATCGACCGCCGGAGGCCGGTCTTCCATCTCGACGCCCGCCAAAGATCCGGACATTCAGTTCCGCGGGACAATCGTAACGGGAAGCGGTTGTGCTGATTTCCGCCGATCCGAGACCGATTGTTTTTGTTTACTCCAAAGACGATTATTGGAAAGGAAAGCTTGGAGAGGGTGTCATCCACGATGCAGCCGGCGACTGTGAACCGCTTCAGAACCAACCGCGGGCGCATCCTGCGCCGTATGATCGATGCGCTGGCCGACACGCTTGGACGGGACATCGTGATCCTCGACGTCGGTGGCACGCCCGATTATTGGGGCAATCTCGGCACTGAGCGGATCGCCCGCATCGAACTCCTGAACCGCGACGACAGCCAGCTTGATCGCCCAACGAAAGAGATCGGGCGGAGCGATCTGTTCACGCGCAAGGTCGGCGACGCCCGCGATCTTTCGGCCTATGCCGATCAGTCGATGGATCTCGTGCATTCGAATTCGGTTATCGAGCATGTGGGCGGCTGGTCGGACATGCGAGCCATGGCGAACGAGATCATGCGCGTGGGCCGCGCGGGCTGGATGCAGACCCCCGCGTGGGAATTCCCCATCGAGCCGCATTTCCGCATGGCCATCGGACACTGGTTCGGCAAGCCGATGCAGGCCCGATTGATGGGCATGTCGGTCGATCCGACGATCCGGCGGCTCGACCTCGACCGCCGACGCCGACGTCTCGAGGGCATCAATCTCCTGTCCAAGTCGGAAGTGCGCGCGCTGTTTCCCAACCGCGAGATCCTGACGGAACGGGTCATTCTCGCCAAGAGCTACGTCGTGCGCTGGGCACCCGCGTCGCCGACCGCAGCCCAGCCTTCCGATTTCCCGCAGCCAGCCGACGCCAGAATGTCGAAGGTCGAGCCAACCGAAGTGCTGGCTTGATTCCGGATACGGATCGCCGCGCTCGCGCCGGATGAAACCCGCGCGCCGTAAAAATCTCGACAGATATCTCCCGCCGCGGGATAATTCCGCCCAGGGATGGGGAACCCCGGAATTTAGCCGGGCGGGGACTTGGGCAGCGCGCATGTCGAAGCTGATCGTCGCCTATCATCGGCGGGCGCCGGACATCGCGGAAGCGTCGCGGCGGGCGCGGCGCTGTCTCGCCGAGATCACCCCGGACATCCTGCGGCCGGCCGCGCGCATCGAGGTCGCGCGGGCGGGCAATCAGGTCCGGGCCACGCTGAACCTGCCGGAGGCGAGCCTCCGTTCGGGGATGAGCCTCTGCCAGGGCCGGATCCTCGGCTCCCGCGCCGGCTGGGCCGAGCCGGGCGCCCCCCTGCCCGACGGCTCCTATGCCCTGATCCGCGACGATGCGCGCTGTCTCGAGGCGGCCAGCGATCCGACGGCGAGCCGCGCGCTCTGGGTCTATTTCGACGCGGATCTGTTCGTCGTCTCGAATTCGCAGCGGGCGATCACCCTCTATGCCGGCCGGTTCGAGTTCGATCCCGAGGTCGGCCCCTGGATCCTCTCGACCGGGGCGCTCGGGCTCGGCCAGTCCTACGGCCGGGATTTGCGCCCGCTGCCGCCGGCGAGCAGGGTGACGCTCGACAAGGCCGCCTGGCGGACGCACTGGACGTCGGGCGCGCTGCGCTTCGCGCCCGAGCCCGACGCGGAGGCCCGGCGCGCCGAAATCCGCGAGGGTCTCCGTGAGACCTTCGCGGATTTCGGCGCCGACGATGCGCGGCGGTCCGTGCTGTCGCTGTCGGGCGGGGCCGACAGCCGGGCGATCGCCACCCTGCTCCCCCGCGCCGCCGGCGCGCCCTGGCGCAGCGCCAGCGGCGGGCCCGCCGGCGCGCAGCGCCTGCCGGACACCGACGCCGGCGTTGGCGCCGCGGTTGCCGAAGCGCTCGGGTTCCAGCATCGCTTCGTTCCGCTCTTCGCCTCGCCCGAGCCGATCGAGACGGTGATCGACCGCTTCGTGCTGGCGAGCGAGGGGCGGGTCGACCATCTCGAGGGCTATCTCGACGGACTCGCGCATCTGCGCGACCTCGCCGAGGACGGGACCGAGATCGTGATCCGCGGCGATACCTGCCTCGGCGGGCCGGCCTGGCAGCCGGCGGAATCGGAACTCGCCGCGCGGATGACGATCGGCCTGCTCACCTGCGGCGATCTCGCCGATCTCGCACCGCGGGCCGAGGCCTTCGGGTTGGCCGGCCAGCGGCTCCCGGCGGCGCTCGACCGGCGCGCCGATGAGAGCCTGCTCACCTGGCGCGACCGGACCTACCCGCGGTTCCGCGGCACGGTGGTGCTGTCGGCGCTGACCGAGACCAAAACCTATGGGCTCGAATTGGTGAACCCACTGCTCTCGCGCCGGCTCTGGGCGGTGGCGGCCGCCCTGCCCGATCCCGACCGGCTCGACAAGGCGCTGTTCCGCGCGGTGATGCGGGAGCTCGAGCCCAGGCTCTTCGCGCCCGACCCACCCTTCGCCCGGCGCCATGGTGGGCCGACCATGGTCGAGGCGCTGAACCGGCCGGCGGCGCGGCGGCTGCTGGCCGCCTCGCTCGCCTCGGCGACGGCGGGCGAGATCTTCGGCGAGCCGCTGCTCGACTGGCTGCGTGGCCGCCTCACACCCGGCCAGGAGGTCCGGGCCAGAGCCTATCGCGCGCTCAACCGCCTGACCGGCGCCGGTCTCGCGGCGGGGCCGACGGTTCATCCGCTGCGGCTCGCCTTCCGCGTGCATATGGCGCGGGTGATGGTCGAGCGGCTGCGGGCCGACGCGACTCTGCTCGCCCCCGCGCGCGCCGCGGCTTGAAGCGTCGCGGCGGATACTCAGGCGCCGTCGAGCGTGGCAAGCAGCGCGAGGATCCGATCGCACAGTTGAGGGGTGACCCCGTCCCCGGTCAGGCGCAGGATGAGGGCGTGGCCGCGCAACTCGGCCCGCAGATCGACGCCGGGCAGCAGCGCCCGCCCCCGATCGGGCACGCGCGCGGGTTCCGGTTCCGACGGCGTTAAATCCGGGGGCGGCGCATCCAATGGCTTGGGCGCGAGGCAGGCGGCCAGGGTGGCGAGTTCGGCCTCGGGATCCTTGGGATCGGCGGCGGCGAGGGCGGCGGCGATCCCCGGCCCCTTCCCCGCCCGCAGCCGCTCGACGAGATCGAGCCCCAGCCGCTCAGGCAGATGGGTGGGAAAGCGCAGCGCGCCGTCGAGCGCGTGGTAGATTTCGAGAAAGCCGCGGATCCGCGAGCGCTTGGCCCGGCTCGCCGAGGAAAACAACGCGAGCAGCGCCGCCTTCTCGCTCGGGAAAACGCCGCGCTCGGTGGCCCGCGCCGCGACCCGCGCCCGCTCGTACTGGCTGAGGCCGAGCCGGATCTCGTTCTCCTCGACCATGGCGACATAGGCGTCCTGGGCGGTCTCCGGCCGGCGGACGAGAGCCTGCACCGTGGCGAAGCGGGCCTCTCCGGTCTCGGCCCGCAGCGCCTTCAGCGCGGTCAGCCGGCGCCAACCGGAGATGAGGCCATAGGGCAGCGCGCCCCCGCGCGGCGTCGCATCGAGCGGCGTCACCTCGATCGGCGTGCGCTGGCCATGGGCGCGCAGGCTCTCGCGCAGCGCCGCCATTTCCTCGTCCTCGACCGGCAGCCGATCGCGGGCGAGATGATCGGGGGCGATGGCATCAAGCGCGAGATCGAGCACCAGGCGCCCCTCGTCCCGGGCCCGGCGCAGGGTATCGGCCATCTCATCCAGCGCGGCGGTCGAGGCGGCCTCGGCCGCGACCCGGGCGATCGGCGCGCTCGAGGCCGGCCGGGGCAGGGTCATGGTCAGGTCGAAATGTTCCGCGCGCGGAACATCCGCGGCGGGCCCGGAGAGTGGGAAGGCGGTGGGGGTCAGGCGGCGGCGGGCCATCAGGCGGTCTCCTTCTCGCGGACGGCGGCCAGCTCGTCCCGGCGCCAGGAGGCGAGCAGCAGCCGCTTGAAGCCGGCGTAGGTCTGGTCGAAGGTCAGGCGGCCGCGGGCATAGGTCTCGCGGTTGAAGTCGCGATAGTCGGCCTCGTAGATGCCGTTCACCTGCTCGCCGGCCTGACCGACCAGCGCGGTGAAATCCTGGCGCCAGGGTGAGAGCGTCCGGCCGAGATAGGCCTGCATCAGCCCGGCGAGCTCGGCCTGCTGGCCGGCGTCGTAGCGGGTGACGATGGCGCGGACCGCGTCCCATTCGAAGCGGATCTCGTCGCGCCCGAGCGCCCGGGCGGCGATGTTCTCGCCCTCCTCGATCGAAAGGAAGGTCGAATGCAGCATGTCGAAGAAGCGCCCGGTGGAATCGAATTCGAGAAAGGAGGCGCCCATCGGCACCAGGAGGATATCCGCCGCGGTCAGGCCGTTGATGGTGAGATAGCCGAGCGCCGGCGGGGTATCGAGCATCACGAGATCGTAGCGCTCCAGCACCCCGTCGCGGGCGAGCGCGTTCGACAACGCCTCCCAGAGCTTCCAGCCGCGCAGGGACATGCGCCAGACCGGGATCTGGAACTCGGCCCAGTAGAGATTGAGCTGGGCGCCGATGAGATCGATGTTCGGCCAGTGGGTGGGGCGGATGATGTCGGCGGCGCCGCGTTTCAGCGCCTCGGCCAGCATGTCCTCGAGCGGCAGCGGCGCGTCGCCGCGCTCGACCCGGCGCTGGTTCTCGGCGCGCAGGCCGAGCGCGTAGTCCCGGGCGATCAGCGGAAAGACCGTGTCCCATTCGCTGGCGACCTGGCCGCCGAAGATCGAGGTCATCGAGCCCTGGCTGTCGAGATCGATGACCAGAACCCGGTAGCCGTCGAGGGCCGCGGACATGGCGAGATGCGCGGCCATCGAGGTCTTGCCGACCCCGCCCTTGAAATTCGCCACCGCGCAGATCTTGGCCGGCAGTCCCTCGGGGCGATAGGGCCGGTATTCCTTGGCCCGGCTGCCGAGGTTCGCGAAATGCGCGCGCAGGACCAGCACCTCGTCGAGGGTGAACCAGCGGGCGCCGCCTTCCGTCTCGGACCGGCCCTGGGGCAGGGCGGGGTTGGCGCGCAGGACCCGGCGGAAATGCGGCGGCGCCACCGGGATCAGGTATTTGGTGATCTCCCAGGTCGAGAACAGCCGGAGCTCGCGGCCCCCGGCCCCCTCGTGGCCGCGGGCGACGAGATCGGCGCGGCCCTCGGCGCAGAGCGCGGCGATCCGGCCGAAGTCGCGGGTGCCGACCGGGGATTCGAGCTCGGCCAGGGCTTCGTCGGGCGAGATATTGAAATAGGGCGGTGGGGCACCGTCCGGGTCACCGGAGCCTTGGGCCATCTGCTCGAACCTCATATGCCGCGTTTTTAGCAATGTACCATGATTCGCGGCATATGGAAGAAGAACCGGCATGCGGGCTGGAAAACCGAGGCCCGACAGGGGTTTCCCGGCCCTCTTACAGGAGGTCGCGGGGACTTGCGATTTTTTTTCGCGTGTTATTCTCGTGTTAGATCTGTGTTACGGGCTGGCGGGCTCCAGCCAAGCGGCTGATTTCGCGGGGGAAAAGCCGCTTCTCGGGCCTTGGGGTGAATCCGGAACCACGTTCGGGCGATTCCGAAACCACGCCCAAGTGAATCCGGAACCCCGAAATGATCTGTTGCGCGCGGCCGAGGCCCATGGCTAGCGTGGTGTCACTGAAACCACGAAAACGGGAAACACCGTTTCATGAGGCAGAGCGATCTTCGACCGGCGCGGGGGCCGAACCCTCCGGCGCTGGCCGCGCAGGGCGATTTCTTCATCTGCGACATGCCCTGGGCGGTGCCCAAGGACGACATGGCATCGATGGAGCATCCGCTGTTCACGCTGGCGACCCGGCCGGACCGGCGGATCCTGCGCTATGAGCACGGGCCGGCGCTGATCGAGGTCACACCCTCGGTCAAGGGGCTCGCCACGATCCATGACAAGGATGTGCTGATCTATTGCGTCAGCCAGCTGATGGCGGCGGTGAACGAGGGGCGGCCGACCAGCCCGGAACTGCATCTGCGCGCGCATGACCTGTTGCTGGCAACCAACCGCGAGACCAGCGGCGACGGCTACCGGCGGCTGCGCGAGGCTTTCGAGCGGCTGTCGGGCACACGGATCGTCACCAACATCGCCACCGGCGGGGTGGAGAGCACCCGGGGCTTCGGGCTGATCGATGCCTGGGAGATCCTGCGCAAGACCCGCGGCGGGCGGATGATCCATGTGACGGTGACGCTGTCGGACTGGATGTATCGCTCGGTGATGTCGAAATCGGTGCTGACCCTGCATCGGGACTATTTCCGGCTGCGCAAGCCGCTGGAGCGGCGGGTCTACGAGATCGCGCGCAAGCATTGCGGGCGGCAGGCGGAATGGCGGATCGGGCTCGAGACGCTGGCCAAGAAGACGGGCTCCACTTCGCCGCGCCGGGTGTTCCGCAAGATGATCCGCGACATGGCCGAGGAGGACGGGCTGCCCGACTATACGCTGGCGCTGACCGATGCTGACCTGGTGCTGGTGCGGGCGCGCGGGCGGCTCGCGGCCGAGACGGCGGAGGGCGCGCCCCGGCTCGGGCCGGAGGCGCATGCCCGGGCGCGGGAGGCGGCGCCGGGCTATGATCCCTACTGGCTGGAGGCCGAATGGACGCGGCTCTGGCAGGCGAGCGGCCGGCCGGAGCTGCGCAGCCCGGAGGCGGCGTTCCTCGCCTTCTGCCGGTCGCGGGCGGCGCGGGCGGGTGGTTTGGAGTAAATGTTCCGCGCGCGGAACATTTACGGCCGGAGGATCGGCCGCCGAATTTCCAGACGGACTCTCAGCTCTTGAGCGCCGGCCGGATGTGCAGATCGGTGATCTCGGCGGTCGCGGGCAGGGCGAGCGCGGCGAGCACCGAAGCCGCGACATCGACGGGCTGCAGCAGGCGCTCGGGATTGTAGGGCGCCCCTTCGGCGGCGTGGACCTCGGCCTGCATGCGGCTGGCGGTGCGGCCGGGAAACACGCTGAGCACCCGGAGCCCTTCGGGATTGACCTCGGCCCGCAGCGCGTCGGCGAAGGCCTTGAGCGCGTATTTCGAGGCGGCGTAGCCGGTCGCGCCGCCGCGGGCATTGAGAAACACGCTGGAATTCAGGAACACGATCCGCCCCTGCGCGCGGGCGAGCGCGGGCAGCAGCGCCTGGGTCAGGAGATAGGGTGCGCGGAAATTGACCTGATACTGGCGGTCGAGATCGGCGATCGGCGCGCGCGCTACCGTGCCCGGTATGAGGAGACCGGCGGCGTGGACGAGAATGTCGAGGGAGCCCCCCGCCCGCGGTGTGGCGAAGGTGGCGATGCCCGCGTCGTCGGCGAGATCGAGCGGCGCCCAGGAGAGGCCCGGGGCGTCGGACCCGGCTGCGCGGGCGACCGCGGTCACCCGCGCGCCGGCGGCGGCCAGCGCCTCGGCGATCGCCGCGCCGATACCGCTCGAGGCACCGGTGACGATTGCGATCTTGCCGGCGAAGGCGCCGGGGACGATCCTGCCGGCTTCGCCGGCGGCGGTTTCGCGGGTCATGCCGGGGCGTCCGCGAGCAGGCCGTGGGCGGTCAGCGTCTCGGCGGCCTCGGCGATCAGCGCGAAGGGCAGGGCGGCCCGTTCGGCGATATCGAGCAGCGAGGCGCCGCCGTCGGACTGGTTCAGCACCCAGAGCAGGGCCATCTGGAAATCCTTGGTGTCCGAGCGACCGCCGATCGCGGCATAGAGCC
This sequence comes from uncultured Amaricoccus sp., assembly GCF_937891315.1. GTDB lineage: Bacteria > Pseudomonadota > Alphaproteobacteria > Rhodobacterales > Rhodobacteraceae > Amaricoccus. The sequence goes on along the minus strand of NZ_CALAGI010000163.1, from coordinate 10,484 downwards.
CGCGGCGCCCGAGTTGCGGCTCGCCCTTCGGCGAGAGGTTGAGGCAGGTCCGGTTCCGCTCGAGAATGTCGAAGATCGCGCGGAAGAGCGCGAGGGAATCCTCCAGCGCCTCGGCCCGCACCAGGTCGAGATTGTCGGCCGAGGTGTGATATTCCGGGAACTGGCCGTAGGGCGTGCGCGACAGGCAGCCGACCGGCAGGTCGAAGCCCGGCGAGCAGAACTGCCGCTCGTCATAGCCATAGGGCGAGAAATCGAGGATCCGGTGGTCGCCCCGGGTTTTCAGCGCATGGGCGGCGGCGCGGTCGATCAGCGCGTTGCCCCGGCGGCTGCGCTTGTAATGCGGGAGGCCGGGATCGCCGAGATTGACCGCCGAGAGGCCGGCGACGATCCGCCCCAGCCCCGCCTCGTTCCGGGCGAGCCAGGTGATCGAGCCGATGGTGCCGGGGATGAACAGGAACCGGTAGCTGAGCCGCGGGCGCGCGGCGCGGAGCGCCCGGATCAGCTCGACGCAGACAGCGATTCCCGAGAGATTGTCGTTGGCCAGCGACGGGTGGCAGACATGGGTCGAGATCAGCACCTCGTCGCTGGTCTCGCCCGGGATCAGGCATTCGCCATAGGTCAGCGATCCGGGGGCGAGGCTCGACTCGACGAAGACCTCGTACGCGTCCTCGGGCAGGGAGCGGAGCTGGTTCCAGGGCAGGCAGAAGCCCCAGTTCTCCTGGTAGTAGCTGGTGCGATAGGGGATCCAGTCGGGATGCGCGGCCTCGGCATGGAGATGGGGGCGCAGCTCGGCGAGGTTCATCCGCGCATGGACGGGCGCGCTGTAGCTGACCAGATGCAGGTTGTGCGCGGCGAAATCGATGATCTTCTCGCCGCGGGAATCCTTCACCCAGGCGTCGCGGATCGTCCATTCCGGCGGCACGGTCCAGTCGAGCACCGGGGTTCCGCTCGGTACCTCGTGGAGCTCGAGCGGGATCCGTTCGCGCAGGATGCCCAGGGTCTCGCGTACGCCCGCCCCGGTGATCGAGCGGCAGATCGGATAGAGCCGGGCGATCAGCGCCAGCATCGCGTCGCCGGGGGCATTGGCGGCGGCCTCCGCCGCCAGGGGCGTGTTGGCGGCATCCGCCGCCGGGGGCGCGTTGGCGGCGGAGGTCACCGGGTGCGCCGGATTGCCCTCGGCCATGGCCTAGTCGAGCACTTCGACGGCGGGCAGCGGCACCACGAACTTGCCGCCCCAGTCGCGCACCTGGCCCATGTTCCGCATGATCTCGTCCTTGATGTTCCAGGCCATGATCAGGACATAGTCGGGCCTGGTCTCGAGGATCTTCTCCGGCGGATAGATCGGGATCCGCGTGCCGGGCAGCAGGTGCCCATGCTTCAGCGGGCTGATATCGACGGTGTAGTCCATGAGGTCGGTCTTGACGCCGCAGAAGCAGAGCAGCGTGGTCGCCTTGGCCGGCGCGCCATAGCCGACCACGGTCTTGCCCGCCTCCTTCGCCTCCATCAGGAAGCGCAGCAGCGCGTGCTTGGTCGCCTGCACGTCGGCGGCGAACCGCTTGTAGCGCTCGATCCCGTCGAGGCCCTCGGCATGCTCACGGTCGCGCATCGCTGAGACCCGCGAGGTCACGGCATGGGTCGCGTCGCCGGTATGGCAGGCATAGACGCGCAGGGATCCGCCCTGCGGCTTGATCTCGTCGACATCGAAGATGGTCAGCCCGTGGGCGGCGAAGATCTTCTCGACGGTGTGAAACGACAGATAGGAATAATGCTCGTGATAGATCTGGTCGTAATAGAGCTCGTCCAGAGTCTTCAGGAGGTGCGGGAACTCGATCGTCAGGATGCCGGTCGGCCCGAGCAGGATCGGGAAGCCACCGACGAAATCGTTGATGTCGGGCACATGGGCCATGACATTGGCGCCGCAGATCAGGTCGGCGCCGAGGCCCTCGGCCTTGAGCGCGGTGGCGGTCTCGACGCCGAAGAAGCGCACGCGGGAGGGGATGCCGGCGGCCTCGGCCACGGCGGCGACGTTGCCCGAGGGCTCGATGCCGAGCACCTTCACGCCCTTTTCCTTGAAATACCGCAGCAGATAGCCGTCGTTGCTGGCGACCTCGATCACCTGATGCTCCGGCCCGAAGCCGAAGCGCTCGGTCATCATCTCGACATAGTCCCTGGCATGATCGAGGACCGACTGGGAATAGGAGGAGAAATAGGCGTATTCGTCGTTGAAGATATGCTCGCGGGCTTCCATGTCCGGCAGCTGGACCAGAAAGCACTCGCCGCAGACGAAGGCGTGGAGTGCGAAGAACGGCTCCATCTTCATGAAATCCGCCGGCTTCACAAAGGCGTTGGCGATCGGCGTGGTGCCGAGGTCGATAACGGTGTCCTCGAGCGGCGCGCCGCAGAAACGGCACTTCAGATTGTACATATGCGAAACCCCACCACGGAAACTGTCAACAGAGACCACCTCTTACCCGGTGGCGGAACGCCCGGAACCTGTCCGAAAAATCGTCTCGCTTCTAGCTCGAAGCCGGGGTCTTTTCAACGCCGGTCAGCCTGAAACCCGGCTGTGACCGCGCAGATGGTTGACGAGCGCGTCCCGGTTGCGCCGGAGCGGGGTCAGCACCAGGTTCTCGAGCGCGATCTCGAAGCCGGAGGTGGGCCGGAGCGGGCCGATCACGGCGGCGGGAAAGTGGCCGGCGATGGTCTCGGCGGCGACGCGGCGGCCGCGCACCTTGTTGGAGACATTGGTCTCGTGGATCACCTGCAGCCAGCCGGCGGGCCCGCCGATCTGCAGGATCGGCCCGGCCTTGGAAAGATCCATGTGGCGGATCGACATGGCGGTGCGGGTCGCCGCGTCGAAATAGATCACCCAGTGAAAGTCCTTGAGGCTCTGGGCCGCGATCGAGGGCAGGCAATAGCGCTCGAAGAGCTCGAACCGCCCGGCGAGCCAGCCCGGCCGGGCACGGATCTGGCTCTCGCGGCCGGGCGAGGGCATGTTGAAACGGGTCTGGATGACATGGGTGAACTCACCCTCGGGAACGCTGCGCATCTTGGGGCTGCTCGTGACTGGACGGCCGGACGGTCGGAGGCGGGATTAGACCGGTGGGGCGGGGTAGTGGCAATGGCTATTCCTTGCTCAGCTTCCTCTCGGGCGCCCTATCGCGGGGCGAACGCCGAGATCTCCTCGATCGCGAGGCCGCCGTCGGCGCGGCGGGCGAGGGGGTAGGCGACGGGCTCGGTGCGCGCCGGGGTGGCGGCTGTGGCGGGGGCGAGAAGGCGGGCGCCCTCGGCGGTGTAATCCTCGCGCCGGTCGCCCCGGACCCGGGTCCAGCCGAGAAGGGCGCCGTCGGCGGCGTAGCGATATTCGTCGCGCCAGTCGGCGCGGGGGATCAGCATCGGATCGGCATAGACCCCGGGCCGGGCGGCGTAGTCGATGCTGGCGATCCGGGGGGCCCCGTCCGGGCCGGGCGCGTAGCTCCTGGCTTCCTCGGGCGGGAAATAGACGCTGAGGATCGCCGGGGCGCTGTCATGGACGCCATTGTTGGCAAAGACGCCGATATCGACGCGCGCGCTCTTCACCGGATTGTCCTTGGAAATGGCGAAGGGCTCGTGCCAGTCGAGCGAGACGGTGGCGGCGCGGCCGTCCGCGGAGGGGGTGATCCGGACATGGGCCGGGTCGCCCTGCAGCAGCCGCCACTGGAAGCTGAGCGGGCGGCCGTTCGGGTCGCGGGTCTCCTCGGCGCTGAGCGAGATCTCGCGGCGATAGACCTTCGAGCGCCAGACCCGCGCGACGGCGGCCGGCGTGTCGAAGAGCTGCTCGGAGAGGCCCTCCCCGAAATAATCGATGCCCTCGGTACCGAGATCCTCGCGCGTCACGCGGATCCGGACCTGGGGCGGGATGTCGCCGGGTTTGATGGAATTGGCGAGGCTGATCATGCGGGCGAGATTGATGTCATAGCCCTCGAAGGCGGCCGGATGGGCGGCGGCGCTGAAATAGTCGTCGCGGGAGCGGACGGTCTGGAGCGAGCGGCGGAACACCATCTGGGTCATTGGCACGATCAGCCCTTCCGCGCGCAGCCGGTCCTTGGTGTCGGGGCGGTAGGCGGCGAGGATCATCGCCACCGCCTCGAGGAAGGGCTTGTCCGAGCCCGAGGAGCCGTGGCTGACCAGGAGATAGGGGGTATTGGCCGGGAAGAGATCGCCGATCTCGGGACCGTAGTCCTTGTGCGCGGGATAGACATAGAGCTGGTTGGCGGCGGCGTTCTGCCAGAGCCGCATCGGGCCGGTGCCGTCGGGCGCGGTGAGCGCGAGCCGGGGCAGGCTGCGCCAGGTCGCGCCGCCGGTGATCGCGGTCGAGGAATTGCCGAGGGTGACGGCGGGAAACAGCAGCCAGTCGTTCAGCCCATAGTCGAGATCGGCCGCGCGGGCCGCGTCGGAATAGACGACGCGGGCGAGCTGGGGATGGTCCTTCGGATCGAGCGCGGAATGGCCGCGGTCGCGGTTGTCATAGAGGTCGCCGAGGTTTCCGGCGGCGCGGCCGCGCTTCACATGCTCGCGCAGGATGTCGGTGGCGGCGGTGCCGCGGTTCGGGACCACCGCGCCCGAGGCCTTGGCGGGAAAGGCGAAGCGCGGCTCCAGCCGCTCGCTGGCCGGGTTCCAGGCGGTATTGGCGCCTGAGACCGGCGCCACGCCGTCGGTGATGGGCGCGGGCACCGGCGCGGCGGCGGCGGGCGTCGGGGCGGCGGCCAGCGCGGCGAAGCGGGGATCGGCGGCCAGCGGCGCGAAGAGCGGATCGGCGGCCAGCGCGGCGACGCCGCCGAAGCCGGCGCGGGCGGCGGCTTCGAGGTTTTCGAGCGCGAGGTCAGGGTCGCCTTCCAGCATGGCGAGAGCGGCGCGGTCGATGCGCAATTCCCCGAGGCCGGGATGGGCGGCGACGAGCCCGTCGAGCAGGCGCCCGGCGCCGGCGGTATCGCCGGCCTGGATCCGCTCGGCGGCGCGGCGGACCTCCTCGGCGAGCCGCGGCCGGGCGAAGAGATCGGCTTCGCCCGGGTCGATGGTTTCGGAAGCCGGAGGCCCGGGATCGATTGGCGTGGCCGCGGGATTCGTCGCGGCGGCGACGGGCGCCCCCGCGCGCGGCGAGTCGGAGCGGTCGGGGCGGGGCAGGGGGGCGAGATCGGCCGCGACGGCGGGGCCGGGCGCGAGCAGGAGGGCGAGCAGGAGAGCGGAGGGCAGGAGGGCGACCGCGCGGCGCGGCCGGCCCGGGCGGATGCGTGGCAAGGCGTTTCCTTCGGTGGCTCCCGGAGCTGGAGCATAGCCGGGATTTCGTCGAGGTGAAGCCTTGGGGAGGGCGCGCGGCGGCGGGACGGGTTGTTGCGGCGGGCTGGGGAGGGGCGGTCGGCGGGGCAGGAAAGGCTTAAGCATGATGGCCTAGAACCCAGCCCCAAGGCCCTCGGGGCCGCCTCGCGCGCTGGCTCCGGCCGGCGCGGACGCCTTCAGATCGCGAGCGGGCGACAGCCCCGTCGATCCTTCGGGGGCTACCCACCCCTTGGCGCCGCCGGAGTTTCCCGCCCGACCACGGCCGCGCCAGCGCGGCCAGACGGGAAACCACGGCCGCTGACGCGGCCACACGGGGAGAAGTCCAAGACATGACCGATACCTTCAAGTCCCATACCCGCGGCCTGACCTCGCCGCCCGAGCATGGCGGGGCGATCACGCCGAGCAACCAGACTCTCGCGGTGGTGACCCGGGCGCTGTTCGTCGGGCAGGCGGGCGATCTCGCGGTGCGCATGCTGGGCGGCGAGGCGATCGTTCTGAGCAATGTTCCGGCGGGGACGCTCCTGCCGCTCCGGGTCGACCGGGTGCTCCCGGCGACCACCGCGGGCGCCATCGTCGGGCTCTGGTGAGCCCCGGCGGCGGAGCCGCCAGATCAAGGCCTGGCGGAGCCGCCGAAGCCTTTCGCCGGAATGACGTCCCTCAGGCCCGAGTGCCAGCGGGTGGTCCGGCCGCGAGCCATTCAGGAGAACCGATTTGAACGCAATTCCGGAATTTCCCGGCACCCCCGCCCTGACCCTGCGCCTCGCGGGCGAGGGGCTCGCCATCGATCCCCTTGCCGGCCGGATCACCCCCGACCCCGGCGGCCTCGTGATCACCGGCCAAGGCGCCGGCGTCGGGGCGGGTAGCTTTCGCCTGACGATCGCCGGCACGCCCGCCGAGAAAGCGCCGCTGCTCCTGCGGGCACCGGCGCTCGCCGCCGGCGGGCGGATCGGCGAGAAGATCACGCTTGATCCCGGTGACTGGACGGTCGCGGCCGCGGCGCTGAGCGTGCGCTGGCAGCGCAACGGGGTGGATATTCCCGAGGCGACGGGGCTGAGCTACCGGCCCGGCGCGGCGGACGACCGGACCGCGATCCGGGCCGTCGTCACCGCGGCCAACGCGGCCGGCGGGCTCGAGGCCGCGACCGAGCCGCTCAGGGTGACCTACGCGGCGCCGATCGCGACCGGCGTGCTCGCCGATCTGACGCTGACGCTCGCCACGGCGCCGGCCACGGTGGCGGCGGCGCCGGCCTTCTCGGGCGAGGCGCTCAGCTTCGCGGTGAGCGGCGCCGGCGCGGTGATCGACCCCGCGACCGGTGTGACGCGGCTGCCGACCGACGCGGCGCGCACCGCCGAGACGGTGACGGTCACCGCCAGCAATTCGGGCGGCGCCGCCGCCGTCGGCTTCCGCGTCACGGTGAAGGGTATCGCGCCGACGCTGAGCGGCGTGGCGCTGCCAGACAAGCTCCGCCTCCTGCGGGGCGGGGCGGCCGAGACCCAGGCCACTGCCCAGGCCTTCGCCGGCGCGGTGATGCGCTATTCCGTCGCCACCACGGGCCCAACCATGGGTTCGGGCGCGGCCTCGGGCGTCTCGATCGACGCGGCGACCGGCGCGCTGACCTTCGTCAAGACCGCGACCCTCGCCGAGCAGACGGTGACCGTCACGGCGGCCAACGAGCACGGGTCGGTCTCGACGAGCTTCCGCCTGTCGGTTGCGATGAAGGGGATCGATCTCGCCGACGTGACGCTGTCGATCCGGGCGGACGCGACCGACCAGAGCACTACCACCGTGCCGGCGGGCTTCGGGACCTGGCATATCGACCTCAGGGAGGCGAACTATCCCGAGGCGATCACCGCCGTCTGGTGGCGTGGCGACGCCCATGTGGCGGGCAGTGGCCCCGGCACCGGCTATCACCCGATGATCCGGCACCCGAGCGTGGCGAACCGCTGGATCGCCCGCGCGGTCACCCCGACGACGGGGGCGCCGCAGATCAGGCCGTTCATCTGGGCGAACGACCCGACCCCAGGATCGACCGCGAACGTCCTCGGCCAGTCCAAGACGCATCATTTCATCTACACGACCGACGCCGCCGGCAACCCGCTCACCGGGATGGAGTTCAGCGGGCCGAGCGCGGCGCTGATCCAGAGGCTGGAGATGGTGGAGGAGCGGCCGTCCGACGAGCCGCTGGCGCGTCTCATGCCGGTGGTGGAGGCGGCGGAGTTCGGGGTCACGGACTATGTCCCGGGCGAGGGCTATCAGTTGCCCCAGGTGTTCCGCAACAGCCCGGCGAACCCGGACATCCTCTATTGCGGCGGCGACAGCCATCCGATCTGGCGCTCGCCGGACTTCGGGCGGAGCTGGCGCCGGCCGACGCAGTTCGGCCTGAAGTCGCAGAACTGCATGGGTCTCGCGGTCGACCCGCTCAATGCGAACCATGTCCTTGCCAGCATGGGGAACAATTTCACCCCGAACGACGGCGGGCTGTTCCGCACGCTCGATGGTTTTGAGACGGCCGACGAGGTGACGGCCGGCGGATCGGCGCTGCCCTATACCCAGCTCGATGATGGCGCCACCCGCAGCAGCCACGGCGACCTGATGGCCGCCTGCTTCTCCGGCGCGCTTGGCGGCCGCTCGCAGAACATCCTCGCCTTCATCTGCTCGGACAAGAACACCGCGGCTCTCACCGTCCGCTCGACGGATGGCGGCGCGACCTGGACTCGCCTCACCTCGAACAACTGGACCTCGGCCGTGGGCAAGTGCCGGGTCGCGGTTCCGGCTGGCGCGGGCAATTCCGGCAGGTTCTGGGTCTCCTCTTCGGCGGGCCTGATCCGGATCGACAACGCCTGGGGCACGCCAACCTACACCAATGCGCGCTCCGGTAACGTCAAGGCGCCGGCCTATGTCTCGGCTGACGGCGCCACCGTGATCTGCGGCGTCGATGGGGTCGGGATCTTCCGGAGCACGAATGGACTCGCAACGACGCCGACCTTTACTCAGATCGGCGCCTTCACCGCCTTCGACGCGCTCTATATCTCGCCGGCCGATCCGAATTTCATGCTGGCGATCATCGATGACGGGACCTTTCCGAATACTGCGAAGGTTTCGACCAATGGCACGACTTCGGCCACCTTCACGCGGCAGCCGGTCAGCCAGTATCAGGTGAGGCCCGGCTCGATCGGTCGGACCGCGGGCGGCTACGGCTCGAACAACAGCAACCCGAATATCTGCAACGCCACCCAGACGGCCTGTCTGTTCGACAAGAACGACGCGAACAAGGTGGTGCTGACCGGTAAGATGGGGACGGGGCCGACCGCGAACAATTTCTATCGGACGGTCAACAAGGGCGCGACCTGGCAACTGGCGAACGCCGGTTACAGCGGCAAGCACCAGAAGTCCTTGGGTTGCCCACAGGGCAATTTCGACATCAACGACAAGAGCCGGATGCTGCTCAACGTTTATGATTCAGGTGCCTGGCTCACCGAGAACGGGTGCCAGTCCTTCGAGCCGTTCCCGGTCGATATCCTGAAGGAGAAGCGCAACGCGGCCGCCTGGTGGCCCACGTCGCTCAATGCGCAGAACCTCGTCTCCTGCGGCGGTGCGCTGCATCCGAACGGCGAGGTGATCATCGCGGCGATGGGGGGCTACAACAGCAGCTTCGGCCTGCTGCGGCGCGCGCGCGTCGGCGGCGTGAACACCTGGACCTCGATCTCGACCTCGCAATATATCAAGACCGGCGTCTTCTGCTACAATTACGCGGCGCCCGGGACCATCATGTGGGGTCGGATCCGCTCGGTCGATGGCGCCTGGGCCACCTGGTCGGTCATGAGCGGCCTGACCGCCGAGGACATGGTCGCCGGCATGACCTGCAAGCGGTCGGGCATAAACCATTTCTTCGCGGTCAGCCGCTTCTCCTCCTCGACCACGCAGCTCGTCGTCAAGCGCTCCGGCGACAACGGCGCCTCCTGGAACACGGCGCTGACGCTGAGCTACAAGCCGACCGCCGCCAATGGCATGGTGCCCTTCTGCGCCGATCCGTTCGACGGAAATGTGATCTATGTTCGGGACACCACCACCTACCGCCTGCGCAGGTACGATCTCAGTGCCGGCACCTATACGACGCTGAACCTGTTCGGGGCGGCCGGCGCGACCCCGCCGTCCGCGACCTATCCCCGCGTGCCCAGCATCTCGAACATCCAGGTCGATCCGCGCTACGCCAACGTGATCTGGGTGGCCTGCGACGGGCGGGCGCAGAACGGGCTCTTCGTCTCGGTGGACAGCGGCGCGACCTGGCAGGAGATGGGCCATCGGCGGGGCTATGGAACGGCGATCGCCAGCCTGAGCATCCACCCGCTGACCGGCGAATGCTTCACCTCGTCGGATCAGGGCTGCTTCATCATTCCGCCGCCCTATGCCCAGGGGAGCCGGCTGTTCGACGGTCTGCCCTACGATAGCTACGTCGGCCGGCCGGCCTGAGGGTCCGAGACCTCTTCCCGAGACCTTTCCGGGGGGCGCCGCGCACCGGGGTCCTCCGCTTCGTTTCCAGCCACGCGATTGTGCATGCGAAGCCGCGCCATTGGCGCGGTTTCGGCTTTTTTCCGGCGGCCGCGGCCGGATAGTGCTGGGGCAGGCATCTGGAAAAGGAGGCGTGCCATGGCAGTTCCCGCCCCACCGCGGATGATCGCGGCGCCGGCGCTGGTCGGCTCGGGCCGGATCGGCGCGGCGGTGACGCTGGTGCCCGGCCTCTGGACCGGCGCCAGCCGGATCTCGGCGCGCTGGCGGCGGGACGGCGCCGATATCCCTGGCGCCACCGGTCCGAGCTATCTTCCTGGACCGGAGGACGACCTGGCCGAGCTCGGCTGCCTGGTCACCGCCTCGGGTCCGGGTGGCGCGGCGGAGGCGCTGGTCGGGCCGCTCCGCGTCACTCGCGCGCCGCCGATGGCGGCGGGCGGGCTCTTCGAGGAGATCCTCGACCAGGGGTCGGGCGACTGGACGGTGGCGGCGGCGGCCGATTTCACCGGCGCGGCGCTTTGCTTCGCGGTGGCGGGCGCGGGCGCCACCATCGATCCCGAGACCGGGCTCGTCACCCTGACGACCGTGACCGCGCGCGCGGGCGAGGCGGTCACGGTGACCGCGCGCAATTCCGGCGGCGTGGCGGTGAGCCGGTTCCTGGT
>NZ_CALAGI010000162.1 GCF_937891315.1 uncultured Amaricoccus sp. | reverse complement strand
GAGTCTTGATTTAGCGCAATATCTTGACCACCAGACGATTCCGTCTGGTTGGATAGTGCTCTAGGTCGTCATGTCCGCGACGATCACCGCCGGGGTGCCGGCGAGGGTGACGACGCGGCTCGCGAGGCGGTCGGCTTCGGCGCGTGAATGGGTGACGAACACTGTCGCGGTGTCGCGCGCGGCGAGGAGGCGGGCGGTCAGGGTCAGCATCTCCTCGACGCGGGCGGGGTCCAGCGAGACGAAGGGCTCGTCCATCAGCAAGAGCTCGGGCGCGGCGGCCAGCGCGCGGGCGAAGGCGAGGCGGCGCCGCTGGCCGAGCGAGAGCTGGAGCGGCAGTGCTTCCTCACGGCCTTCGAGCCCGACCTCGGCCAGCAGACGGTCGGCGGCATCGGCCGAGGCGCCGGTGGTCAGCCGGATATTGGCGCGGGCGTCGCGCCAGGGCAGCAGGGTCGGCTCCTGGAACACCATCGCCGTCCGCTCCGGCCGCCGGAGCGTGCCATCGAACTCGGTATCAAGGCCGGCGAGGATGCGCAGCAGCGTGGTCTTGCCGATGCCGGAGGCGCCGGTCAGCGCGACGATCTCGCCCTTGCCGATCGAGAGGCGCAGAGCGCCGAGCACCCGCGTCGCGCCGAAGAACTTGGCGCGCAGCGCGAGGTCGAGGACCGGCGCGCTCATCGGTCGGTGACGCGGGGCGGTCACGGGCGGCGCCACGCGGTCACCCAACGCTCCCACGGCTGGAAGATCAGCGCCTCGATCAGCAGCATCACCGCGATGAAGCTGAGCGCGTAGGCGAGCACCATGCCGACGTCGAACAACTGGAAATAGAGGTGGATCTGGAAGCCGACACCATTCGAGCGGCCGAGGAACTCCACCACCAGCACGATCTTCCAGATCAGCGCGATGCCGGAGCGGCCGGCGGCCGCGACATAGGGCGCGAGTTGCGGCGCGACCACGTGGCGCAGGCGGGCGACACGCCCCATGCGAAAAACGCGGGCCATGTCATCGAGCCGGGGATCGAGGGCGCGCGCGCCTTCGCGCACCATGACGACCACGGTCGGGATCTTGTTCGCCGCGACGGCCAGCACCGCGGCGGTCTCGTTGAGTCCGATCCAGAGATAGGCGAGCACGATGGTGACGAGCGCGGGCAGGTTCAGGAACACGATGAGCCAGGGGTCGAGCCAGCGGTCCGCGCGCCGGTTCCGACCCATGAAGAGGCCGAGCGCCAACCCGATCACCATGGCGAGCACGAAGGAAAGCGCGACCCGGGTCAGGGTCGCGGCCATGTTGGAGAAGAGCGCGCCGGAAGCGGCCTCGCGGGCGATCAGCGGCCCGACGACCCAGGGCCCCGGCAGCAGGCGGGGGTTGGTCTGCAGCAGGGAGAGCACGCACCAGAGAAGGAGCAACGCGGCGATCGAGCCGAGCGCGACCCAGGGACCACCCGAGAGCGGGCCCGCCGTCCTCGGGGGCGCGACGGTTCCGCCGGTCTGGCCGCTGCCCGTTTCGTCGATCGCCGTCCCGCCAAACGCCGTCTGGTCGGGCAGGTCAGCTTCCCGGCTGGACAAAGAGACCCTCGGGCAGGCTGGTGGCGGTGCCGACCAGTTCCTCGCCGCCGATGCGTGCCATCAGCGCCAGCATCTCGCCGGCCGCCGCCTCGTCCACCGGCGCGGCGCTCGGGGTGCCGGCGATGAAGCCCGCCTTCAACGCCTCGAACTCCGCGTCGTCGGCCGCGTTCATCATCGGCCGCAGCGCCTCCCAGGCGGCGGGATCGCTGGCCAGAAGCTCCTTCGCCTGGTGCGAGGCCTTCGCGAGGCCCGCCACCATCTCGGGATGCTCGCGCATGAAGTCGCCGCGCACCACATAGCCGAGCAGCGGCGTCTCGGGATCGAGCCCGAGCGCCTGGGCGGCGGTATCGACGCTGATCAGTTCGCGCATGCCGGCGACCTTCATCTTGGCGAGGAAATGCCAGAAATTGATCGCGCCGCCGACCTCGCCCTTTTCGGCCACCTCGGCGATCAGCGGCGGCGCGCCGAACACCTGTTCCGTCTCGTCGGCGAGGTCGAAGCCATATTCCTTTTCCGAATAGGCGCGCAGCAGCATCCAGCTCTTGTCGAGCGGACCACCGGCGACGCCGATCTTCTGGCCCTTGAGATCGGCGAGGGTCTGGGCCGGGCTGTCGCCGGGCACCATCAGGCCGCCGACCGCCTTGGAATAGGGAATGAAGACGAAATCATCGCCGGCCGCGCGCTGGCGGGCGACCCAGATCCAGTCCGAGACGATGGCCTCGACCGCGCCGCCCTGGAAGGCGACCTGCGCCGCCGGGCCGGCGGCCACGTCCATCACCTCGAGCGTGAAGCCGTTCGCGGTGTCGAAGCCATTGCGCTTGATGGTGTCCAGCTCCCAGTTCACCGTGCCGGCCTTCTGCGCGGCGATCCGCAGCACCGGCGCGTCCGCGAACGCGGCGCCGCCAACGATCAAGGCGGCCCCGAGGCAGGCGGCCAGTCCCTTCAATCCGATCATGCTTCCCCTCCCGATTTCGTCCGGCCCGCGTTCCCGTCAGCCGCCCGAGGCATCGACGCGGCGGCCCCTGTTCTTGCGCCGGAATCTATACGCCTTTGGTCGCGGCGGGTATGAGACTTAGGACGCAGCTTGCCCGCCAGAGATAGCGCCGGGCGGCGTGATTTCCAAACCGTGTCGGACCTTCACCGCTCCGGGCGCGGTTTGCCGAGCACATGCTCCACGCCGCCGCCGATATGGGGCGGACGCGCGCGGGGCTTCCCTTGTCCCGTCCGCGCGCGCCATGACGGCGCCATCGTGGCCGGGCATCCGCCGCGCCCATCCCCAGCCACCGACGGTGCCCGGCGCACACGTCACGAGCCTCGTCGCCGTCACCGGCGCGGCGGAGGAGCAGGGCCTCGCCACCCGCGCCGAGCACCGTGCGCTCTGGGTGCACCGCCCGGTCGGGGAGGCGGCGAGCCCGGCGCCGCCAATGGCCGCGCTCGAAAGGCACGCGTTCGCGGAAGGCGACGGCTTCGTCTGGATCGCGGCGGAGGCGGGCGTCGCGAAGGCGCCGCGGACCCATGTCCTCGGGATACGCGGCCATCCGCCCCAATTGGCTGCGTGCCAGCGGCTACTGACTTCGCGGCGCGGCCGACGCTCACGTGACAGTCGAGGATTGATCGTGAATTGACCGGGCGCATCCGCGCCGGCAAGCGGTGACCCGGAGCGGAGTCCGATCCGGCAAAGCCGGTTCGTCCACTCCAGAGTCTTGATTTGACGCAATATCCTGACCACCAGACGATTCCGTCTGGTTGGATATTGCTCTAGTCGATGCCGATCATCACGTCGCTCGCCTTCACGACGGCGTAGGCGGCGGCGCCTTCCGTGAGACCGAGCGCCTCGACCGACTCGTTGGTGATCGAGGCCGTCACGACGGTTCCGCCGACATCTATGAGCACATGGCTGGTCACCGCCCCCCTGTTATACCAGCCGCCCGAACTCCTGACTCGCGCGGGATTCCCATGGGTTGCCGGATGT
>NZ_CALAGI010000161.1 GCF_937891315.1 uncultured Amaricoccus sp. | reverse complement strand
CCGCGGGGCTTCCGGCGCACTGGAGGGCTGAGCCCCGGGTCAGCGAAGGGGCGCCCGGGTGGCTGGCGTCGCGCTGGCTCCGGGCGCGCGGCGCCGTGCGTGGATAGGGTCGCGCCGGCGGCGCCGAGGGTCAGACGAAGCGGTTGACGAGGTTTTCCAGCTTCTCCTGCTTGCCGGAGCGGGGCTGGGGGTCGATGTTGTCGTGGTCGACCCAGGCTGCGATGGCGGCGAGATCGGCTTCGACAAGCATGTTCCGCGCCTCCGGCGTCTCCCAGCCGGCGTAGCGGTCGGCCAGCGCCTGGTCGAGGCCGCCGTCCTCGATGATCGCCGCCGCGGCGAGCAGGGCGCGGGCGCAGACATCCATGCCGCCGACATGCGCGGCGATCAGATCCTCGGGGTCGAGTGATTGCCGCCGCAGCTTGGAATCGAAATTGAAGCCGCCGGTGACGAAGCCGCCGCCCTTCAGGATCTGGTGGATCGCCACCGCGAGTTCCGGCACGTTGTTCGGAAACTGGTCGGTGTCCCAGCCGGATTGATAGTCGTTGCGGTTGGCATCGACGCTGCCGAAAATGCCGAGCGCGACCGCCGTTGCGATCTCATGTTCGAAGGAATGGCCGGCGAGGACCGCGTGGCCGACCTCGATATTGACCTTCACCTCCTTTTCCAGGCCGAAGCGCCGCAGGAAGCCGTAGACGGTCGCGACGTCGTAATCATACTGGTGCTTGGTCGGCTCCTGCGGCTTCGGCTCGATGAGGATGGTGCCGGGAAAGCCGATGCGGTGCTTGTAGTCGACAACCTTCGACAGGAAGCGCCCGAGCTGGTCGAGCTCGCGTCCCATGTCGGTATTGAGCAGCGTCTCATAGCCCTCGCGTCCGCCCCAGAGCACGTAGTTGGCCCCGCCGAGCTGGTGGGTCACGTCGAGCGCGCATTTCACCTGGGCGGCGGCGTAGGCGAAGACCTCCGGATCGGGGTTGGTCGCCGCGCCGGACATGAAGCGGCGGTTCGAGAACAGGTTCGCCGTGCCCCAGAGCAGCCGGGTCGCGCTGGTCTCCATCCGCCGGGCGAAATAGTCGGCGATCTCGCGCACGTTGCGGTTGGATTCGGCGAGACTCTGGCCCTCGGGCGCGATGTCGCGGTCGTGGAAGGCGAAGAACGGCGCGCCGAGCAGGTCGAACATCTCGAAGGCGATCTCGGCCTTCAGCCGCGCCGCCTCCATGCCGCCGCCGAACCACGGCCGCTCGAAGGTCCGCCCGCCGAACGGATCGCCACCTTCCCAGGCGAAGCTGTGCCAATAGGCGATCGACAGGCGCAGCTGATCCTCCATCCGCTTGCCGAGCACCAGGCGGTCGGGCTGGTAGAAGCGGAAGGCGAGCGGGTTCTCGCTTTCCGGACCTTCGAACGGGATGGGCGCGATACCTTCGAAGAAATCGCTCACGGGTCAGGTCTCCTTCAGTGCGGGATAGAGCGCGCGATAGTGGGCATGGCCCTCGCGATAGCGTGTGACGAGGGAGGCTTCCGGCTCGATGGCGCGCAGGATCTCGGGCGCCGCGCAGATCTCGGCCGGAGTGGCACCCTCGGCGGCGCAGATCGCGAGGCGCGCCGCGCCGAGCGCCGCGCCGACATCGGCGTCGGCCGCGATCTCGATCGGACGGTCGAGCACCGAGGCGATGATCCGGAGCCAGGCTTCGGAGCGGGCACCGCCGCCGACGGCGAGCGCCGAGGCGAAGTCGGTGCCGGCGTCGGCGAGGACGCGCTGGCAATCGGCGAAGGCATAGGCGACGCCCTCCATCACCGCCTGGGTCAGGTCGGCGAGGCCGGTCGACTGGGCGAGGCCGATGAAGGCGCCGCGGGCGGCCGCGTCGTTGTGCGGTGTGCGCTCCCCGGAGAGGTGAGGGAGGAAGGTGACGCGGCTGGGGCCAGCCTCGAGACTGACGGCGCTGGCCAGTTCGGCGGGCTTCCGGCCGGCGACGCGGGAGAGCCATTCCAGGCTGTCGGAGGCGGAGAGGATCACGCCCATCTGGTGCCAGGTATCCGGGATGGCATGGGCGAAGGCATGAACCGCGCCGTCGGTGTTGGGCGAGAAGCGGGCGTTCGAGACGAAGAGTACGCCCGAGGTGCCAAGCGAGATGAAGGCGTCCCCGGGCGTGGTGACGCCGACGCCGCAGGCGGCGGCCGCGTTGTCGCCCGCGCCGCCGGCGACGACCACCGGGCCGGGAATGCTCCAGCGGCTGGCCAACTCCGGCAGCAGGTCGCCGGACGGCGCGCTGCCCTCGACGAGGCGGGGCATGTGGGCGCGGGTAAGCCCGGTCGCCTCCAGCAGATCGTCGGACCAGTCGCGGGCCCCGACATCGAGCCAGAGCGTGCCGGAAGCGTCCGACATATCCGAGACATGATGGCCGGTCAGGCGGAAGCGGACATAGTCCTTCGGCAGCAGCACGGTGTCGATATCGGCGAAGATCTCCGGCTCGTGCTTTCTCAGCCAGAGGATCTTCGGCGCGGTGAAGCCCGGCATGGCGATATTGCCGGCGATCTCGCGCGAGCGTGGGCAGGCGGCTTCGAGCTCGGCGCATTCGGCCATGGCGCGGCCGTCGTTCCAGAGGATCGCGGGCCGGAGCAGGCGGTCGTCATGGTCGAGGCAGACCGCCCCGTGCATCTGACCGGAGAGGCCGATGCCGCGGAGCGCGGCGAGCGAATGCTGGCGCGCGATGGCGTCGATGGTGGCGAGGACGGCGGCCCACCAGGCCTCGGGATCCTGCTCGGACCAGCCGGGGCGCGGGCGCTGGACGGTCAGCGGTTCGCTCGCCTGGGCGAGCAGGCGTTGGTCGCGGCCAAAGAGCACGGTCTTGACCGACGATGTGCCGATATCGATGCCGAGATACATGAGATCAGACCTGAGCTGTGGGAGAGGGCAGTGGGGCTCGGAATGCCGGGTGCAGGGTATCGGGCTGGCGCGCGGTCATTGGACGGGCGCCGCGGGCTGCTTGCCGAGGATGATCATGCCGAGGATGTCGTCCTCGGTCACGTCCCCGACCCGGACGGTGCCGACGAGCTTGCCGTTCTTCATCACCGAGACCCGGTCGCAGAGCGCCATCACGTCGCGTATGTCGTGGCTGATGAGGAAGATGCCGATGCCCTCGGCCTTGAGCTGCTCGATCAGTTCGCCGACCATCTGGGTCTCCTTCACACCGAGGGCGGCGGTCGGCTCGTCCATGATCAGGATGCGGGCGTTGAAATAGACCGCGCGGGCGATGGCGACGGACTGGCGTTGTCCGCCGGACAGCGCCTTGACCGGGGCGTGGAACTTCTGGAAGTTCGGATTGAGCCGCTTCAGGATCTTGCGGGTCTCGGCCTCCATCCGGTCGTCATCGACGAAGCCGAGCGGGGTGACGAGTTCGCGCCCGAGGAACAGGTTGGAGGCCGCGTCGAGATTGTCGGCCAGCGCCAGCGTCTGGTAGATCGTCTCGATATTGTAGCGGCGGGCGTCGCGGGGCGTGCGGATGTCCGCCTTCTCGCCATTGATCAGGATCTCGCCGGTATCGGCCTGATATGCGCCGGACAGGACCTTGATCAGCGTCGATTTGCCGGCGCCGTTGTGGCCGAGCAGGCCGACGACCTCGCCCGGGAAGAGATCGACGCTGACATGGTCGACGGCTTGGACGCCGCCGAAGCTGATGCAGATGTCGCGCATGTCGACGAGGGGCGTGACTCCGTCGATTTGGCCTCGATGGGTCATGCGCCGGTCCTCCGTCGGTAGATGATGTCGATCAGCACCGCGAGCACCAGCACCACGCCGACCACGATCGATTGCAGCGGCGCGTCTACCCCGACCATCGCCATGCCGGACTGCAGGCTCTGCATGATCAGCGCGCCGATGATCGCGCCGTAGATGGTGCCCACGCCGCCCGAGAGCGCGGTGCCGCCGATCACCGCCGCCGCGATGGTGCGCAATTCGTCGAGCGTGCCGAGGTCGTTGCCGACCGCGCCGAGCCGGGCCGAGGCGATAACCGAGGCGATGGCGGTCAGCCCGCCCATCAGCGCGAAGATCTTGACGGTCAGGAGCCGCGTATTGATGCCCGAAAGCTCCGCCGCGTCCGGATTGCCGCCGGTTGCGAAGACATAGCGCCCGAAGCGGGTGCGGCGGGCGACCACGGTCATCGCCACCGCGACGGCGAGCAGGATGACGACCGGGATCGCCACGCCCTGTGCCATGTTGATCGGTCCGTCCGGGATCGGCTCGCCGCGCGCGGCGAGGATGTTCCTCGCCGCCTGCTCGGGCACCGGATAGGCGTTCATCAGCGCGACGAAGGCGAGGATCAGTCCGACGACGATCCCCGCCACGGTAACCTCCGCCCAGAGCGGTTTCACCGGAAATCCGTGCGAGGTCTTGCGCCGGCGCGAGGCAAAGATGAGCGCGATCGCGGCGAAGGCCGCGACGAGACCGAGGGCCCAGCTCCAGGTTGCGCCAAGCGTGCCGCCCGTGCCGCCGCCGAGCAGCTTGAAGGTCGGGTCGAGCGGCGCGACGGTCTGGCCGCTCGTCACCCACCAGGCCGCGCCGCGCCAGACGAGCAACCCGCCCAGCGTCACGATGAAGGCCGGCACCCCGAGATAGCCGATGATATAGCCCTGGAAGCCGCCGATCAGCACCCCGGTGATGATCCCGCCCAGCACCGCGAGGATCCAGATCGAACCGCCGCCGGCGCCGACGATCCCGGGCAGATAGTGGAGCTGAAGCGTGCCCATGATCATGCCGACGAAGCCGAGCAGCGAGCCGACGCTGAGGTCGATATTCCGGGTGACGATCACGAACACCATCCCGGTCGCCATCACCGCCACCGAGGCGGTCTGCACCGAAAGGTTGAACAGGTTGCGCGGGGTCAGGAATCGGCCGCCGGTGGTGGCGTCGAACACCAGCCAGATCACGACGAGGGCCCCGATCATGCCCACGAGCCTGAGATCTATTTCGAGCGACTTCGCCGCCCTGCCGACTAGGCTCATCTCGCGCACTCCTGTCACGCACGCCGACAATCGGGGTCCGGGGCACTTCAGCGCCCAGGTCAAGCGGAGCGGGACGGTGGCGCCCCGCTCCTCCCGTCGCTGGTCGGCTCAGCCGCAGGCGGGGGCGGCGCCGGCCGGGACGCTGGCGCAGAGCGCGTCCTTCTTGATCCAGCCCGCGTCGATGACCACGTCGAGATTGTCCTTGGTGATCGGAACCGGGGTCAGGAACAGCGCGTCCAGTTCGACGCCGCCGGCCGATGTCCATTTGTGCGCGCCTTCGACCTTGTCGGGCGTGGAACCGCCAGCCAGAGCCAGCGCGATCTCCGCCGCTTCCTTGCCAAGTTCGCGCGAGTCCTTCCAGATCGTCACGGTCTGGGTGCCGAGCGCCACGCGGTTCAGCGCGGCGGCGTCGGCGTCCTGGCCCGAGACCGGGATGCCTTCCATGCCCTGGGCGGTCAGCGCCGCGACCACCCCGCCGGCGGTGCCGTCGTTCGAGGCCACCACCGCGTCGACCTTGTTGTCGGTCGCCGTCAGGATCTGCTCCATGTTGCGCTGGGCGTTGGCGGGCAGCCAGCCGTCGGTATAGGCCTCGCCGACGATGGCGATGTCGCCGGCGTCGATCGCCTTTTGCAATACCTCCTGCTGGCCGCCGCGCAGGAAGTCGGCGTTGGGATCGGTGGGCGACCCCTTGATCATCACGTAGTTGCCCTTCGGTGCCTTTTCGAACACGGCGGCGGCCTGCATCCGGCCGACCTCGACATTGTCGAAGGTCAGATAGAAGGCGCGCGGATCCTCGATCAGCCGGTCATAGCCGACGACGGGGATGCCTTCGTTCGCCGCGGCCTCGATGGCCGGGCCGATGGCCGCGCTGTCCTGGGCGAGGATGATGAGCGCGTTGGCGCCGCTCGCGATCAGGCTCTCGACGTCGGACAGCTGCTTGGCCGACGAACTCTGCGCGTCGGCGGAGATGTATTTGGCACCCGCCGCTTCGAGCGCGGCCTTGATCGCCGCCTCGTCGGTTTTCCAGCGCTCTTCCTGGAAGTTGGACCAGCTGACGCCGACCGTCAGATCCTGGGCCATGGCGGTGCTCGCGAGGCCCGAGGCCAGCACGGCGGCGGCCAGGATTGAGAATGATTTCATGCGGAAGTCCTCCCGTTGCGGCATGAACCGGCTTTTTCCCCGCCCAGGCATGATTCCGTGCCGAGCGAGATTCTTGCGGGGAGATTCCGGCGATTAAATTCGATTGTCAAATTTATTTTGACTTGTGATTTGAAGTGAGCGCCTACTCGCGACCACGGCGGGTTATATATCGTGAGATTCTTGTAATGTTGCGCCGCGAAAGGAGTGTCTCATGCCGCGGGCGCGAAGAGAAAGTTCACCTTCCGAATTTAAATGGCGACGCTTTCACCGGCACGGGGGCGGATGAATGCCCGATGGCCTGCCCGCGCAGCCGCAGGGCCTGCGCCTGCGCAACCGCCGCGCCGTTCTCTCCGCGATCCGGCGCCTGCGTCGCGCGGCGCGGGTAGATGTCGCGCGGGACACCGGGATCAGCGCGGCGACCGTGACCTCGATCACCGCCGAACTGGTGGCCGAAGGGCTGGTCGAGGAGGTGCTGGACGAGGCTCCCGAGCCCGGCGAGCGGGGCGGTGCCCGCGGTCGTCCCCGTGTGCTGCTGCGCGTCCGGCCCGACGCCTTCCTGGTCTGCGGCGCCAAGATCTCGGAGGATCATATCACCGTCACCCTGATGGATTTCGAGGGCGGTGAGCAACTGAACCATGTCGCGCGGATGCCGCGGGGCAGCGACTCCGCGGCGCCGGTCGCGGGCCATCTCCGCGCCGCCGTCGCCGAGGCGCTCACGTTGCTCGGCCGCGATTTCGGCGCGCTCGACTGCCTCGGCGTCGGCCTGCCCGGATTTCTGGAGGCGAGCCGGCGGCTGGTGCATTGGAGCCCGTGCTTTCGGGCGCGCGACGTCGATTTCGGCGCGCTGCTCGACGAGGCCTTCCCCTGCCCGGTGTTCCTCGACAACGACGCCAACCTCGCCGCGCTGGCCGAGCAATGGTTCGGTTACGGCAAGGGCGTGCCGGAGTTCCTGGTCGTCACCATCGAGCATGGCGTCGGCATGGGCATCGTGCTCGACCACAAGCTCTATCGCGGCGGCCGCGGCATCGGCGCGGAATTCGGCCACACCAAGGTCGAACTCGACGGCGCGCTCTGCCGCTGTGGCCAACGCGGCTGTCTCGAGGCCTATGTCGCCGACTACGCGCTGCTGCGCGAGGCGACGACGGCGCTCGATCTCGGCGCCCGTCCGGTCGACCGACAGGCCGAACTCGACGCGCTGTTCGCGGCGGCCAAGGCCGGGGATGCGATGGCGCTCTCGATCTTCAATCGGGCTGGGCGGATGTTCAGCCTGGCGCTGGCCAATCTGGTCAATATCTTCGACCCGGCGCTCATCATCTTTTCCGGCGAGCAGATGCGCTACGACTTCCTCTATGGGACGCGGGTGCTCGACCAGATGCGCGACAACGCGCTCTGCCTGGACCGGCCGCCGCCGGAGGTGCGGGTGCATAAATGGGGCGATCGGCTGTGGGCGATGGGCGCGGCGGCGCTGGCGATCGACGGGCTGACCGACCGCGTCCTCGGCAGCCGCGCGAACGACCAGAGCGAAAGTCGCCCCGGCAGAACCGGGCCGTCCGCTCCGGCATATTGACCTGTCGCACCATCCTGACCACCGGACGATCCCGTCTGGTTGGAGATTGCCCTCGCACCGCGCCGGAATTCCTACGGGAGCCAGCCCTGCTCGCGGTAGTAGCGCTCGGCGCCGGGATGCAGCGGGGCGGTCAGGCCGCGGCGGATCATCTGGTCGCGGTCGAGGGTGCCGAGCGCGGGATTCAGGCCGACGAGCGTGTCGAAATCCTGGAAGATCGCCCTGGTCACCGTGTAGACCACCTCCTCCGGTACATCGGCGCGGGTGACGACCGTGGCGCCGACCCCGAAGGTCGGCACGTCGGCCGGTATCCCGCGATAGAGCCCGCCGGGGATCACGGTGGCGAAATAGGCGGGGTCGGACGCGATCACCGCCTCCACCGCCGGGCCGGTCACTCGCACCAATACCGCGTCGCAGAGGCCGGTCACCTCCTGCACCACCAGCGCCGGATGGCCGATCGCGAGCACGAAGGCGTCGATCGACCCGCCGCAGAGCGCGGTATCGAGATCCTCGGGCGGCACCTCCTCGACGGCGGCGAAGCTCGTCTCGGTCCAGCCGAGGCCGGCCATCAGCTTGCCCATCAGCGCCCGCTGGCCGGAGCCGACCGAGATCCGCTTGCCGGGGAGGTCGGAGAGGGCGGCGATGCCCGACCCTTTCCGCGTGACGATGGTCAGCGGCTCGGCATGGAGCGACATGACCGAGCGCAGCGCGGTGTCGGGGCCATCGTCCGCGAAATCCCCGGTGCCGCGCCAGGCATCGGCCTGGCTGTCGGACTGGGCGAGCGCCAGATCGAGCCCGCCGCCGCGCAGGCCGGCGAGATTGCCGACCGAACCCTCGGTGACACGGGCGGCGCAACGGATGCCATGCTCGCGCCGCGTCTGGTTCACGAGGCGGCAGAGCGACACGCCGACGGGAAAATACACCCCCGCCACGCTGCCGGTGCCCATCCAGACCAGCCGCGCCTCGATCGCGCCGACGCTGGAAGCGCCGAGGACCAGCGCGGTGAGGAACGCAATGATACGGATCAATGTCGCCTCCGCGGGTTCGGGGCAGGGTAGCCCGGCGCCGGACGCGAAGCAATCGCGCGGCGTGCGCGACCCAGGGGTGGGGAGGGATGCCGAACCGCGGGCCGCCGGGACTCCGGCGGTCCGGCTTTACGCATTTACCGGCGGGGAGAATTGCGCGCCGTTCGGCCGCTTGCTTGGCCGGTATCGTCGGGCCAGGTTCATTTCGTCGTCGCAGCGTCGCATCGCACGGCCTTGCGGCGGCGCGGCAAAGGCGCCACAAGCCTTGAGAGCTCTTTTCCAGTGACTTTTCCCGTCATGCCGCCTTCCACGTTGTCGCCGAATACCGAGTTCGTTCCGAAGCTCGTCACAACCCTGCGCGAAGGCTATGGCGCGCGCCAGCTGCGGGCCGACGCCGTGGCCGGCCTCACGGTCGCGATCGTCGCGCTGCCGCTGTCGATGGCGATCGCCATCGCCGCGGACGTCGCGCCCAAGATGGGGCTGATCACCGCGATCGTCGGCGGCTTCCTCGTCTCGGCGCTCGGCGGCAGCAGGTTCCAGATCGGCGGACCGGCCGGCGCCTTCATCGTGCTGATCGGCGCGACGGTGCAGGCGCATGGCATCGACGGGCTGATCCTCGCCACCTTCCTGTCCGGGCTGATGCTGCTGGCGGTCGGGGCGCTGCGGCTCGGTACCTATATAAAGTTCATCCCCTTTCCGGTCACCGTCGGCTTTACCGCCGGGATCGGGGCCGTCATCTTCGCCAGCCAGATCAGGCCGCTGCTCGGTCTGACGCTTGACGGGCCGGAACCGGGGCCGCTGATCGAGAAGCTGCTTGTCCTCTGGCACGCGCTTCCGACAATGGATCCCGCGACCTGCGCGCTGTCCGCCGCCTCGATCGGCGCGATGATCTGGATGCGGGTCACCCGGCCGCGATGGCCGCGAATGCTGATCGCGGTGGTCGCCGCCACCCTCGTCGCCTGGGTCTTCAGCTTGCCGGTCGCCACGATCGCCTCGACCTTCGGCGCGCTGACCGGGGATCCGTCGTCGCCCGCGCTGCCGACCTTCTCCTTCGAGAAGATCACCGCGGTGATGCCGGCCGCGATTTCCTTCACCTTGCTCGGCGCCATCGAGTCGCTGCTTTCGGCGGTGGTCGCGGACGGCATGACCGGGCGACGGCATCGGTCGAATACCGAACTGGTGGCGCAGGGGTTCGCCAACATGGGCTCGGCTCTGTTCGGTGGCTTCTGCGTGACGGGGACCATCGCCCGCACCGCGACCAATGTGCGGGCCGGGGCGCATGGGCCGGTCGCCGGCATGCTGCACAGCGTCTTCCTGCTGGCCTTCCTGCTCGTCGCCGCGCCGCTCGCGGGCTATATCCCGCTGGCCGTGCTGTCAGCCGTGCTCGCGCTCGTCGCCTGGGACATGGTGGAGAAACCGGCCTTCGTCGCGTTGACGCGGGCCTCGCGCGGCGACGCGGCGGTGCTCTATGTCACGCTGCTGCTCACCATCTTCCGCGACCTGACCGAGGCGATCCTGGTCGGTTTCGCCCTCGGCGCGCTGCTCTTCATCCATCGCATGTCGCAGGCGGTGGAGATCGCGACCGGCCATGCCGATCGCGACGAGGACGACCGCGCGCCCTATGCCGAGGAGGGCGCGCGGCCGGATGTGCTCATCTATCACATCCGCGGCGCGGTGTTCTTCGGCGCGGTCTCGACCGTCGGCGCGGTGCTCGAACGGATCTCGGACGCGCACAAGTTGCTGGTGGTCGATTTCACCGATGTGACGCTGGTCGACAGTTCGGCCGCGCATATGATCGAAGGTCTGGCGCACAAGGCCAAGCGGCGGGGGGTCGCGATCTACCTGACCGGGACCACCCCCGAATTGCGCCGCGAATTTCTGGCCCACGGCGCGCGACCACCCCTCGTGCGCTACGCGCCGACGGTGGAGTCGGCGCTGGAGTCCGCCCGGCGGCGAGGGTGGATTTCCGGTGCCGTCCAGAGCGGAGTCCGATCCGGCAGAGCCGGCTCGTCCGCTCCAGAGTCTTGATTTAGCGC
>NZ_CALAGI010000160.1 GCF_937891315.1 uncultured Amaricoccus sp. | reverse complement strand
CCTGCGCCGGCGCGAGCGCCGTCACCGCCGCCACCTCGGCCGCGTGCCGCGCGGCGAGCGCCTTCGGGTCACGGTCGATGGTGCGGACGAGCGCCACCGGATTGCCGGCGCCGGCCTCGTGAATCGTCCAGGTCGCGTTCGCCAGCGCGTCGGGGAACTGGTCGGAGATGATCCTGAGCACCGCCGCCTTGATCTTCGCGTAGTTGGCGAAGAACACCGGATCCCGCGTCCCGCTCGGCACCACCGCGCCGAAGCTCCCGTCCTCGCGCCCGAAGCTCACCAGGTTCGGCGACAGCGGATAGGCGATGTTGCCGGCGGTCGCCTTGCGGCCGGGATAGCCGTAGTGGATCAGGTAGTGGGTCAGCAGGCTCGCCAGCAGCACCGCGCCTTCCTCGGTCTTCGAGGTCGTCTCGACGATCAGGCCGAGCTCCGTCTCGTCCCCCGCCACCGGCCGCGGCTGCACCCCGTTCCGCCCGTAGACCAGCACGCTCTCCGGCAGCTTCGCGACATCCGCCGGGTCGAGACGCAGCAGGGACACCTTGCGCCCCCCGAGCCGCCGGGCGCCCTCGAGCTTGATGCTCCAGGGCCAGGGCTTGCCCGAGCGCACGAACCGGCTGCCGCGGATGCCGGCGGCGCGGCCGTCGCGGGCGAAGAACTCGGTCTTCTCCATCGCGAGGATACCCTCGGGATAGAACTGCAGCTGCGGGTGGCTCTCCTCATAGAGCGAATGCGCGGCGATGGAATAGGGCGTGCAGCGCCGGTCGGGGTTCGGCGCCACGAAGACCGCCGAGCCGTCGTCGTAGATCTCGGCGACGAGGCAGTCCGACGGCGACCCCGGGTCGCACGCCAGCGCCCCGCATTCCAGCACGTGCCCCACGTGATAGGCGAGCCCGGCGTCGATCCCCCGCCGGATCATGTCCGCGGCGAACAGCGCGATGTCGCAGGACCGCCCGCAGATCACGTACTGCGCCCCGGCTTCCAGCGCGGTCAGGATCGGATGGATGCCCATCTGCCCGACGATCACGCTCTCGCGCAGCGCCGCCTCGTCGAGCTCCGGCCCGACGCCCGTCGGGCGCAGCCGGCCGGCGCGCAACTCGGCGATCACGATCTCCGGATCGAGCTCCGCGCCGATCACCGCGACCTTGGCATCCTTCACCCCCAACTCCGCGAAGACCTCCTTCGCGACGTCGAGCATGTAGTCGACGTTGCGGTCGCCCCCCGCCATGCCGGACGACCCGAGGATCACCGGCGCACCCGTCTTCCGCGCCGCCTCGACCATGTGCCGCCAGTCGGCCTTGACCGCCTCGCGCTCGAAATACTCGGTCCCAGTGCCGAGATAATAGGGCCCGGCGTCCATCGAGCCCGCGTCGGAGACGATGGCGTCGATCCGCCCCTCCAGCGCCTTCTCCATCGACTCCCTTGGATAGCCGTAGCCGAGCGCCCCGCAGGCCGACACGACACGATAGACGAGCTGAGCCATGACCATCTCCCCGATGTGGCTGAATGCGCCGGACGATCCCGGCGGACAGGCATCGGTCTCTCGCGAATCCGCTCGCCGAACAAATATCGTCTCGCTATGCAGGTATAAGCGCCGCCGATAGCCGGGGAGATCGTCGTTGCAGCTCCGCCAGTTGCGCTATTTCGTGAAGATCGTCGAGGCCGGCGGCTTCTCCCGCGCCGCCGCTCTCGTTCACGTCGCGCAGCCGGCGCTCAGCCAGCAGATCGCCGAGCTCGAGGCCGAGCTCGGGCTGAGCCTCCTCGTCCGGACCCCGCGCGGCGTCCGCCCGACCCCGGCCGGCGAAATCCTCTGCCGCGAGGCCGCGGCCATCCTCCGGCAGATCGACGCCCTGCCCGCGGTGCTGCGCTCCGCCGGCGGCGAGCTCGAGGGCGTGGTCCGCATCGGGTTCTCCTCGACGCTGGCCTCGACGCTCGGGGCGCCGCTCCTCGACGCCTGCCGGGCGACGATGCCGAAGGTGACGCTGCGCCTCGCCACCGCCGACAGCCTGACCCTCGGCGAGCGGCTGCGCGCCGGCCAGCTCGACCTCCTCCTCGCCTTCGAGGACGAGCCCGCCCCCGGCTTTACCCGCTGGCCGCTCTTCCGCCAGCGCTTCTACTTCATCCACCGCGAGCGCCTCGCAGCGCCGGACGCCGCCCTCACCCTCGAGGCGATCGCCGCGCATCCCCTCGTTCTTCCGGTCCAGCCGAACGTCGCACGCGCCCCATTCGACCGCCTCCTCGCCGCCGCGGGCCTGACCCCGCAAGTCGTGGCCGAGGCCGACCTCCTCTCCTCGATCCTCGCCGCGGTGCAGGCCGGCCTCGGCGGCACGCTCCTGCCGAAGGGCGATCTCTCCGACGTCCCCGGCTTCGAGGCGCTGACCGCGACCCCTGTCGAGCCGCCGATCCACCTGACCGCCGTCCTCCTCGCTTCCGCCGAACGCCCCCTCGCCGCCGTCGCCGAGGCGGTCCGCGCCGTCGCCGTCACCGTGATCCGCGACCGCCTCGCCGCCGCCGCGCCGCCCGGTGTCGAACTCGTCACCCCGACAGCGCGCCCGTAGCGGCGGCGACCGCGGTCATCACCAGCGTCGTCCCGAACGCCCAGCCGAAGGTGAAGCGCTGGTGCGCCCCGAGCGACACGCCGCAGAGACCGAGCAGCACATAGGTCGCCGACACGAACGGGCTGAGCGAAAAGCCGGTGGTGGTCTGCCCGAGGATCGCCCCCCGGCCCACCAGCACCGGATCGACCCCATGGCTCGCCGCCGTCTCGGCAAGAACCGGCAGCACCCCGAAATAGAAAGCGTCCGGCGGCAGCGCGAGGCTGAGCGGCATCGACGAGACGGCCACCAGCACCGGCAGCGCGCCGGCCATCCGCTCCGGCACCACGCCGGCCGTCGCCGCCGCCATCGCTGCGATCATCCCCGACCCGATGAGAATCCCGGTGAAGAGGCCCGCCGCGAAGATCGTCACGGCGATGCCGGCGATGCTCTCCGCGTGGCGGCGACCGAAGGCCCGCTGCTCCGCCGGCGCCGGCAGGTTCACCGGCAGCGCGACCGCGAAGGCGAGCGCGAAGAGGACCGGCAGCGGCAGCGCCTCCGCCACCAGCGCCGCGAGGAGCAGGGCCGTCAGGGCGAGATTGAAGCCGAAGAGCCAGGGCCGCCCCGTCGTCGCCGGCTTCGGATCCTCCGGCGCCTGCCCGCCGACGCCGGGCGTCCATCCGAGGCGGGCACGCTCCCGCCGCCCGAGCAGGAAGGCGGCGACGAGCACCCATGCCATCCCGGCCCCGACCGCCGGGAGCAGCGGGTTGAAGAGCCTCCCGGCGTCCACGCCGAGCGCCGCCATCGCCCGCGTCGTCGGTCCGCCCCAGGGAAAGATCACCATGACGCCGGCCCCGAGCGCCACGATCGCCGCCAGCACCCGGCGATCGAGGCCGATGCGGTCGGCGGCCGGCAGGACAGCGGAGACGGCGATGAGAAAGGTCGTCGTCCCGTCGCCGTCGAGCGCCACCGCCATGGTGATGACCGCCGTGGCGAGCGCCAGCCGCAGCGGATCGCCCCCGGCCAGCCGCAACAACCGGCGGATCAGCGGATCGAACAGCCCGGCCTCGAGCATCAGCCCGAAATAGAACACCCCGAACACCGCCATCACCGCGACCGGCGCGACCCGGGCGATGCCGTCGAGCATCATCGCGCCCAGCCCGCCCGCGCCTCCCGCGGCCAGAGCGGCGATGGTCGGGACGAGGATCAGCGCGGGGACGAGCGGCAGCCGCCGCGACAGGGTCGCCGCCAGAAAGGTCGCCACCGTCGCGAAGCCGAGAAAAGCCAGCATCCACCCGCCCCCGACCCGCGCCGGCGTCCCCGCGCCCGCCTTCCGTCGCCCCTCTGCCAAGGGGCCGGGGCCATCAATACCCGGCCTCTTCCGGCTTGTCGCCTGCCGGCGCCCCTCGCGACGCATCCCATGACGGCCGGGCCCCCCTTCCCGACCCGCCCGAGGAGGTATCGCCCGGGCTTATACCCGCATACCAAGACCGTATTTGTCCGAACCGCCGCTCCGGGCCTATGCACGACGGGCCGGCCACCGGCCCGGCGGTCATTCCGCTTCCCATCGAGCACCCGCACCTCTCGTCAACCGACGCGGTTCGCCGCGAAGCACGGAGACAGCCATGTTGCCAGCATCCCTCCCGGTGCGCGCCCTCGTCGCGTGCCTGATGACCACCTCCGCGCTCGTTCCGGTGGCGGGGCTCCTCACGAGCCCGGCCGCCGCCGACAGCGGCGACCCGTGCGTGATGGTGAACAGCGCCTGCTTCATCGGCTCGACGGGCTTTTCCCCGAACGACCCGCCGCCGGCGGGCGGCGCCGGCACGGGACAGCCGGGCGGTCCCGCGGCTGCGCTGACGACGGTGCTCGTCAACCCGCAGGGCCTGTACGACGATCCCATCGACGGCCTCTCCCCGCTCGACATGGAATCCTGGGGTGGCACCGGCGATCCGGGCGCGACCGGTAACGCGAGCGGCGGGGGGTGGGGCGGAAACGGCGGTGCGGGCGGCGACCTCACCCTCTCCGTCTCTGCCACCGTCACCAACACCCCCAACGGCCAGTCGAGCGAGGGCAACGCGGTCACCGTTCTGTCCGAGGGCGGTGAAGCGGGCGGCGGCGCGGTCGGGGTCGACGGCAACGGCGTGAGTGGCACTGGCGGGGACGGGGGAACGGTGACGGTCAACGCGCTCGGCGGGAGCTGGGCGGCGCTCGCCTCAGGCGCCGGCGCGGGTATCTCATCGACCGGCGGAACCGGCGGCGCTGGCGGCGCCTACATGGACGAACAGTACAAGTTCGGCGTCGACGGCGGGACCGGCGGCAACGGCGGCGCGGTGACCGCCACGCTGACCGGCTTCTACACCGGCTTCTCGAACGGCGTCTACGTCGCGTCCGCGGGCGGCAACGGCGGCGTGGGCGGCAAGGGGGACAGCGCCTGGAGCGGCCAGGGCGGCAACGGCGGCCAGGGCGGCAACGGCCAGGACGTCGACGTCACCCTCGCGGCCGGCGCCTCCATCGAGGCCGGCGGCCCGGGCGGTGCCGGCCTCTGGGTGCAGTCGGTCGGCGGCCAGGGCGGCAAGGGCGGCGGCGGCGAGATCGGCGGCGGCGGCGGCCAGGGCGGCAACGCCGGCGACGTCTCCGTCACGGTCAACGGCGAGATCCTCACCATGCAGCCGTCCGACCCGGACTCGCCCTCGCCCGGCGTGCTGGCGCAGTCGATCGGCAACATCGGCGGCGGCGGCGGCCATGCCTCGGACTGGTCGTTCGACCCGACCGGCGGCAACGGCGCCAGCGGCGGCACGCCGGGGACGGCGACGGTCACCGGCACCGGCGCGAACATCCAGACCGGCAACAGCTTCTCCTACGGCGACCTCTCGCCCGGCGTCCTCGCCCAGTCGATCGGCGGCATCGGCGGCGTCGGGCCAGACGAGAGCGGCGTCTTCGCGGTCGGGGGCAACGGCGGCGACGCCTCCAACGGCAACGCCGTCAGCGCGGCGCTGACCGACGCCACGGTCGCGACCGTCGGGTTCAGCGCCGGCGGAATCGTGGCGCAGTCGATCGGCGGCGGCGGCGGCTCGGGCGGCGACGCGACGACCTCGAACGGTGTGCTCGTCAACATGGACATCGGCGGCACCGGCGGGAACGGCGGCGACGCGGGCGGCTCCTATGCCGCGAACCTCGGCGGCTTGATCACGACCACGGGCGGCCACTCGCCGGGCGTCGTCATGCAGTCGGTCGGCGGCGGCGGCGGCTCGGGAGGCTCTGCCTACGGCAAGGTCAGCTCGAAGATCTACGGCGCGCAGATCTCGGTCGGCGG
>NZ_CALAGI010000159.1 GCF_937891315.1 uncultured Amaricoccus sp. | reverse complement strand
GTCATGCCCCCCGCGGGGCATGCCCGTCACGATTTCGCGTAACCTCGAAATCGCGAAGTGCACGTCGCGCATCGCCCCGACGTTGCCGGCGGGCGGCGGGGACAGGCGCGTCGCCTTGGTATGCAAGGGGCCGAGCCGATCAGCCCGAGTTCGTACCCCTCTACCCCACCGCCTCCGGTAGCCCGGCGAGGATGGCGCTCAACGACTTGCGGCAGGCCGTTACCATGAATTCGATGAACAGGCGGCTCTTTGGATCCTGCAGGCGCTTGTGCGGGAAGAGGCTGGCCAGTTTCACGTCGAGCGGCGGGGTGGCGGTGGCGACCGGGATCAGGGCGCCGGAGGCGAGGTGTTCGGCGATCTCGAAGGCGGGTTTCAGGATGATGCCGCGGCCTTCCAGCGCCCAGCCGGTCAGCACGTCGCCGTCGTCGGATTCGAAGGGGCCGCTGACCTCGAAGCGGCGGGGGCCGTCGGGGGTCTGAAGGGTCCAGACGAATTCGCGCTGGCCGGGGAAGCGCAGCAAGAGGCAGTCGTGGCGCGCGTCGATCAACTCCTGGCCGGCGCGGGGATTGCCGCGGGCGGCGAGGTAGGCCGGGGCGGCGCAGAGCAGGCGGCGACAGTCGGCGATGGTGCGGATGCGAAGGGTGGAATCCTCCGGAACGCCGAGAGTGAAGATCACGTCGAGCCCCTCGGCCGTGACGTCGAGCCGGCGGTCCGAGAGGCGCAGGCGGATGTCGATCTGGGGGTAGAGATCCTTGAAGGCCGGGATCAGCGGCGCGATCAGCCGCTTGCCGATCCCGAGCGGCGCCGCGACATGGATCGAGCCGCGCGGATTGCGCGAGACGTCGGCGATGGCGGCCTCGGCCTCCTCGATGGTTTCGATGATCTTCAGCGCGCCCTTGTAGAAGATATTGCCCTGTTCGGTCGGTTGCAGGCTGCGCGTGGTGCGGTTGAACAGGCGCACGCCGAGATGTTTTTCCAGTTCGGCGATGCGGGCGCTGGCGACGGCGGCGGAGACCCGCTGGTCACGGGCGGCGGCCGACATCGAGCCGAGCTCGAACACGCGCAGGAAGGTCCGCAGGTTGTTCACGTAGGACATGGGCGAGCCTAGCATTTTCAGGCGATTCCCGAAAGTGCCGGCGGATTTGCGGCACTTGCGAGATAGTCGAATTCTGTCAGTGTGGGCGGATCAAGCTGGAGGGTCTGGATGTACGATTTCGCCATTTTCTGGGACTGGATGGCCTTCGCCGTGCGCTGGCTGCATGTGGTCACGGGGATAGCCTGGATCGGATCGTCGTTCTATTTCGTCGCGCTCGACCTCGGGTTGCGCAAGGTTCCCCATCTGCCGCCGGGCGCCTATGGCGAGGAATGGCAGGTTCACGGCGGCGGATTCTACCATATCCAGAAGTATCTGGTGGCGCCGGAGATGATGCCGGAGCATCTCACCTGGTTCAAATGGGAGAGCTATGCGACCTGGCTGTCGGGATTCGCGATGCTGGCCATCGTCTATTACGCCGGGGCGGAACTGTTCCTGGTGGATCGCGCGGTGCTGGACGTGTCGGCGCCGACGGCGATTCTGATCTCGATGGCTTCGATCGGGGTCGGCTGGGTGATCTATGATTTCCTGTGCAAGTCGCCGATCGGCAAGAATACCACCGGGCTGATGCTGCTGCTTTATTGTGTTCTGGTGCTCATGGCCTGGATGTATACGCATCTGTTCACCGGCCGCGCCGCGCTGCTGCATCTGGGCGCCTTCACCGCGACCATCATGACGGCGAACGTGTTCTTCATCATCATGCCGAACCAGCGGGTGGTGGTGGCGGATCTGAAGGCCGGGCGGGTACCGGATCCAAAATACGGGGTGATCGCCAAGCAGAGGTCGACGCACAACAACTATCTGACGCTGCCGGTGCTGTTCCTGATGCTGTCGACCCATTATCCGCTGGCGTTCGGGACGGAGTACAACTGGATCATCGCCAGTCTGGTGTTCCTGATGGGCGTGACCATCCGGCATTATTTCAACACGGTTCATGCGCGGAAGGGTAATCCGACCTGGCTGTGGCTGGTGACGGCGGTGATCTTCGTGATCATCATGTGGCTCTCGACCTCGCCGGGCAGCCAGCGGGAGGAGTTGGCGGGCCTGCCGCCGATGGCCGAGCGCTTCGCCTCGGCGCAGGGGTTCCAGCAGGTGAGCGACACGGTGATGGGCCGCTGCGCGATGTGCCACTCGGCCGAGCCGTTCTACGAGGGCGTGACCTTCCCACCCAAAGGCGTGCTGCTCGACACACCGGAGCGGGTCGCCGAGCATGCGCGCGAGATCTATCTGCAGGCCGGCCGGTCGCATGCCATGCCGCCGGCCAATGTCACCGGGATCGAGCCGGTCGAGCGCCGGTCGATCGTGCAATGGTATCAGGCCGCGATCGCCGGATGAGGCGGGGCTTAACCAAGCGCGCGAATCGTCTTCGGCGGCGATCGGAACCGGCGTATCATTCCGGCCGTGGGGCGCGCGGCGTTTGACATGCCGCGCCTGAGCGTGGGCGGTGGCGAGAGTGGATATAGAAGCGGTCGGGGCAGCCGGCGGAACGGCCGAAAACTGGAGCAGGCGGGATGGAATTCGCGCCGGCGCGGTATCGGGTCCATGGCGCAGCGCGACCCGGCCGTCGCCGGCGGGTGCCGCGCACCTTGATGGAGCGGCTCAGGTCGATCTGATGGGCGACATCCCGGCGCCGGTGCTGCGCACCGCGACGGTCCGGCCCGCGCCGATGCCTCTGTCCGGACCGGTCGATCCGGGCCATGGCCGCGTGCTGCTTGAGGACGACTTTTCCGATTTGGTGGCCGATACCCGGATGGGGGCCAGCCCGGCCCGGGCCACACGGACTTCCATCCTCGGCGCGGTCCTGCTTGGCGGAATGATCGCATGCGCGATCGTCGCCCTGGCCTTTGTTCTGCGGCCATAGGAAGCGCGGAACTCACGCCGCGCGAGTCGGGACGGGCGTACCCTGACTGATTGTTGACGAACGGACGCGGGCCGTCACGCCGCGGGCGTGCCCCCGGCACGGCGGCGCGTGGCTGTCGCGATCTCGCGGATGGGCGAGACCGGGTCTGGAAGGCCGGGCGGCTCGCGGGAAACGGACAGGGGGCCCCGCCGGTGGGGCCCTCTGGATCAGACCTTGAGAATGGTCTGGAGCGTGGTCACGTCGCGGAGGCGCTGGGCGGCGGCGATCCGGTTGTCTTCCGAGGCGCCGGCGACGGCCTTTTCGGCGTCCGACAGCAGGGCGGAGAGCAGATCACCGCTCACCTCGGCGCGCGGCACCGCCTGCTCGGCGAGGATGGTCGCGCTGCTGGAAGACACTTCGGCGAAGCCGCCGGTCACCACGAATTCGGCGACTTCCGTGCCCGCCGCGACCCGGACGATGCCGGGGCGCAGCGTGGTCAGGAACGGCGCGTGGTTCGGCATGGCGGTCATGTCGCCGTCCATGGCCGGGATCTGCACGCTGGTGGCCGCCAGCGACGCGAGCTTGCGCTCGGGGCTGACGAGGTCGAACTGCATCGTATCGGCCATGGCCGGTTCCCTTCGTCTTGCCTCGCGCCGATCAGGCCGCCGCGGCGGCCATCTTCTCGGCCTTGGCGATCACTTCGGAGATGCCGCCGACCATGTAGAACGCGGCCTCGGGCAGATGGTCGAACTCGCCGGCGACCACGCGCTTGAAGCTGTCGATCGTCTCCTCGATCGGCACCTGCACGCCGGGCGAGCCGGTGAAGACCTGCGCCACGTCGAACGGCTGCGACAGGAACCGCTGGATCTTGCGGGCGCGGGCGACGGTGAGCTTGTCCTCTTCCGAGAGCTCGTCCATGCCGAGGATGGCGATGATGTCCTGAAGGCTCTTGTAGCGCTGCAGGATGCCCTGCACGGCGCGGGCGGTCTGGTAGTGGTCGTCGCCGATCACCATCGGGTCGAGCAGGCGCGAGGTGGAGTCGAGCGGGTCGACGGCCGGGTAGATGCCGAGCTCGGAGATGGCGCGGGAAAGCACCGTCGTCGCGTCCAGGTGGGCGAAGGAGGTGGCGGGCGCCGGGTCGGTGAGGTCGTCGGCCGGGACGTAGATCGCCTGAACCGAGGTGATCGAGCCGTTGCGGGTCGAGGTGATCCGCTCCTGCAACTGGCCCATGTCGGTGGCCAGCGTCGGCTGATAGCCCACGGCGGAGGGGATGCGGCCGAGCAGCGCCGACACTTCCGAACCCGCCTGGGTGAAGCGGAAGATATTGTCGATGAAGAACAGCACGTCGGTGCCGGACTGGTCGCGGAACTGCTCGGCCAGCGTCAGGCCGGAGAGGGCGACGCGGGCGCGGGCACCCGGCGGCTCGTTCATCTGGCCGTAAACCAGCGCCACCTTGGACTTGGTCAGGTCGTCCTTGTTGATGACGCCCGATTCGATGAATTCGTGATAGAGGTCATTGCCCTCGCGGGTGCGCTCGCCGACGCCGGCGAAGACCGAATAGCCGGAGTGCACCTTGGCGATGTTGTTGATCAACTCCTGAATCAGCACCGTCTTGCCGACGCCGGCGCCGCCGAACAGGCCGATCTTGCCGCCCTTGGCGTAGG
>NZ_CALAGI010000158.1 GCF_937891315.1 uncultured Amaricoccus sp. | reverse complement strand
CGTCGATCAACCGGGACATGTTCGCCGCCAGCTACGCCGACGTGTTCAAGGGCGACGAGCGTTGGCGGAACCTGCCGACGCCGTCGGGCAACACCTTCGAGTGGGACGACGCCTCCACCTACGTGCGCAAGGCGCCGTACTTCGACGGCATGAAGATGGAGCCCGAGCCGGTGTCCGACATCACCGGCGCCCGGGTGATGGCGCTGCTGGGCGACTCGGTCACCACCGACCACATCAGCCCCGCCGGCCCGATCAAGCCGGGCACCCCGGCCGCGGACTACCTCGACTCACACGGGGTGGCCCGCAAGGACTACAACTCCCTCGGCAGCCGTCGCGGCAACCACGAGGTGATGGTCCGCGGCACCTTCGCCAACATCCGGCTGCAGAACAAGGTGCTCGACACCATCGGCCTGGAGGGCACCCAGGGCGGCTACACCCGGGACTTCACCCAGGAGGGCGGCCCGAAGGCCTTCATCTACGACGCCTGCATGAACTACCAGCGCGCCGGCATCCCGCTGGTCGTGCTCGGCGGCAAGGAGTACGGTTCGGGCTCCTCGCGCGACTGGGCGGCCAAGGGCACCACGCTGCTGGGCGTCAAGGCCGTCATCGCCGAGTCGTTCGAGCGCATCCACCGGTCCAACCTGATCGGCATGGGCGTGATCCCGCTGCAGTTCCCCGAGGGCGAGAGCGCCAAGACGCTGGGCCTGGACGGCACCGAGACGTTCGACATCGTCGGCATCGAGGAGCTCAACGCCGGCAAGACGCCCAAGACCGTCAAGGTCACCGCCACCAAGGAAGACGGCTCCACGGTGAAGTTCGACGGCGTGGTGCGCATCGACACCCCCGGTGAGGCCGACTACTACCGCAACGGCGGCATCCTGCAGTACGTGCTGCGCAACATGCTGAAGGCCTGACCACCTCAATGCCGAAAGTGAGCGAGGACCATCTGGCCGCACGCCGCCGCCAGATCCTCGACGGCGCCCGTCGCTGTTTTGCCGAGTACGGCTATGACAAGGCGACGGTGCGCCGTCTGGAGGAGACCACCGGGCTGTCCCGGGGGGCGATCTTCCACCACTTCCGGGACAAGGATTCGCTGTTCTTCGAGTTGGCGCGCGAGGACGCCGAGCGGATGGCCGACGTGGCCAGCCGGGAGGGCCTGATCCAGGTGATGCGGGACATGCTCGCCGCACCGGATCAGTACGACTGGCTGGCCACCCGGATGGAGATCGCCCGGAAACTGCGCACCGACCCGGCGTTTCACCGCGGCTGGTCGGAACGCTCGGCCGAGCTGTCGGCGGCCACCAGCGCGCGGCTGCGCCGTCAGCGCGACGCCGGGCGGCTGCGCGAGGACGTGCCCGGCGAGGTGCTGCAGACCTACCTGGACCTGGTGCTCGACGGCCTGGTCGCCCGGCTGGCCAGCGGCGACGATCCCGAGCAGCTGGGCGCGGTGCTGGACCTGGTGGAACAGTCGGTGCGGCAGCAGTCCTGACCGAGCGGCCGGGGCTCAGGCCAGCTCGATGAGTTCCTGGTAGTCCGCCGACCAGTGGTCCTCGGTGCCGTCGGGCAGCAGCACCACCCGCTGGGGCTCCAGCGCCTCGGCGGCACCCGGATCGTGGGTGACCAGCACGACGGCGCCGGTGTAGCTGCGCAGCGCGTCGAGCACCTGCTCCCGAGACGCCGGGTCCAGGTTGTTCGTCGGCTCGTCGAGCAGCAGCACGTTGGCCGTCGAAGCCACCAGCCCGGCCAGCGCCAGGCGGGTCTTCTCACCACCGGACAGGGTTCCGGCCGGCTGCTCGAGCTGCGGGCCGGTGAACATGAATGCACCGAGCAGCCCGCGCAGGTCCTGTTCGCCGGTGTCCGGGGCGGCGTGGCGAATGTTCTCCCAGACGGTGGCGTCGTTGTCCAGGGTGTCGTGTTCCTGCGCGAAATAGCCGATCTTGCAACCGTGCCCGGGTTCCAGCCGCCCCGCATCGGGGGTCTCGGCGCCGGCCAGCACCCGCAGTAGCGTCGTCTTACCGGCACCGTTGAGCCCCAGCACCACCACCCGGGATCCGCGGTCGATGGCCAGATCGACTCCGGTGAACACCTCCAGCGATCCGTAGGTCTTGGTCAGTCCCTTGGCCATCAGCGGGGTCTTGCCGCACGGGGCCGGGGTGGGGAACTTGATCCGGGCCACCTTGTCGGCGACACGCTCGTCGTCCAGGGAGGCCAGCATCCGGTCGGCGCGGCGCAACATGTTCTGGGCGGCAACCGCTTTGGTGGCCTTGGCGCCCATCTTGGCGGCCTGGGCGCGCAGCGCACCAGCCTTGCGTTCGGCGTTGGCGCGTTCCCGTCGCCGGCGCTGCTCGTCGGTGGCGCGGGCGTCGAGGTACTTCTGCCAGCCCATGTTGTACACGTCGGCCTCACCGCGGACGGCGTCGAGGAACCACACCCGGTTGACCACATCGGCGAGCAGTTCGACGTCGTGGCTGATGACGATCAGACCGCCGGTGTGGTTGCGCAGGAAATCGCGCAGCCAGCCGATCGAGTCGGCGTCGAGATGGTTGGTCGGTTCGTCGAGCAGCAGCGTCGTCGATCCCCCGGCCACCCCGGATTCCGAGGCGGCGAACAGGATGCGGGCCAGTTCCACCCGGCGGCGCTGACCGCCGGAGAGGGTGCGCAGCGGCTGGGTGAGTACCCGATCGGCCAGTCCCAGGCTGGCGCAGATCCGTCCCGCCTCGCTTTCGGCGGCGTAACCGCCGAGTGCGGAGAACCGCTCCTCCAGCTGCCCGTAGCGGCGCACCGCCTTGTCCCGGGCGGCCTCGTCGGCCACCTCGGCCATCAGCGTCTGCTGCTTCTCCAGGTCGGAGAGCAGGGTGTCCAGCCCGCGCGCCGAGAGCACCCGGTCGCGGGCCAGCACGTCCAGGTCGCCCTCGCGGGGATCCTGCGGGAGGTAGCCGACCTCCCCGGTGCGGGTGATGGTGCCGGCGTACGGCTCACCCTCGCCGGCGAGGATGCGCATGGTGGTGGTCTTGCCGGCGCCGTTGCGCCCCACCAGGCCGATCCGGTCGCCGGGCTGCACCCGCAGCGCCGGGCCGTCGGCGGCCAGCAGCGTGCGCGCACCGGCGCGGACCTCCAGGTCCGTCGCGGTAATCAACGGTAGGGCTCCATTACTTGTCGTCGGTGAAGACCGGTGCCCGGCCCTCGGCGCGCGCGGCGACCGCTTCCTCGAAGTTTGCGGTGAGCAGGCGCACGTAGAGCTGGCCCAGACCCTCGGCCTGCATATGTGCCTCCAGGCTACCGGCGTCCAGCCCCGACCATAAAGTTCGCTTGGTCAGTTCCACACCCGGCCGGGAGAACGCGGCGATGCGCTCCCCCATTGTGACGCACGCGCCGATCAGCTCCTCGCCCGGCACCACCCGCGACACCAGGCCGATGCGCTCGGCCTCGGCGGCGTCCACGTCGCGGCCGGTCAGCATCATCTCGAAGGCTCGGCTCGATCCGACGGCCCGCGGCAGCAGGTAACTCAACCCCAGTTCGCTGGCGGTCAGCCCGTTGTTGATGCCGGCGGCGCGGAAGTACGCCTCGGTGGACGCGAGCCGGATGTCGCAGGCCAGCGCCAGGCACAGCCCGCCGCCGATCGCCGCACCGTTGACCGCGGCGATCACCGGTTGGTGCAGCCGGCGCAGCCCCAGGATGACGTCGTCGAGGATCTCCATGGTGCGCAACCCGAATGTCGGGCGGGTGAGGCCCTGCACGTGCGGGACCGCTCCGGCGGACTTGTGGTCGGCGCCCGAGGAGAAGCCCCGCCCGGCCCCGGTCAAGATCACCGCGCGGACGTCGTTGTGGTTGCCGATGTCGCGAAGTACGTCGCGCAGCGGCAGCATCACGTCGAACGCCATGGAGTTCATCCGCTCCGGGCGGTTCAGGGTGATCCGGGCGACGCCGTCACCGGGCCGGTCGACGACGACGAATTCAGAGGCCGATGCGCTGGTCACCGACCCACGGTAGCGTGCCCTATTCGGACTGCTGCGCCGCGATGGCGGCGTCGATGTCGAACTCCTTGACCTTGGCGATCAGGTCCTCCAGCGCCGCAGGCGGCAGGGCGCCGGCCTGGTTGAACACCAGCTTGCCCTTCTTGAACGCCATCAGGGTCGGGATCGAACGGATCTGCGCCGCCGCGGCGAGCTGCTGCTCGGCCTCGGTGTCGACCTTGGCGAACACCACGTCGGGGTGCGCCTCGGACGCCTTGGTGAAGGTGGGCGCGAAGGCACGGCACGGACCGCACCAGGATGCCCAGAAGTCCACCAGAACGATGTCGTTGCCGCTGACCAGGTCGTCGAACTCGGCCGCGGTGATGTCTTTGGTAGCCACGTCTCTCCTAACACCGACGGGAACGGCGTTGTTCCCAGAGATATCATACCCCACGGGGTATATGCGGGAGAGGTGTCGAGAATTCGGGGCCCGAAGTCGCTAAACGGTGAAGCCCAGGGCCCGGAGCTGCTCGCGGCCGTCGTCGGTGATCTTGTCCGGGCCCCACGGCGGGTTCCACACCCAGTTCAGCCGGATCTCGCTGACCAGGCCCGCGCCCACCAGCGCGGTGCGGGTCTGGTCCTCGATGACATCGGTGAGCGGGCAGGCCGGGGACGTTAGGGTCATGTCGATCAACGCGATCTTGCCGGGCTCGCCCTGCTCGACGTTGAGCCCGTAGACCAAGCCCAGGTCCACCACGTTGATGCCCAGCTCGGGGTCCACCACGTCGCGCATGGCCTCCTCGACATCGACCAGCAACTGCTCTTCGGGCGTCAGGGTGCTCATTCGGCCGTCTCCTTTGATCGTGTCCGGGCTGCCAGCGCATGTTTTTCCCCGCTGGCCTGGGCCAGCGCATCTTTGAAAGCCATCCAGCCCAGCAGCGCACACTTGACCCGGGCCGGGTACTTGGCGACGCCGGCGAAGGCGACCGCCGGCAGGCCCGGGGCCCCCATCAGCAGGCAGGCGAAACAGGCGGGGGCGGCGAGATGGTCGTGTCCGCCCGCGCCTTCGGCGCCGCGACGGGCTTGGTCGCCGTGTCCGTGCGGCGGGGCGGCGACCTCCGCGGCGGCCGCGAGCGCGGCGACGGCGCGGCCGAGCATCATCCGCTCGTGCTGCGCCGGCGCGATCACGGCCGCGACGGCGATCAGCGCGGCGAGGACGCCGTTCAGCCAGGCCCAGGGCCGGGCCGAAGGTCGGACGATACGTGCCGGCGGCGGCAAGGCTGCACTCCCGCGCTCACTCTCTCTCGCAGCCATCCTGCCATTACCGGCTGCCCGTTTCCTTGCGATTCCGCAACGACCGGGAACCGCGCTCCATAGAACGATCCGGCTGGGTCACGCGGCCGTGAAGACGCGGCGGCCGGCCCGATCCCGCGTGGCGCGCAGGCAAGCGACACCCACGCCAGTCTCGGAGGATCAAGGATGACAATACGAATCGGACTGCCGCCCGGGGCGCGCTCGCGCCTGTGGCGACACTTCGGCCAGGCGTTCCTGGCCGCGCTCTGCCTGATGCTCGTGGCCTTCGCCCTGCCGCGCGCGGCGCAGGCGGAGACGCAGACGCATGGCCACGACGCCGCCGCGACCGAG
Organism: uncultured Amaricoccus sp.; assembly: GCF_937891315.1. GTDB lineage: Bacteria > Pseudomonadota > Alphaproteobacteria > Rhodobacterales > Rhodobacteraceae > Amaricoccus. Next base: position 39,947 of record NZ_CALAGI010000158.1, on the reverse strand, counting down.
GCGGCCGGACAGGCGGCTCCGGCCGCGGGCGGAGCCGCCGGCGCCGAGGCGAACGCCGGGGCGCCGACGGGAGGCGTCAGCTACCACGCACCGGTGACCTTCACCTTGAAGACCGGCATCGCCGAGGGGCGGATGGTCTATGTCGGGGTCGGCGGCGTCATCGACGGGCAGGTCAACCCGACGCTGACCGTCTACGAGGGCGAACTCGTCCAGGTGAACCTCATCAACGGCGAGGGTGCCGAGCACGACGTCTTCATCGACGGCTACAACGTCCGCTCGTCGCGGGTGATCGGCAAGAACGCCTCGTCGACCTTCTCCTTCCTCGCCGACAAGCCCGGCGATTTCGCCTATTTCTGCACGATCGCCGGCCACCGCGCCGCCGGCATGGAGGGGATGATCCAGGTCATCGCCGGCTCGCGCGAGGACGCGGACGCCGGCGTCGCCGACGTCGTGCGCGACCCCGGCGACGTGCCGCCGCCGATCGGGCCGCGCAAGCCCGAACTGGTCAAGGTCGAGCTCGAGACCGTCGAGCTGACCGGCAAGCTCGACGACGGGACGAGCTACGAGTTCTGGACCTTCAACCGCAAGGTTCCGGGGCCGATGATCCGCGTCCGCGTCGGGGACACCGTGCAGGTCACGCTGAAGAACGCGCCCGAAAGCGTGATGATGCATTCGGTCGACTTCCACGCCGCGACCGGCCCGGGCGGCGGCGCGCATGGGACGCAGACCGAACCGGGGGCGGAGAACACCGTCACCTTCCAGGCGCTGAAGCCCGGCGTCTATGTCTATCACTGCGCCACGCCGAGCGTCGCCCACCACATTACCAACGGCATGTACGGCATGATCATCGTCGAGCCGGAGGGCGGGCTGCCGCAGGTCGACCGCGAGTTCTACGTGATGCAGGGCGAGCTTTACACCGTCGAGCCCTTCGGGACGCACGGCCTGATGGAGATGGACTATGACAAGCTCATCTCGGAGAACCCGGAATACTTCGTCTTCAACGGCGCGGTCGGGGCACTGACCAAGCGGCATCCGCTCTATGCCAATCCCGGCGAGACGGTGCGCATCTACTTCGGTGTCGGCGGACCTAACTTCACCTCGTCGTTCCACGTCATCGGCGAGATCTTCGACAACGTCTACACCTTCGGCAGCATCACCTCGCCGCCGATCACCAACGTGCAGACGATCACCGTGCCGCCCGGTGGCTCCACCGTCGTCGACTTCAAGGTCGACCGGGCCGGCACCTTCGTCCTCGTCGACCACGCGCTGTCGCGTGCCGAGCGCGGCCTCGCCGGCTACCTGATCGTCGAGGGGCCGGAGCACGACGCGATCATGCACTCCGGAACCGCGGACGCGGCGCCGGCCGAGTAGGCCGGCCCGTCCCTCGGGGTCTGTCCGGGAGGTCGGCGGCGGAGGAGCAGCGGGGGCATTTCGTCGAGCCGAAGACACACCGGCCGGCGAAAGGACCCGATGCTCCGACCCGCCGGCTTTCCGGACAGGCATTTGAGGCGGAACCGGCGGGCCGCGGCCTTCGGGCGGCCCGCCAATCACCGCTCTTCCCCAATCGGGCAGGATCGGCTAACCGGGTATGACCAGCGCCCGGTGATGCCTTGTCCAAGCTCGATGAAAGCCTGCTGACCGGATTGCCCCCCTTCTCGCGCCTGTCGCGGGGAGAGGTGCGGGAGATCCTCGACCAGGCGACGCCGCGCCGCTACCCGGAGGGGGCGGCGGTGTTCCGCGAGGGGACACCGGCGGAGCGGTTTCATCTCCTCCTCGACGGCTTCATCCGGGTCGTGCGCACGACGCCGGAAGGCGAGCAGGTCATCGCGCTCCACATCCCGCCGGGCCAGCTCTTCGGGATCGCCCCGGCGATGGGGCGCGACACCTATCCCGCGACCGCCGTCGCCGCGGCGGAGTCGCTGGCGCTCGGCTGGCCGGTGCGGTTATGGGGCGACTTCAACACCCGGTACGACGGTTTCACGACCGAGACCTTCCGCACCATCGGCGCCCGGCTCGGCGAGTTTCAGACGCGGGTGACGGAGCTGGCGACGCAGGCGGTGGAGCGGCGGGTGGCCTCCGCCCTGCTGCGCATGGCGAACCAGTCGGGCCGCGCGACCGAGGCCGGGATCGAGATCGGCTTTCCCGTGACCCGCGCCGATATCGCCGAGATGACGGGCACGACGCTCCACACCGTCAGCCGGCTGCTTTCGGCCTGGGAGCGCGAGGGAATCGTGCAGAGCGCGCGCCGCCGCATCACCGTGACCGCGCCGCACCGGCTCGTGGTGCTGAGCGGGGCGGCGACGTAGCGCCGGCCGCGGCGCGAAGCTCGGCGCGGAACGCGGCCTCGTCCAGGCGGTACTCGGCACAGGTGTCGAGGACGGTGTGGAACGGCGCGATCGGGCAACCGACGCAGGCGGAGCGGTGGCGCCAGAACACCGGCGCGACGTCCGGCCAGCACCAGAACAGCTCGGCGAGCGACAGGTCGGGGTCGTCGATATTGGCGGTCATGGGCGCGCATCCTCCGTGCGGTCGAGCGTGCCCACGCCGACGGCCAGCTTCTTTGCGCTGGCGCAACGTTGCCGCCTCGCGCCGGCGTTACCCAGAGGGACTGCAACCACCGGGAGTAGGGAGCGGGATGTCGGAATTCCTCACCAAAGCACGGGCGCGGAATGTGTTCTACGGCGGGTCTCTGTTCTTCGCCGGGATCTTCGTGCTGCTGGCCTGGCAAAGCCACCACTACATCGTGACGAAATCGACCGTCGCGCTGCCGCTGACCGACGAGGTCATCCTCGGCAAGCACGTCTGGGAACGCGAGAGCTGTATCAACTGCCACACGCTGCACGGCGAGGGCGCCTACTTCGCGCCCGAGGTCGGCAACGTCACGACGCGCTGGGGCGTCTACGACGACCCCGACGCCGCCTTCGAGGCGATGAAGGGCTGGATCGAGGCGCAGCCCTCCGGCGCCGAGGGCCGCCGGCAGATGCCGCATTTCGCGCTCAGCGACGAGGAGATCCGCGGCCTGTCGGAATTCCTGCGCTGGGCCGACCATAACGACACGCAGGGCTGGCCGCCCAACGACGCCGGGTGAAGGGGAACGAGATGAAGTACCAGTCCCAGAAGGTCGCGCTGGCGTATTTCTACGTCGCGATGGGCCTCTTCGCGATCCAGGTGCTCGGCGGCCTCCTCGCCGGCTGGATCTACGTCTCGCCGAACACGCTCTCCGAGACGCTGCCCTTCAACGTCATCCGCATGATCCACACCAACGCGCTGATCGTGTGGCTGCTGCTCGGCTTCTTCGGCGGCACCTACTACCTGTTGCCGGAGGAGGCGGAGCGCGAGCTGTTCTCGACGAAGCTCGCCTACATCCAACTCGCGATTCTCGTCGTCGGCACCCTCGGGGCCGTCGTGAGCTACCTCGCCGGCATCCACGGCGGTCGCGAGTTCCTCGAACAACCGCTCTGGGTCAAGTTCGGCATCCTCGTCGCGGCGCTGATCTTTCTCGCCAACGTCTCGCTGACCGCGCTCGCCGGGCGCCGAACCGCGATCACCAACATCCTGCTCCTCGGGCTGTGGCTGCTGTCGCTGCTCTGGGTCTTCGCCTTCATCAACCCGGACAATCTCGCGCTCGACAAGATGTACTGGTGGTTCGTCGTCCATCTCTGGGTCGAGGCGACCTGGGAGCTGGTGATGGCGGCGATCCTCGGCTTCCTGATGCTGAAGATGACCGGCGTCGACCGCGAGGTGGTCGAGAAATGGCTCTACGTCATCGTCTCCTGCGCGCTCTTCTCCGGCATCCTCGGCACCGGCCACCACTATCTCTGGATCGGCACGCCCGCCTACTGGCAGTGGACCGGGACGATCTTCTCGATGTTCGAGGTCGCGCCGTTCTTCGCGATGATGAGCTTCGCCTTCATCATGGTCTGGAAGGGGAAGAAGAACCATCCCAACAAGGCGGCGCTGCTCTGGTCGCTCGGCTGCTCGGTCGTCGCCTTCTTCGGCGCCGGGGTCTGGGGGCTGCTGCACACCGTCCACGGGGTGAACTACTACAGCCACGGGACGCAGGTGACGGCGGCGCACGGGCATCTCGCCTTCTACGGCGCCTACGTGATGCTGAACCTCGCGATGATCAGCTACGCGATGCCGGTGCTGCGCCACCACGCGCCCTACAACCAGGTCCTCAACATGGCGTCCTTCTGGCTGATGACGAGCGGCATGGCCTTCATGACCTTCACGCTGACCTTCGCGGGCGTCGTCCAGACCCACCTGCAACGGGTGATGGGCATGACCTACATGGAGGTGCAGGATCAGCTCGGCCTCTTCTACGCGATGCGCTTCGCGGCCGGGTTCACGGTCGTGGTCGGGGCGCTCCTCTTCATCTACAGCCAGGTCGTGCTGCGGCGGGAGGTCATCAAGCCCGGCCCGGTCGCCGTTCCCGGTGAGTGAGGCGAGATGAACGCCGAAGCCCCGCGCCCCGCGATCCCCTTCTACCGCGCGACCACCGACGAGTGCGCCGTCTTCGAGGCGGCGCACCGCCACCGGCTGCCGCTGCTGCTCAAGGGGCCAACCGGCTGCGGCAAGACCCGCTTCGTCGAGCACATGGCCGCGCGCCTCGGGCTGCCGCTCTTCACCGTCGCCTGCCATGACGACCTCTCCGCCGCCGACCTGATCGGGCGCTACCTGCTGCGCGGCGGGGAGACGGAGTGGATGGACGGTCCGCTGACCCGCGCCGTGCGGGCGGGCGGCATCTGCTATCTCGACGAGGTGGTGGAGGCGCGCAAGGACGTGACCGTCGTGCTCCATCCCCTGACCGACGACCGACGGCGCCTCGTCGTCGACCGCACCGGCGAGGAGCTGGCGGCGCCGGCGTCCTTCATGCTCGTCGCCTCCTACAATCCCGGCTACCAGTCGATCCTGAAGAAGCTGAAGCCCTCGACCCGCCAGCGCTTCGTCTCGATCGGCTTCACCTTCCCCGACCCCGAGACCGAGACCGCCGTCCTCGTCGCCGAGACCGGCCTCGACCCCGCCCGCGCCGGCGGGCTGGTGCGTCTCGCCGGGCACATCCGCAAACTCTCGGGCATGGATCTGGAGGAGGGCGTCTCGACGCGCCTCCTCGTCTACGCCGGCACGCTGATCGCCGGCGGCATGACCGTCGACCGCGCGCTCGAAACCGCGATCGTCGCGCCGCTCAGCGACGAGCCCGAGACGCAGCAGGCGCTGCGCGACCTCGCCGCCACGGTCTACGGGTAGGCCGCGATGATCCGGCCGCTCGACCTGATGGAGCCGGAGGAGACGGTCGGCAACCTCTGGCACGACTGGGCGAGCCGCGCGCCGGCCGCCGCCACCGATGTCGCCGTCGCCTTCGAACCGCTCAGGCCGAGCATCGCCGCCGTCTTTCGCGGCCTCGGTGGCGCGGCCTCGACGGAGATCGTCGCGGCCCCCGCGACGAACCCCGGCCACCGCCGGCCGCTGGAGATCGGCGCCAAGCACGAGACGATGCACGTCGCCGACTATTCCGGCGACCGACTGCGCCTGCCGCCGGTCATCGACGCCTTCCCCTCGCGCGCGCTGAACCGCGCCGCCTATCTCTGGCTCGCCGCCCTCGCCGCCTGCGCCCGCCCGCCGGCGCCCGAGCCGGACCCGCTCCGCGCCGATCTCGCCGAGCTCGCAGCACTCGCCGTCGCCGCCGACACCGCGCGCCGCCTCTGCCCCGGGCTCGCCCCGGCCGAGGCCGCGATGGCGGCGGCGGTCCGCTCCGGGCGGCGGCGCGGTCCCATTCCCGCCGCCGAGGCCGAGGTCGAGGCGCTGGTCCGCGCCGTCCTCGGCGGCGGCGCGCCCGACCTTGTCCCGACCGACCTCGCCCCGACCGGCCGGGCGCCGCGCGGCTACCGCACCTGGGCGCCGGTGCCGATCCTGCTCCGCTTCGTCCGCCCCGAAGCCGGCCGCGCGCCCGCGGCCGACGCCGACGACCGGCCGGCGCCGTCGCTGCCCATCACGACGCGCAAGACCGGCAAGCGCGAGGAGCGCGACCAGGCGAATCGCAAGGACAGCTTCATCCTGCACCGATTCGAGTCGATCATGTCCTGGGCGGAGAGCCTGAACATCAACCGCGCCACCGATGACGATGACGCCGAGAACGCCCAGAAGGCGGCGGACGACCACGACCACATCACCCTCTCCGACCATGTGCGCCGCGCCGCCTCGCGCCTGCGACTCCACCTCGATCTCGCGCCACAGGACGCCGATCACGAGCGGCTGGCGGGGCGCTTCACCTATCCGGAATGGAACCACCGCGCGCGGGCGATGATGCCCGACCATACCTGCGTGCTCGAGGCCGAGGGCACGCCGGGGACCGGCTTCGTCCCCGACGCCCGCCTCGTCGCCCGCGTTCGGCGGCAGTTCGAGCCGCTGCACCCGCGGCGCGTGCTCCTCTCGCGGCAGATCGACGGCGACGACCTCGACCTCGACGCCGCGGTGGCGAGCCGGGTCGCGGTCCGCGCCGGCGCCACCGGCTCCGACCGCGTCTGGCAGGCGTCGCGCGCCACCGCGCGCGACCTGTCGGTGGCCTTCCTGATGGACTGCTCGCGCTCGACGGAAGCCGTCATCGGCGATGCCGCGGTGATCGACACCGCCCGCCACGCCCTCGCCGCGCTCGCCGCCGGCATCGACACCGCCGGCGACCGCCTCGGCATCTGGGGCTTCGCCTCGCTCCGCCGGGACCGGGTGTTCCTGACCCGCGCCAAGGCCTTCGACGAGCCGATGTCACCCGCCGTCACCGCCCGGATCGGCGGCTTCCGCCCCGACCACTACACCCGCCTCGGCGCCGCGATCCGCCACGCCTCGGCGATGCTCGGCGGGGAGACGGCCGCGCGGCGCCTCCTGCTCGTGCTGACCGACGGCAAGCCCAACGATCTCGACCATTACGAGGGCACCCACGGCATCGAGGACAGCCGCGTGGCGGTGCGCGAGGCCCGCGGCCTCGGTTTGTCGGTCCACGGCGTCGTCGTCGACGCCGACGGGCAGGACTGGTTCGCCCGCATCTTCGGCCGCGGCGGCTTCACGCTCCTGCCCGACCCCGCGCGCCTGCCCCGCGCGCTGCCCGAGATCTACCAGACCCTGACGATGGAGACCTGACCCCATGCGCCGCCTGCTGCCCCTCCTCGCCCTCCTGCCCGGCTCCGCCCTCGCCGAGGCCTTCACGCCGCCGGTGCCGGAGGCGCAGACCGACGCGGCCGCGGTCTCCTACGCCCTCGCCGCCCTCGGCCTCGTCCTCGGGCTCGGAGCCGCGCAATGGCTGATCGCCCGCCGCTGAACCCGGGGTGGCGCCTGCTCGCCATCATCTATCCCTTCGCCGCTGGCGCGGCGGCGCTGAACCTGTTCTTTCTGTCGCTCGTGGGAAGCTGGGTCGGCTGGCCGGTTCTCACCCCCGGCTGGTCCGTTGTCGGCGGCCTCGTCCTCGGCCTCCCCGCCACCTGGGCCTTCGCCCGCCACATCCGCGGCCTGATGGCCAGGGCCGACGAGGCGCCCTGAGGCGGCCTTTCGGCCGCGAAGCTTGATCTCGCACAATGACCGGCCCGCCGACGCGGGCGAGAAGCGGACATGGAACACCATGAGCGCCTCGCCGCCCTCGGCATCCTCGACAGCCGCGTGCCGCGCTACACGAGCTACCCGACCGCGCCCAACTTTTCGCCCGGCGTCGGCGCGCGGGAACAGGGCGACTGGCTCGCCGCTCTCGACCCCGCGCTCCCGGTCTCGGTCTATGTCCACATCCCCTTCTGCGAGCGGCTCTGCTGGTTCTGCGCCTGCCACACCCAAGGCACCCGGACCCTCGCCCCGGTCGAGGCCTATGTCGAGGCACTGGAAGCCGAGCTCGCCCTCGTCGCCGCCCGCCTGCCTCCGGGCACCCGCATGGGGCGCCTGCACTGGGGCGGCGGCACCCCGACGATCCTGCCCGCCGCCCTCGTGCACCGCCTCGCCACGGCGGTCCGGGCGGCGATCCCGCCGGCGGCGGACTTCGACTTTTCCGTCGAGATCGACCCGACACTGGTCGATCGCGCAAGGATCGTGGCGCTGGCCGAGGAAGGCCTCACCCGGGCGAGCCTCGGCATCCAGGACTTCGACCCGGCCGTGCAGGCGGCCATCGGCCGGCTCCAGAGCTTCGACGCGACCCGCCGCGCCGTCGACGACCTCCGCGCCGCCGGCATCGCCTCGCTCAACGCCGATCTGGTCTACGGCCTCCCCCACCAGACCTCCGCCCGGCTCGCCGCCACGGTGGAGCACGTCCTGACGCTCGCCCCCGAGCGGGCGGCGATCTTCGGCTATGCCCATGTCCCCTGGGCCTCGAAGCGCCAGAAGCTCATCGACGAGGCCGCCCTTCCCGGCGATGCCGCGCGGCTGGACCTCGCGTCGCTGGCCGCGGGCGCGTTCGAGGCGGCCGGTTACCGGCGCATCGGCATCGACCATTTCGCCCGGCCGGGCGACGGCCTCGACCTCGCGGCGCGCACCGGACGGCTGCGGCGGAACTTCCAGGGCTATACCGACGATGTCTGCCCGACGCTGATCGGCCTCGGCGCCTCGTCGATCTCGCGCTTCGCCGGCGGCTACGTCCAGAACGCGGCGGCGACCCCGGCCTGGCACGGGCGGATCGCCGAGGGCGAACTGCCGGGCGCCCGCGGCCACGCGCTCGACGCCGACGACCGGTCTCGCGCGCGGGCGATCGAGATGCTGCTCTGCGACTTCCGCCTCGATTTCGCCGCCCTCGGCCCCGATGGCGCGGCGCTCAGGACCGAGGCGGAGGCGGTCGCCGCTCGGTTCGGCGCGTTCGTGGCGCTCGACGCGGGCGGGCTGACGATCCGGCCCGAGGGGGTGCCGCTCGCCCGGATCGTGGCGAGCGCCTTCGACGGCTATCTCGCCGCCGGCGGGCGGTTCAGCCGCGCCTCATGAAGCGACCCGCTCGACGGTGATCCCGGGCAGCGCCGGCGCGTCCGCGGTCAGGGCGAAGCCGGTCGAGAGGGCGTCGGCCTCGGCCGCGGTCGGGGCGGTGACGGTGATCCGGGAGAAACGGGCCGGGGTGGCGCCGTTGCGCGGGTCGATTATGTGGGTGAAGCGGCCGGCGGGATCAAAGGCGAAGCCGCGCGGCGCCGAGGTGGCGATGGCGCGGTCGGTCAGCGGGACGACCGCGTCGGTGCCGGCGATGGCCACCTGCCACGGGCGCGGGCCGACACCGCGGATCTCGCCCATGTCGACGAGGGTCGAGGTGACGCCGGCGGCGCGCAGGCGGTCGGCGACGCGGTCGGTGATCCAGCCCTGGCCGATGCCGTTGAGCGTCAGCGCCATCCCCGGCCGGGTGAGGGCGACGCGGTCGGGGCTGGCGTGCACGGCGTCGAGACCGACGCGGGAGAGGGCCGCGTCGAGGGCGGCCGGGGCTGGGCCCTCCGCGCCGCCGCCGCCCTGGAAATGGGTGGCATAGAGCCGCCAGAGGGGTTGCACGGTCGGGTCGAAGGCGCCGGCCGTGGCGGCGTGGAAGCGGCGGCAGTCGGCGAGAATGGCGACGAGCTCGGGCGGCGGCGCGGCGAGGGCGCCGGCGCGATTGAGCTCGGAGAGCGCCGAGTCGGGGCGGTAGAGGCTGAGGATCGACTCCAGCCGGTCAAGCTCCACCACGCAGGCGGCGACGAGACGCTCGGCGGCGGCGCGGTCCGGATGGTGGAGGACGAGCGTCGCCGGGGCGCCGAGGGCGCGGCCGTGCCAGGTGACGACCTCGGCCGTGGCCCGGCCGGCGCGCAGGACGAGCGGCAGGCCGGCGGCGGCGGCGAGCAGGCCGAGGGCGCGGCGGCGGGTCAGGCGCTCAGTGGTCATGGGCGGCCTCCGCTTCCGGGACCGCGTCGGTGTCGGCATCGGCGGCGGCGATGATGGCGTCGGGCGGGACGGCGTCGAAGGCGTAGACCTCGCCGCCGTGGTCGCGGGCGAAGGCTTGCGCCGCGGCCTTGTCGGCGAAGGGGACGGCCTCGGCGCCGCCCATGCCGCTCTGGGCGTCGCTGCCGATGACGAAGCTCGCGGTTTTGGCGTCGGTCCAGTTGTCGACGCCGGGCTCGGCCCAGGAGGAGGCGGCGCCCATGTCGGTGACGTAGATCGCGGCGATGTCCTTCGGCTCCTCGGGGAGGAGGGTGAAGGCGAGGGTGTCGCGGGCGGAGGAGAACCAGACCGGCTCATCGACGCCCTTGAGCAGGATCTGGCCCTTCGGGCCTTCGTGCTCGGTCAGCATCATGCCGCAGTAGCGGCCGATCGCGGCGTCGGTGAGGGTGTGGGGCGCCGGCTTCTCGGCGTCCGGCTCGCAGGCGGCGAGCGCGAGGGCGACGAAGGCGAAGGCGAGCGGGCGCATCAAAGCTCCCTCCGGGCGAAGACGAAGGCGGCGAGGGCGAGCGGGGCCGCCGTCCAGGCGAGAAGGACGGCGACGAGAAGCGGCGGGGTCAGCGCGGTGTGGCCGGCGAGGGCGCCGATGCCGGTGAGGCCGCCGGTGCCGGCGGCGCCGAGCGTGAGCAGGCGATAGGCGTCGGTCGGGTTGAGGGCGAGCAGCGTGTCGATCAGGAGCGGCGGCAGCGCGTGCCCGCCCGAGGCCACGAGCAGGCCGAGAAAGGCCATGTCGTAGATCAGCACGAACAGCAGCCAGAGGCCGATGGCGATGCCGCCGGCGGTGGAACGCTGGCGGACGAGGGTGCTGGCGAGCAGGCCGAGGGCGAGGAATACGGCGCCGAGCAGGATCGAGGCGGCGACCATCGCGGCGAAAGCCCCCCACGCGGCGGCGCCGAGGTTCCAGCCGACGGCGAGCGCGGCCGTGCCGTAGCCGACGACGGTGGCGAGGGCGAGGATGGCGAGCTGGCCGAGAAACTTGCCGAAGATGACAGCGCTGCGCCGGATTGGATAGGTGAGGAGGAGGAGGAGCGTGCCGCGCTCGGCCTCGCCCGCGATCGCGTCGTGGGAGAGGAGGAGCGCGATCAGCGGCACGAGGAAGATCGTCAGGCTGGCGAGGCTGACGGTCACCACGTCGAGCCGGCTCGCGCCGACCGTGCCGGTCGGGGCGCTGCCGAGGAGGGCGAGGGTGAGCGCCAGCGCGGCGAGGAGGAGCGTCGTCGCGAGCACCCAGCGGTTGCGGATGCCCTCGCGGATTTCCTTCGCGGCGAGGGTGATGATCGTCGGCATTGCTCTCTCGCGGCGGGCGGCATGGGGGATTGCGTCGGTCATGACGGTCATCAGGCGGCCTCGCGGCGCAGGAAGTGGGCGTAGAGATCGTCGAGCGTCGGCTCGGTGACGATGATGTCGGCGATCGCGCCCGGCACGGCGAGGAGACGCGCGAGGAGCGCGAGCTTGCCGGCAGGCGCGACCTCGGTCTCGAGGCTGCCGTCCGGGAGGCGGCGCCAGCCGTCGGCCGGGAGGGGGGCGCCCGGGCGGACGCGGACATTCACGGGCAGCGCGGCGAGATGGCGCAGCTCGTCGAGGGTGCCGTCGGCGATCTTGACGCCGCGGTTGACGATGACGACGCGGTCGGCGCGGCCTTCGAGCTCGGTCAGGGCGTGGCTGGCGAGGAGCACGGTCGCCCCCTCGGCGGCGCGGGCGGCGACGATGGCGTAGAACTCGCGGCGAAGCGCGGGGTCGAGCCCGCTGGTCGGTTCGTCGAGAATGAGGACGCGCGGGCGGCCGAGCAGCGCTTGGGCGAGGCCGAGACGCTGGCGCATCCCCTTGGACCAGGTGCCGACGGCGCGATCGGCAGCGCCGCCGTCGAGGCCGACGGCGGCGAAGGCCGGGTCGAGATGGCGGGCGTCGAGGCCCTTCAGCCGGGCGTAGAAGGCGAGGGTCTCGCGGCCGGTGAGGGCGAGATGGAAGGAGACGCTCTCCGGCAGGTAGCCGACCTCGGCGCGGGCGGCGAAGCCGTCTCCGGCGGGGTCGGTGCCAAGCAGGCGCACGGTGCCGGCGCTGGGTCGCGAGAGGCCGAGCATCATCTTGATCTGCGTGGTCTTGCCGGCGCCGTTGTGGCCGACGAGCGCCACCACCTCGCCGGCGTGGAGTGCGAGGTCAAGGTCGCGCACGGCGACGATCGGGCCATAGGCCTTGGTGACGCCGGCGAGGGCGACGGTCTCGGTCATGGGGTGACCTCCGGCGGGGACATGAGCGGCGCGGAGTCGAGGACGCCGCCGGGAAGGGTGGCGGGGAAGCGCGACTGCGCCCAGCGGATCACCTGCACGGCCGGGCTGGTGACGAGGAGCCGGGCCTGCGGGGCGGTCCACATCACCCGGTCGATGATGTCGTTCGGGCGGTAGGCGGCATCGGCGATGCCGTCGCCGTCGAGGTCGAAGGCGGGGTTGTCCGACCAGTAGTTGCCGCGGCCGTCGGCGGACCAGTCGAGATTGCGGGTGCCGACGTATTTCACCTGGCTCTGGTTGCCGATGAAGGCGTTGCCGGCGACGGTGTTGCCCTCGGCCCCGGCGGTGAAATGGATGCCGATGGCGCAGCCCTCGAAGGCGTTGTCCTCGATCACGCCCTTGTTGGCGTTGAAGAGGAAGAGGCACTTCTCCGGGCCGACGCGGTCGCCGCCGGCGTGGATGACGGGGGGCGCCTCCGCGGATGCGCCCGAGGCCATGTCGTCGTCGGCGCCCTGCGAGGCGGCGAGCCAGCGCGCGGCGGGGAGCGCGCGGCCGGTGACGCGGTTGCCGCGGACCTGCGTGTAGTTGGAGGAATTGACCATCACCCCGAGGTCGCGGTCGCCGTCGGAGATATTGCCGAGGATCCGCACCCGGTCGGAGAACATGATCGCATAGCCGACGGTGTTGTCGATCGAGACGTTGCCCTCGATGACGCTGTCGGTGGTGTACATGTAGTGGATGGCGAAGCGGGTCTTCTCGAAGCGGTTGCCGCGGAAGATGTCCTTCTTCGAGACGCGGGTGAAGATGCCGTCGCGGCCGAGGCGGACATGGTTGCCCTCGATCAGCGCGCCGCGGGCGTTCCAGAGCATCACGCCGTTGCCGGCCTCGGCCTGGCGGCCGGCGCGGCCGGTGATGTCGTTGCCGCGGACCGTGACGTCGGGCGAGCCCTGGAGGACGATGCCGTGCAGGTTGTCGGCGAGGGTATTGCCCTCGACGAGCGCGCCCCTGGCGGCTTTGGTCAGGAACACGCCCGCGTCCATCGCCACGCGATCGGAGCCGGAGGCGCGGATGGTGAGGCCGGTGACGGTGGCGCCGGGGGCGTCGACGGTCAGCACGCTGCCCGCGCCGCCGCCGTCGAGGATGGCGCCGGGCTCGCCGCTGAGCGTCAGCGGGCGGTCGAGAGTGACGCGGCCGGCGTGGGTGCCGGCCGCGAGGACGAGCGTATCCCCCGGCGCCGCCGCCGCCACCGCCCGGCCAAGGTCGTCGCCGGGCGCGAGCGTGCGCGTCTCGGCGGCGGCGAGGCCGGGCAGGAGCAGGGCGGCGAGGAGGACGGCGCGGATCATGCGGCGGCGGGCTCCACCAGCATCCGGCCCTTCATCTCCATGTGCATCGCATGGCAGAACCACGAGCAGTAGTACCAGTAGACTCCGGGCTTGTCGGCCTTGAAGGTGACCGAGGCGGTGGCCTGGGGCGCGATCTCGAAGTTGATGCCGTAGTTGATGATCGAGAAGCCGTGGGTCAGATCCTCGATCTCGTCGATGTTGGTGACGACGACCGTCACCTCGTCGCCCTGCTTGACCGTGAAGCTGTCGAGGCTGAAGGCCGGGGCCGAGGAGGTCATGTAGACGCGGACCTTGTCGCCGTCGCGGATGATGTCGCCGGCGACCATGAGATCGATGCCGTCGGCTTCGGCCATCTTCACGGTCTCGGCGAAGAACGGATCGGCGCGGTCCCAGATCGAGATCGGGTTGATCTTGGAAGCGTGGACGATCGTCGCGTCATGCGGCTCGGCGAAAGTCGGGTTGTCGTGGACGAGCTTCATCTCGTCGCCCGAGATGTCGATGAGCTGGTCGCATTCGGGCTTGAGCGGGCCGACGTTGAGGAAACGGTCCTTCGAGAACTTGTTAAGTGAGATCAGCCACTTGCCGTCGGCTTCCTTGGTCTGGCCCATCGAGGAGTGGTTGTGGCCCGGCTGGTACTGCACGTCGAGCTTCTGGCGGATGGGATCGACCTGCTCGCCGGCGAAGGCGCGCTTGGCGTCCTCGATGTTCCACTTGCAGACCTGGCTGTCGAGAAAGAGCGTGGTATAGGCGTTGCCCCGCCCGTCATAGGCGGTGTGGAGCGGCCCGAGGCCGAGCTCCGGCTCGGCGACGACGGTGTCGCGCGGCTGGATCTTGTCGTCGAAGAGGTCGTCGAACTTGCGCACGTCGAAGACGGTGACGGTGGGCGAAAGCTTGCCGTTGGCGACGACGTGAATACCGTCGGGCGCGGTGTTGATACCGTGCGGGCTGTTGGCCACCGGGATGTAGCGAGTGAAGGCCGAGCCGTGGGTGCCGTCGAGCACGGGAACGCCGTTGATGATCTCGGCCTTGCCGGCGGCGACCGCCTCCTCGATGCGCTTGAGGTTGAAGACGACGACCCAGTCCTCGTCCGAGGCCATCATGTCGGCGAGCGTGACCCCGCCCTCGGAATTGTAGCAGGTGGCGAAGGCGTACTTGCCCTGGTAGTCGGCATCGACGTTGTCGAGGTTGCCATCGACCCGGATCTGCCAGGCGACCTCCATGGTGTCGCCGTCGACGGCCGAGAAGATCGACCAGTACTGTTTGGGATCGTCGAGGATCTTGCCGTCGTTGGGCAGCGGCACGCCGTCCTCGCCGTTCGCGAAGACATAGCCGGTGCGCGGATACTTCTGCACGCGCAGGCCGTGGACGGTGTGCTGGTTCGGGATCTGCACGATCTTGTCGCAGCGCATCACGTCGAGGCGGACCCGGCAGACCCGGGTGTTGGCCTTGTCGTTGGCGAAGAGATAGCGCCCGTCATAGGTGCCGTCGGTCTGCGACGGGTGCGGATGGTGCAGGTCGCCGTTCTGGTAGGTGCCGCCGCGGGGCGCGAGGAACTCGCGGGTCTCGGGCAGCAGGCCGTCGGTCAGCACGCGCAGGCTCTCGTTGGTCTGGCCCCAGCCGGTGGCGCTCTCGCGGTTGAAGACCGGGATGCGCATCAGTTCGCGCATGGAGGGCAGGCCGACGATGCGGATCTCGCCCGAGTGGCCGCCCGAGGTGAAGACATAGTATTCGTCGAGTTCGCCCGGCGCGACGTTGGACGAGCCCGCCGCCTCCGCCGCGCGGGCGGGGGTGCCGAGCAGGCCGAGGCCGCCGAGGCCGCCGCCGCCGGCGACGGCGACCGCCGCCGAGGAGCCGAGGATCTGGCGCCGGTTGAGTTTCAGGCTGTCGTCGGTCGACATCGTGGTTCCTTTCAGCTGGCGTGGGAATGGGCGGGTTTCGGGCGGGGACCGGGCGGGATCTTCAGGCCCGGTCCGCCCGAGCCGGCGATTTTGTCGCGGCGGGCCTTGACCACCATCATGTGCGGGCACCGCGTCTCGGAGTGGTAGAGCTCCTGACAGTGCATGCAGTAGATGCACTCGTTGACGTTGATGTTGCCCTCGGGGTGGATCGCCTGCACCGGGCATTCGTTGGCGCAGCGGTGGCAGGGCGAGCCGCATTCGGGCCAGCGCTTCAGCCACTCGAACATTCTGAGGCGTCCGGGGATCGCCAGCGCCGCGCCGAGCGGGCAGACATAGCGGCAGAAGAACCGCTCGATGAAGAGGCCGGGCAGCAGCCAGAGCAGCGCGATGCCGACGAACAGGAGCTCGCGGTTGAACTTGAGGATGATCGCGGTCTTGAAGGGCTCGACCTCGGCCAGCACCTCGGCATGTGCCAGCGAATAGAGCGAGAGGCCGAAGAGGCCGAGAAAGATCATGTACTTGATCGGCCAGAGCCGCTCGTGGATCGCCCATGGCACCTGGACCTGGGGGATCCGGAGCTTCTTCGCCGCGAGGCTCGCGAATTCCTGCAGCGCCCCGAACGGGCAGAGCCAGCCACAGAAGGGGCCGCGTCCCCAGAACAGGAGCCCGGCGGCGACGGCGGCCCAGAGGATGAAGATGAGGGGAGCGGAGAGGAAGAACTCCCAGGAGAACCCGGTGACGAGCGCGTTGAGGAAGGTGAGAACGTTGACGACCGAGAGCTGGGTGTTCGCGTACCAGCCGAGCCAGACCAGCGTGAAGGCGAGGTAGGTGTAGCGCACGCCCTTCAGCCATCGCGGCCGGCGGGCGAGCGTGTTCTGGAAGAAGAAGATGCCGCTCAGCGTCGCGATCGCGGCGCCGACGACGGTAATGTTGACGCGGTTCATCTGCCAGATCGACACCCAGAGCGGCGGGCCCTGCTCCTCGTCGGCGAGGCCGGCGGGCGCCGGCGCGGGCGCGGCGGCCGGGACGGGCGGCGCGGGCAGCAGATAGGCTTCCGGCAGCGTATAGCCGAGGTCGAAGGGGATCGTCGCCTTGTCGCGACCCTCGGTGCCGCGCTGGACGAGGAGCTGGAGGTCGAAGGGCGCGGTCACGTCGAACGCGAAGTCCTCCGGCACGACGAAGAGCCCGATCTCCTTCAGATGCGGCGCCCCGCTGGCGGCGATGTCGTTCAGCCGGGTGTGGTTGCGGTCGCGGAAGCGGGTCCCCTGCCCGTCCTGGATCAGCTCGATGCGGTCGAAGATGCCGCCCCGGACGTAGGCCGAGCCCTTGAACGAATAGGCGCCGTCGCCCGCGACGAGGAACGCCGCCTGACCCGGCTTCAGCTTCTCGGCCAGTCGCGCGTAGGCGGTGTCGCCGAGCAGGCTGCGGCCGATCGTCGGCACCGAGACCGGCGCGACGTAGAACTCGATGAACCGGTCGTCGGGGCTGGGCGTCTCGGGATGGCTGGCGGCGGCTGGCTGTCCCGCATCGGCGAAGGCCCGGGAAACCTCGCCGATGGTCAGTCGCAGGCTCCGCACCGACCCGTCGCCGAGCAGTGCCTGCCAGTCACGGATCTCGCTCTTGCCCGTGTCGATCTCGCGCGCGACCGCGGCGGGCGCCGTCGCGGTCGCGGCTCCGCCCGAGAGGCGGCCGCCGCGGATGAGCTTGACCGCCGAGCGCACGACGCTGTCGCCCATGACGAGCACGGTGACGGTGGCGCCGGAGACGATGTCGACCTGCGGCGGCTTGGCCGTCCCGGCGGCGACCGAGCCGAGCTCCTGCCCGATCAGGCCGTTGAGCGCGGCCATGATCTTCGCTTCGGGGATGCCGATGAGCACGATCGGCTCGTGGTGCTCGACGAGCTTCAGCCCGCGCACGGTGCCGGCGTCGTCGATGCCGACGAGGATGCGGATCGGCTTGCCGGAATAGCCGATCGAGGTCGTGAAATCGGTGTTGAGATAGACCCAGCCGATCCGCGCCCCGCCGGCGTCGAGGACCGGCGCCAGCGCCGGCTCGCCCTCGGGCGCGCCGAAGCTCGCGGCGCCGGGAAAGAGGTCGGCCGGGGCGGCCTCGGCGAGGAACTCGGGAAGCGTCCTTGCCTGCGCGACGCCGGCGAGGAGGACGAGGACGAGCGCGACGAGCAGGGCCGTCAATCGCCCGATGGCAGTCTCCCTCCGCACCCCATTCTCCCTCGCGTTCGTCCGTGCCCTCCTGTCTGCTCCGCGGCGCGGCGGCGTTCTTTGCGCCAGCGCAAACAGGCGACCACCGGCCGGGTCCGCGGCGGCCGCCGGAATTCACGCCCCGAAATCGTGCGAAGTTTGCGCCGGCGCAACGTCGCGACGGCCGGCATTCCCTACATCGACCTCGCGGAAAGGGGTTCGCGAACGCCAAGGCGGGGTCTCGGACGGCTCCGCGAAAACGGGAGACTGGGGACAATGAGACTCTACGGGATGCTCGCGGCTGCCGCCGCCCTTGCCACGATCGCCGGCGCCGCTTCGGCGGCCGACATCGAGGTGAAGATGCTGAACAAGGGCGCGGAAGGCGCGATGGTCTTCGAGCCGAGCTTCGTCCAGGCCCAGCCTGGCGATGTCGTCCATTTCATCGCCACCGACAAGGGCCACGACGTCGAGAGCGTCAAGGGGATGCTCCCCGACGGCGTCGAGGGCTTCAAGGCGAAGATGAACGAGAACTTCGACCTCACGGTCACGACCGAGGGCGTCTACGGCGTCAAATGCACGCCGCACTTCCCGATGGGGATGGTCGCGCTCGTCGTCGTCGGCGATCCGTCGTCGAACCTCGAGGCGGCGAAGGCGGTGAAGAACCCGAAGAAGGCGCAGGAACGCTTCGACGCGGCCTTCGCCCAGATCGGTCAGTAACGGCGATGCGGAGGGCGGACGGCCTGGCTTCAGGCCTTCTCGCCCTCGGCGACGCGCCCGAGCCCGGCGACGTCGCGCACGACCAGCCGGGCCCGGCCGCGGCCGACGATGCCGCGGCGGCCCCAGGCCGAGACGATGCGCGAGACGCTGTGCAGCGTCGCGCCGGTCAGTTCGGCGATGTCCTGGCGGGTGATCGGGAAATCGATCCGGATGCCCTCCGGCACCGGCTCGCCGGCGCAATGAACAAGACGCAGCACCGCGAGTGCGACGCGGCGCTCGACCTCGGCGGTCGAGAGCTCGGCGATCCGCGCATGCACCTCGGCGACGTGACGCCCGAGCGAGCGGGTCGCGTCGAGCGCGACCGCGGGATGGGTCTCGATCATCACCGGCCAGTAGCTCGTCGGCCAGGCGATCGCGCGGCTCGCGACGATCGCCTGGGCCGCCGCCGGATAGTCCGGCCGGGCGAGGACGAGGGCGAGGCCGCAGAAGTCACCGGGAAAGACCAGGCGCACCAGCACCTGCTTGCCCTCCGGCATGATCATCGAGACCTTGAACCGGCCCTCGGTGACGAGAAAGAAGCGGTCCGCCGGCGCGCCCTGCTCGAACAGGGCCTCGCCGGGCGCGAGCCGGCGCGCGCTGGCGTGGCGCGCGACCTCGGCGAGCGCGCAAGGCTCCAGCCCGCGAAATGGCTCTGCCTGTTGCAGCATGATATCGAGCATCGCAGACCTCCCCCGGCCAGCGGACGCGCCCGCCCCGCCCGGCGGCGCAGCGGCGGGCGGCTGCGACGGAAAGACTAACGGAGACCCGCCATGTCCACAACCCGACCGGCCGCGCCCGTCGCCGAAGCGCCGCGACGCCACGGCATCCCGCGCGGTCTGCGCCGCACCGGGCCCGCGTTCCTCTCCTACGGCTTCCGGCCGTTTTTCCTCGGCGCCGGAACCTTCGCGGTGCTGGCGATGGCGCTGTGGATCGCCGCCCTGACCGCCGGCCTGCCGCTCGGCGGCGCCTACGGCATGGTCGCCTGGCACGGGCACGAGATGCTGTTCGGCTTCGGCGCGGCGGTGCTCGCGGGCTTCCTGATGACGGCGATCCCGAACTGGACCGGGCAGATGCCGTTGTCGGGGCCGCCGCTCGCGGTGCTCGCGGCGCTGTGGCTCGCCGGGCGCGTGGCGATGCTCGCCGTGCCATGGATCGGGGTCGGGGCGGCGGTGACGGTCGATGCGCTGTTCCTGCCGGTGCTGGTCGTGGTCTGCGGGCGCGAGCTCGTCGTCGGGCGGAAGTGGAAGGACATGAAGATCCTCGTCGCGATCGCCGTGATCGGGACCGCGAACCTCGGCTTCCACACCGAGGTGCTGACCACCGGCGCCGCCGCGGTCTCGGCGCGGGTGGCGCTCGCCGGGTTCGTGCTCCTCGTCATGATCGTCGGCGGGCGGATCGTGCCGAGCTTCACCCGCAACTGGCTGGCGCAGCGCGGCGAGACCCGGCTGCCGGTCGCCTTCAACCGGCAGGACGGAATCGCGATCCTCGCCATCCTCGCCGCGCTCGTCGTCTGGGTCGTGGCGCCGGTCGGCGCGCCGGCGGCGGTCGCGGGCGTCGCGGGCGCCGGCGTCGTCGCCTGGCGGCTCTCGCGGTGGCGGGGGCTCGCGACGGCGGCGGAGCCGCTGCTTCTCGTGCTCCATGTCGCCTTCGGCTTCGTCGTCCTCGGCTTTCTCGGCCTCGCCGCCGGCGCCGTCGGCTGGCTGCCGCCGGCCGGAGCGATGCACCCGATGCTGGTCGGCGGGATCGCCGGGATGATGCTCGCGGTAATGACGCGGGCGACGCGCGGCCACACAAGGCGCGCGCTCACCGCCTCGCCCATGACGGTCGCCGCCTATGCCTGCCTGTTCGCCGCCGCCCTCGCCCGGCCCGCCGCCGACATCTTCGGCGCCCCGGCGCTGCTCGACCTCGCCGGCGGCCTCTGGATCGCGGCCTTCGGCCTCTTTCTCATCGAGTACGGACCGATGCTGCTCGGCGCGCGCCAATCGTGACATGTCGGCCCGGGCTGCTCCGCGGCGACCGCGGGCGTTGCCGACGCGCGCTCCCGTCCACCGGTGCGCCTCATGCCACTTTTCGCGACCGCAGCTCGTCGAGCAGGATGCCGCGGAAGATGCCGCCCCCGATGCCCAAGGGGCGGGCGCGGCGGTGGATGACGTAGCACTGGTTGGTGTAGCGTCCGGCCGGCATGGCGATCTCGCGGATCGAGCCCTTGCGAACCCAGTATTGCGCGAACTCCACCGGGGCAAAGCCGAGGTAGCGCGACGAGATGATGAGCAGCATTCGCGACAGGATCGTCGGCGCCGCGGCGCGGATCCGCAGGCCACCGACAAAGGCCGTGACCTCGGGGCCTTGCGTCACCTCGGCCGCGACGAAATCGTAGCGGCGGAGGTCGTCTTCGGTGAGGGCCTCGTCGGCGACGCCGAAGAGCGGGTGACCGCGACCGCAGAAGAGGCCCATCTCCTCGAGACCGACCGGCACCGCCTCGAATGCCTCGCTCGGGCGGATCAGCGCGGTGAAGCCGAGGTCGGCGCTGCCCTCCAGCACTGAGGCGAAGATTCGATCCGGCGCGGTCATGCGCAGGTTGAGCTGGAGTCCGGGGAAGTGTTCGTGCACGCGGGCGATGGTGCGGGCAAGTGGCGTTTCCAGCTCGAAGGCGAAGCTGTCGTCGGCCATGACATTGATCGCGCCCTCGATCTGGCGGGTGGCCGCGCCGACGAAATCGGTGAAGCGGCCGATCTCGGAAAACAGAGCCAGCACGGCCGAATGGACCAGTTCTCCCTGCTCGGTCAACCGGAAGCCGGAGCGGCCGCGCTCGCAGAGGCGAAGGCCGAGACGGCTCTCAAGTTTGGTCAGGCCGAGACTGATCGCCGACTTGCCCTTGCCGAGCCGGGCCTCCGCGGCGGTGATGCCGCCCGCCGAGACGATCTCGGAGAAGTCGCGCAGCAAGGCGAGGTCGATATCGGAGAGGGTTCCACTGAACGGACGTGGGAGAGGAATCATTTCGCGCTGCTCCGACATGAAGGTTTTGCGATTGCCAAACCTTAGTCAAGCATGTCCCTATCGAAAAGCCCCGGACCGCGGGCTATCCAGATCCCTGCCTAAAACTATGACGGAAAGCACTAAGTGCCTATTTATGATGCAATCATCGTGGGCGCGGGAATCGTTGGGCTGGCAACGGCCTACCATCTGCACGGCGCCCGGCCGGGTATCCGCCTTCTCGTCATCGAGAAGGAGGACGGGCCGGGGCAACACCAGACCGGTCACAATTCCGGCGTCATCCATGCCGGCGTCTACTATGCGCCGGGCAGCCTCAAGGCGCGACTCTGCACCGCCGGGTCGGCGCGGACACGGGCCTTCTGTGCCGAGAACGGCGTGGCCTACGCTTCCTGCGGCAAGCTGATCGTCGCGACGGAGCCGGACGAGCTGCCGCGGCTGGAAGCCCTGATGACCCGGGCGACGGCGAACGGCCTCGACCTGCGGATGCTCGACGCGGCGGAAATGGCGGAAATCGAGCCGAAGGTCGCGGGGTTGCGCGCGATCCTGAGCCCGGACAGCGGCATCGTCGACTATGGCGAGATCTGCCGGGCGCTGAAGGCGCGGCTCTGGGCCGAGGGCGTGGACTTCCGCTTCGGGACCAAGGTCACCGGCCTCGTCGAGGCCGCCGGGGAAATCCGGGTCGAGACCGCCGGCGGCGACATCGCCGCGCGCGTCGCCATCGCCTGCGCGGGCCTCGCCGCCGACCGGATCGCGGCGCTGTCCGGCCTCGCCGACGACTTCCGCGTCGTGCCGTTCCGGGGGGAATATTTCCGCCTCTCGCCGCGGGCGGGCGACCTGGTGCAACGGCTGATCTATCCGGTGCCGGACCCGTCGCTGCCTTTCCTCGGTGTGCATCTGACCAAGATGATCGGCGGTTACACCACCGTCGGGCCGAACGCGGTCTTTTCCTTCGGCCGCGAGACCTATGACGGCAACCGCTTCGTCGCGCGCGACGCCTTCGACAGCCTGAGCTTCCCCGGTTTCTGGAAGCTCATGGCCCGCTCGCTGCGGCCCGGCCTGCACGAGCTGAAGGGCTCGCTGTCCAGACGCGCCTATCTCGAACGCTGCCGCCGCTACTGCCCCGAGCTGACGCTCGACGATCTCGAGCCGCATGCGCCGGGCATCCGCGCGCAGGCGGTCGGGCGCGACG
Source organism: uncultured Amaricoccus sp. (assembly GCF_937891315.1). GTDB lineage: Bacteria > Pseudomonadota > Alphaproteobacteria > Rhodobacterales > Rhodobacteraceae > Amaricoccus. The sequence continues at coordinate 17,438 of NZ_CALAGI010000158.1, read as the reverse complement.
GCAAGATGATCGAGGATTTTCTCGTTCGCGAGACGCCGCGGACCGTCCATGTCTGCAATGCCCCGTCGCCCGCCGCGACCTCCGCCTTCCCGATCGGGGAGGAGATCGGCGCGAAAGTCCTTGCCAAGCTCGCCGCCTGATGCCCCTTCAACAATAGCAATCAACAGGACAGGAAATGACAATGACCCGACTGACCCGCGCCACCGCGCTCCTCGTCGCCGCGACAGCCCTTTCGGGGAACGCGGCACTCGCCCGCGACCTGACCGTCGTCAGCTTCGGCGGCGCGCTGCAGGACGCGCAGCGCGAAGCCCTCTTCAAGCCTTTCATCGCCCAGTACGGTCCGCTGACCGACGAGGCCTATAACGGCGAGCTCGCCAAGATCAAGGCGATGGTCGAGGCGGGGGACGTCACCTGGGACGTCGTGCAGATGGAGGCCCCGGAGTTGGAGAATGCCTGTTCCGACGGCACGGTCGAGCGGCTCGACTGGGACAAGCTCGGCAGCACCAAGGACATCATTCCGGCCGCCGTGATGGGCGATTGCGGCCTCGGCTCGATTCTCTATTCCGTCGTCCTCGCCTACGATCATGCCAAGCTCGGCGACGACGGCCCCACGACCTGGGCGGATTTCTGGAACACGGAGAAGTGGCCGGGCAAGCGCGGGCTCCGCAAGTCGGCGAAGTTCACGCTCGAAATCGCGCTCCTCGCCGATGGCGTGGCGCCGGATGAGGTCTACGAGGTTCTCGGCACGCCGGAGGGCGTCGACCGCGCCTTCGCCAAGCTCAACGAGATCAAGGGCAACATCCAGTGGTGGGAGTCGGGCGCGCAGCCGCCGCAGTGGCTGGCCGCCGGCGACGTCGTGATGTCGAGCGCCTACAACGGCCGCGTCTCGACCGCGATCAAGGAAGGCCAGGATTTCCGCATCGTCTGGGACGGGCAGGTCTACACCGTCGACGGCTGGGCGATCATCAAGGGGACGCCGAACCTCGACAGCGCCTATGACTTCCTGAAGATCACCGTCGATCCGAAGAACCAGGCGGTTCTGTCGACCGCGATCCCCTACGGCACATCGAACGTCAACGCGCCGTCGCTGGTCTCGCCCGAGGTGCTGGCCTGGCTGCCGACCGCGCCCGACAACATGAAAGGGGCCGTCCACCAGGACGATTCCTTCTGGATCGACAATATCGAGGAGCTGAACGAGCGTTTCAACAACTGGGCGTCGAACTGACGCGATAGAAGCCGGAGACGCCCCATGACCGACCTCACTCTCACGACCGCCGGGGGGATCACCCCCGGCGACGCCGGCGAAAGTCGTCGTCTGAAACGCGCGCTCCGGCGGACCCGCCGACGCGAAAGCTGGAACGCCGTGCTGCTGCTCCTGCCGCTGGCGCTGGTGACGGCGATCTTCTTCCTGCTGCCGATCGTCTCGCTTCTGACCGGCGCGGTGCACAGCCCGGACTATGCCGCGAGCTTCCCGCGGTCGGCCGCGCTGGTCGCGCAGGGCACGACCTTCGACGACGACTTCTACGCCGCCTTCTTCACCGACATCACGGAGGCCGACGCCGCGCAGAACTCGGGCGCCGGCGCCCGCCGCCTCAATCAGGACATGGCGGGTTTCACCACCATGCTGAAGAAGACGACGCGCCAGGCCCGCGAAGGCGCGCCGGCGCCGGGCGAGGCCCGCGCCTGGTTCGAGAACGTCGATCCGCGCTGGGTCGATCCCGAGTATCAGGCCGCCATCGCCCGGGCGGCGGCGACCAACACCGATTTCTTCCTGCTGAAGTCGGTCGATCTGCAACGTGACAAGGCCGGCAACATCACCGCCGTTCCGGACGATCAGGCGCTGTTCCGCCGGGTGCTGCTGCGCACGCTGACGATCAGCCTCGGGGTGACGTTCATCAGCTGCGTGCTCGGCTATCCGCTGGCCTGGGCGCTGGTCAATGCCAGCCCGGGGTGGCGGCGGATCATGCTGACGGGGGTGCTCTTTCCCTTCTGGACCTCGCTCCTGGTGCGCAGCGCCGCCTGGGTCATCGTGTTGCAGAAGGAGGGGCCGATCAACAAGCTGCTGTTGACGCTCGGCGTCATCTCCGAGCCGCTGACGCTGGTCTTCAACCGCTTCGGCGTCATGGTCGCCCTTACCCACGTGCTGCTGCCCTTCCTCGTTCTGCCGCTCTATTCGGTGATGCGCGGCATCCCGCGGGACTACCTCCGAGCGGCGAAGAGCCTCGGCGCCAGGCCGACCCGCGCCTTCCTGACGTCCTACGTCCCCCTCACCCTGCCCGGCCTCGGCGCCGGCGCGATCCTGGTGTTCATCATGGCCATCGGCTACTATATCACACCCGCGCTGGTCGGCGGCCCGAACGACCAGATGATCAGCTATTTCATCGCCTTCTACACCAACAACACGATCAACTGGGGGCTCGCCTCGGCGCTGGCGCTGAACCTGCTCGCCGTGACGCTCGTGCTCTATGCGCTCTACCGCCGACTGACCGCCCCCGCTGGCGGGATGGGGGGTGCGTGATGTTTGACCAGTCCCTCACCCGCTTCGAGCGCATCTCGGTCACCCTGACCTTCGCCTTCTCGGCCCTCGTCATCGGCTTCCTGGTCTTGCCGATCCTGACCATCGTGCCGCTGTCCTTCAATGCCGACAGCATCCTCGCCTATCCGATCAAGGAGTGGAGCCTGCGCTGGTATCGGGTTCTGCTCGACAACCCGATCTGGGGAACGGTGCTCCGGAACAGCCTCTTCATCGGCTTCTTCGCCACCATCATCTCCACCGTCCTCGGCACGCTGGCGGCGGTGGGGCTCAACCGGCGCGCCTGCCCCGGCCGGGGGATCATCACCGCGATACTGATGCTGCCGATGATCGTGCCGGTCATCATCACCGCGGTGGCGTCCTACTTCTTCTACAGCCGGCTCGGGCTCGCCAATTCCTACACCGGGATCATCCTCGCCCACGCCATCCTCGGCGCGCCCTTCGTCGTCATCACCGTGGCCGCGACGCTGGAGCAGTTCGACAACAACCAGGTCCGCGCGGCATCGAGCCTCGGGGCGAAGCCGCTCCACACCTTCTTCACGGTGACGATGCCGCAGATCGCCCCCGGCGTGGTCTCCGGCGCGCTTTTCGCCTTCGTCGCCTCCTTCGACGAGGTGATCGTCGCGATGTTCCTGACCGGCAGCGAGCAGATCACCCTGCCCCGCCAGATGTTCGCGGGCATCCGCGAAAACCTCGACCCGACTATTGCCGCCGTCGCCACCATCATGATCGTCGTCTCCCTCGCCATTCTGATGCTCGCGCAGGTCATGGCGGACCGCCTCAGGAAAAGGAACGCCTCCAATGCATGACTTCGTCCAGTTCTCCGGCGTGCAGAAGACCTATGACGGCGAAACCCTCATCATCAGGGAGATGGACCTCGACATCGCCAAGGGCGAGTTCGTCACCCTCCTCGGCCCCTCCGGCTCGGGCAAGAGCACCGCGCTGATGCTGCTCGCCGGTTTCGAGCAGCCGACGGCGGGGACCATCCGCCTGGGCGGGCGGACGCTGAACAGCGTGGCGCCGCATGACCGCAACATCGGCATGGTGTTCCAGAGCTACGCGCTGTTCCCGCACATGACGGTGGCCGAGAACATCGCCTATCCGCTCAAGGTGCGGAAGATGCCCAAGGCGGAGATCACCGAGCGGGTGAAGCGCGCCCTCGACTTCGTCCAGCTCAACAGCTTCGCCAACCGCTATCCCCGGCAGATGTCGGGCGGCCAGCAGCAGCGCGTCGCCGTCGCCCGCGCCCTGGTCTTCGATCCGGAGCTGGTGCTGATGGACGAGCCGCTCGGCGCGCTCGACAAGAAGCTCCGCGAGGGAATGCAGGTCGAGATCAAGCATATCCACGAACGGCTCGGCATCACCATGGTCTTCGTCACCCACGACCAGGACGAGGCCCTGACCATGTCCGACCGGATCGCCGTCTTCAATGACGGACGGATCCAGCAGATCGACGCTCCCGCCGCCCTTTACGAGCGTCCGGCGAACCAGTTCGTCGCGGGCTTTCTCGGCGACACCAACATGCTCGCCGGCAAGATCATCGGCGAGGAGGCGGGCACCGTGGTCGTCACCCTCGCGAACGGCAGCCGCGTACGCGCGACGGCGGTCGACCGGATCGGACAGGGTGGCGGCGCGGTTGTCTCGATCCGGCCCGAGCGACTGCTCGTCAACCCGGGCGCCGATGTCGAAGGCCAGTTGCCGGTGAAGCTGGTCGAGACGATCTATCACGGCGCGACGGCCAGGATGGTCTTCCATCTCGAGGGCGGGGCCCCGATCACGGCCCAGTTGCGGGCGGGCAGCCCCCTGCTCGCGCTGGAACGCGGAGCGACGGCGCATGTCGCCTTCAACCAGGCAGACGCCCGGGCCTTCGCCCACCCCTGATCCTCAAGAGAACATCAATGACCGCCGCATCCGATACCCCGAAGCCCGTCGTCGCCGTCACCGGCGCCAGCCGCGGCATCGGTCACGCCATCGTGCGCCAGTTCTACGCCAGGGGCTGGGACGTCATCACCCTCGCCCGGACACCCTTCTCGACCGTCTGCCCCTGGGCCGAGGGCATCGTGAAGCATATCGAGGTCAATCTCTCGGATCTCGACTCGGTGCGCGCCGCGGCGGCGGCGTTGCGGGGCCAACTCGACCAGCGCGGACTGTCCGCGCTGGTCAACAACGCCGGCATCTCGCCCAAGACGCCGGGCGGCGGCCGCATGGACGCGATCTCGACGCCCGTCGACACCTTCTACGACGTGACGACGGTGAACCTCATCGCCCCGCTCGTGCTCTGTCAGGAACTGATCGAGCCGCTGAAGACCGCCAAGGGCGCGATCGTGAACATCAGTTCCATCGCCGGTTCCCGCGTACATCCCTTCGCCGGCGCCGCCTATGCGGCGTCCAAGGCCGCGCTCTCGGCGCTGACCCGCGAACTCGCCCACGACCTCGCCCCCTTCGGCGTGCGGGTGAACGCGGTGGCGCCGGGTGAGATCGCGACCGACATCCTCTCCCCCGGCACCGAGCGGATCGTCGAGGAACAGGTTCCGATGAGGCGGCTCGGCCGCCCGGAGGAGGTGGCCGAGGTCGTCGCCTTCCTCGCGGGGCGGCAATCCTCCTATGTCACCGGCTCCGAGATCCCGATCAACGGCGGCCAGCACATCTAGTCCCCCCTACACCACGAGACCAGAATCATGAGCGACATGCGAAATTTCGACAGCTCTCCCGAAGCGCGGGACGCCGCCTATCACTTCCACGGCTACACCGAGGCCAAGCGGCATCTCGAAGTCGGCCCGATGATCATCGAGCGCGGCGAGGGCATCCATGTCTTCGACAACCAGGGCAAGCGCTACATCGAGGGCCTGTCCGGCCTCTGGAGCGTCGGCGTCGGCTTCAACGAGCCGCGCCTGATCGCCGCCGCCACGGCCCAGCTGCGGAAGCTGCCCTTCTACCACAACTTCGGCCACAAGTCGCACGGACCGGCCATCGACCTGGCCGAAAAGCTGATCTCGATCGCTCCCGTGCCGATGAGCAAGGTCTACTACACCAATTCGGGGTCGGAAGCGAACGACACCGTCCTGAAGATGGTCTGGTACCGCTCGAACTCCCTCGGCCTGCCGGAGAAGAAGAAGGTCATCGCCCGCAACCGCGGCTATCACGGCGTCACCATCGCCGCGGGCAGCCTGACCGGCCTGCCGAACAACCACCGCTCCTTCGACATGCCGATCGACCGGGTATTCCACACCACCGCGCCGCACTACTGGAAAGAGGGCCGGCCGGGCGAGACGGAGGAACAGTTCGCCACCCGCTGCGCCGAGGATCTCGACGCGCTGATCCAGCGCGAGGGCCCGGACACCATCGCCGCCTTCTGGGCGGAGCCGGTGATGGGCGCGGGTGGCGTCGTCACCCCCCCGGCGACCTACTGGGAGAAGATCCAGGCGGTTCTCGCCAGGTATGACATCCTGCTGGTCGCCGACGAAGTGATCTGCGGCTTCGGGCGCACCGGCAACATGTTCGGCTCCACCACCTACGGGATGCGCCCCGACGTCATGGTGCTGTCGAAGCAGATCACCTCCTCCTACGTGCCCTTCTCGGCCATCCTCGTGAATGACCGGGTCTTCGGCCCGATCGCCGACGAAAGCGAGCGGATCGGCGTCTTCGGCCACGGCTACACCGGCGGCAGCCATCCGCTCGGCGCGGCGGTGGCGCTGGAGAACATCGCCATCATCGAGGAGCGCGATCTGGTCGGCAACGTCCGCGAGGTCGGCGGCCGGTTCCTGTCCAGTCTCGAAACCCTGCTCGATCATCCGCTGGTCGGCGAGGTCCGGGGCGTCGGCCTGATCGCGGCGGTGGAACTCGTCAACGACAAGGCTGCGAAGTCCGTCACCGGCCCGGTCGGAAAGCTGGGCGGCGCGATGAACGCGGCGTTGCAGAGGAACGGGGTGATCTCGCGCAATCTCGGCGACGCGGTGGCCTTCTGCCCGCCGATGATCATCACCGCCGAGCAGGCGGACGATCTGTTCGACCGCGTCAAGACATCCCTCGCGGACGTGGAGGCCGAGGTCTGAAATGAACGACGTGCTCCTGAAGACCAGGGAAAAGCTGAACTTCATCGCCGGCGAGTGGGTCGGCGGCGCGGACGCGGCCGAGAACCGCAGCCCGTCCGACACCGATGACGTGATCGGCCTCTATACCCGCGCCAGCCGCGAGCAGGCGGAGGCGGCGATCGCCGCCGCCAGCGCCGCCCTGCCGGTCTGGGGGGCCACCACCCCGCAGGCCCGCGCCGATATCCTCGAGGCCGTCGGCGTCGAGCTTCTGGCGCGGCGGGAGGAACTCGGCGAGCTTCTCGCCCGCGAAGAGGGCAAGGTCCGGGCCGAGGCCATCGGCGAGGTGGTCCGCGCCGGCCAGCTCTTCAAGTTCTACGCCCAGGAAGCCCTGCGCGTGGAGGGGATCGCCATCGCCTCCACCCGCCCCGGCGTCCGCGTCGAGGTGCGCTACGAACCCGTGGGCGTGGTGGGGATCATCACCCCGTGGAACTACCCGATCGCCATCCCGGCCTGGAAGATCGCCCCGGCGCTGGCCTACGGCAATACGGTCGTCTTCAAGCCCGCCGACCTGACGCCCGCCTGCGGCTGGGAGCTGGCGGAGATCCTGTCGCGCGCCGGCCTGCCGGCGGGAGCCTTCAACCTCGTCATGGGCCGTGGCTCGGTGGTCGGCGACGTCATCGCCCGGTCGCCGGGCGTGGCGGCGGTGACCTTCACCGGCTCGGAGAGCACCGGCCGCGGCATCCGCGAGATCGTCGCCGGCCGGGGCGCGAAGATCCAGCAGGAGATGGGCGGCAAGAGCCCGCTGGTCGTTCTCGACGACGCGGATCTCGCCAACGCCATCGATTGCGCCATCGGCGGCTCGGTCATGTCCACCGGCCAGCGCTGCACCTCCAACACCCGGATCATCGCGACGCCGGGCATCCACGACGCCCTTGCCGAAGGCATGGCGGAGCGGACCCGCGGGCTGCGCGTCGGCCATGCGCTGGACGCGGCCAGCCAGATCGGCCCGGTCGTCGACGACAAGCAGATGCGGGTGAACCTGCGCTACCTCGGCATCGCCGATGGCGAAGGGGCGAGCCGGCTCTGCGGCGGCGAGGTGCTGGAGCGGGAGACCAAGGGCTTCTTCCTGTCACCGGCGGTCTATGCCGGCTGCGACAACAGCATGACCCATGTGCGCGAGGAGATCTTCGGGCCGGTGGTCAGCGTGCTGAAGGCGCCAGGCTATGACGCGGCGCTCGCCATCGCCAACGACTCGCTCCTCGGCCTGTCGTCCGGCATCTGCACGCGATCGCTGAAATACGCCGAGGACTTCAAGACCCGCTCCACCTCCGGTATGGTCTTCGTCAACCTGCCGACGGCGGGTGTCGACTACCACGTGCCGTTCGGCGGCAAGAAGGGCTCCTCCTACGGCAGCCGGGAACAGGGCCGCGCGGCGCGGGAGTTCTTCACCGCCTCGAAGACCACCTACACCAACCCGCTCTGACGAGAGCATCGCTCGGCACCGGCGGGCCGCGAGCCCGCCGGCGCTCCCTCCGACGAACGAAACCGACATGCACAGTGAAATCCGAAGCCTCGCGGCGGAGGCGCATCGGCCAGGCCACGCGGGCGGGCTGCTCGAGATCGACCTCGGCGCGATCGCGGCCAACTGGCGTCTGCTCGCCGGGCGCCTCGGCGCGGCGGGCTGCGCCGCGGTGGTGAAGGCCGACGCCTACGGCCTCGGCGCCGACCGGGTCGCCCCCGCCCTCTTCGACGCGGGCGCGCGGCAATTTTTCGTCGCCCATCTCGACGAGGCACTGGCGCTGCGGCGGGTGCTTCCCGGGGCGGCGGAGATCTTCGTGCTGAACGGCCTGCCGGCGGGGGCGGAGGCCGACTGCGCCGCCGCGGGCGTGCGGCCCGTCCTCAACAGCCTGCCGGAAATCGAACGCTGGACCAGGCTCGCCCGGGCGCAAGGCGGCGCGCTGCCGGCGGCGGCGCAGGTCGACAGCGGCATGTCGCGCATGGGCCTGCCGGCCGCCGAACTCGACCGGATCGCCGCCGATCCGTCGCTGCTCGAGGGCGTGACGCTCCGGCTCGTCATGAGCCATCTCGCATGCGCGGACGAGCCGGCGCATCCAATGAACCGCTCCCAGCTCGCGGCCTTCGAGGCCGCGCGGCGCCGACTGCCGGCCGCGCCGGCCAGTTTCGCCAACTCGTCGGGGATATTCCTCGGGCCCGACTACCATTTCGATCTCGGCCGTCCGGGCGCGGCCCTCTACGGCCTCAATCCCGTCCCGACCGAGGCCAATCCCATGCGGCCGGTGGTGCGTCTGCTCGGGCGCATCCTCCAGATCCGCGACATTCCGGCCAATGCCAGGGTTGGCTACGGCGCGTCCTGGACCGCGACCCGACCCAGCCGCATCGCCACCGTCGCGGTCGGCTATGCCGACGGCTTCCTGCGCGGCCTGTCCGGTCGCGCGACCGCCAATGCCGGCGACATCCCCGTACCGATGGCCGGGCGCGTTTCGATGGACAGCATCACCTTCGACGTCACCGACGCGCCCGAGGCGCGGCCCGGTGGCTTCCTCGAACTGATCGGCCCGCGCACGTCCGCCGACGCCCTCGCCGCCGCGGCCGGAACGATCGGCTACGAAATCCTCACCTCGCTCGGCGCGCGCTATGCGCGGACCTACCACTCCCCCCAATCCCGGGGTTCCAGGGCATGAAGGTCGTCATCGCGGCGGTTTTCGCGCGCGTGCTTGCGCCATGCGTCCCATGCCCAATCGACCGCCACATGGCCCAGCCTCGACAACGTTCGCGTCAGGCGATCGGGATCGGCATGAATGTCGGGAATGATATCGCAGTGCGTTGTCAGGCGAAGTGCCCCCAGAAGCCGGACTTCCGGCCGTGCTCGCTCTTCAGGCGCGCGGCATAGGCGTCATGCGTCTCGACCGGCGCGAAGTTCTCGATCCGTCCGGCAAGGTCGGCGCAGCTGGCCAGATGCCGCGCCGCGTAGCCGTAGCGCTTCGACCTCGCCTTGCTCAGCGTGAAGTCGATCATCGCCCGCAGCGCCAGCGTCGCGGCCAGCGGGTGCCGGTCGGACAGTGCCTCGGCCGCGGGAACAAGGAACTCGTAGTGGTCGCCGTCGATCTCCCCGTGCCGATCGATGAGCAGGCGCGCGGCATGGTCCGGGGACGGCCAGTCGAGAAAGAATCCCAGCGCCGGAAGCAGGCCCGGATGCGCGGCGGCATGCGCCATCGCCCGTTCCTCGGCCTCGATGTCGTCGAAGTCAGGCAGCCGCTTCAGATAGGCCCGCAGGTGCTCGACCGACAGGTCGCGCGCGAAGCACGCCCAGCGGAAGGCCTGCGCCTCATCCTTGCGATCCAGCGCCTCCAGCACCCCGAGCCGGGCGTCCTGCCACTCGGCCGGGATCCAGCGCGCTTCCTTCACCTCTGCCCGCTCGATGAAGCCGAGCGCTTCCGCCGCCCTGCCGGCCGCCAGCAGGCGCCGCGCGATCTCGGCGGCGATCTTCGGCACCTTGCGGGTCTTCGGATCGTACTGCGCGATGAAACCGTCGACGTCGCCCTGCGCGTCGGCGATGTCCTTCAGCGCCATCTCGACCGTGCTCCGCCGCGCGTGTTCCTCCATCTCGTGGGCATAGCGGGTGCCGCCGCTGCCCCAGCCGACCGCATGCCATTCGCTCTTCGGCGGCACCGGTACGGGCGTTCGTCCGAGGTCCTCGACCAGCTCTTTCAGCCGCGCGACGCCCCCGGGTCCCAGCGCCGGGGCGATGATGTCGATCAGCCCGTCGTACTGACCAAAGCCGTTGCCCCGCAGCGCATCGAGAACCTGCCGCGCCAGCGCCTCCGGATCCGGCGCGGCCGCCCTGGCGACCTCGCCCAGATCGGCGCAGGCCTGGTGGAAGATGTCGATGACGATGCCGCTACCGTCGTCGCAGCGTTCGAATATGGGCGTGGCCAACCCCATGAACCGCCAGAGAAGGGCCAGCGCCTCGCGGGGATCCCGCGGGGCGATCTGTTCCATGATGGCGCTGCGCTGCGTCTCGAGATCCTTCACCAGCGGCTTGCGGTTCTGCCAGTCCACGAAGGCGCGGGCGCGCGCGATGCTGGTCAGCCGCTTGGTGATTTCCCGCGCCGCCTCCTTCGGACCGTGCGTCCCGGCAAGCGCGAGCCGCAGTCGCCGCTTCGCCGCGGCATCGCCGGTGCTGATCTCGATCAGCAGTTGCGCCAGCCGTTCGGCGCCCAGCGCCTCCAGGTTCTTTGCATTCAGGGTGGTTTTTGACGCCATCGGGATTCCGCTTCTTTTCGCCGACTGTAACCGCGCGGCGGAACGACCGGAACCCGCGCCGTGATTCGCACCACCCGCCGGTTCCGCTCGAACACGCGATCCAACACCTGCGCACCTCCACGCAGAACTTCCTTTCCATTCGCAATATCAATGTGTTCGTTGACCGGCAGCGAGCATTGCGCACTGTGGAAGCCAGATAACCGAGAAGCCGATTTCCCATGCCCAAGCTCACCAAGCGCATCGTCGACACAGCAGAGGCCCGGCCCGCTGAATATTTCGTCTGGGACAGCGACATTCCGGGCTTTGGGCTCCGCGTGCGGCCGAGCGGGCGCAAGGGCTACGTGGTCCAGTATCACGCCGGACGCCGATCCCGGCGGATCAGCCTCGGGCCGAGCACGGTCCTGACCTGCGAGCAGGCGCGAACCCGCGCCATCACCATTGTCGCCGCAGCCCGCAATGGCGCGGACCCCGCCGCCGAACGGGACGCCGGGCGCAAGGCGATCACGGTGAAGGAACTGGCCGAGCGGTTCGACAAGGAACACATCGTCATCCGCGTGAAGGCGAGCACCGGCGAGGAATACCGCCGGAACCCGCGGCGCTTCATCCTGCCCGCGCTGGGGCAGTTCACAGTCACGGGGATCACCCGGGCGGATGTGGCAAAGTTCCACCACGACCCGCGTCTGCCGGATTCCAGGACCGGGGCCAAGGTCGTCCACCTCAGGCAACCCCATGAGCAGCAGATTGTTCCGCTGAACCGGGAGGGCATGCATGAAATTCATGGATAGGCTGTCTCGCCTCCTGGGTCGCCATCCGGATAGCCTCAAGACCGAAGCAGACAGACCCCAACATCAGAGCGATCATACTGCGACGAGCGACATCGAAATCCACGGCGCTCACAATGGTTCATCACGCCACGCGGGCGCCCTCGTCGTCCCGGCCAACATCTCCCTCGTCCCGCCGCCGCCGGCCTCCTCGTGATGACGACGGGATCCAGCTCTTCGTCTTCCCCGAGGGGTCGCCCGACCGCATCCTCTGGGCCGCCTGCCTCCTCCTCGTCCTCAGCCGCGGTCCGGCACCATCTCCGCCGATCGTCTCGCCGCTGTCACCCTCCACCGACCGTCCATGGGGTGACGCTCGCGGGTCGATCGAATATCTCTCGATCGAGGCTCATTCCAGCGCGCCCCGAATAGGGCTTGTCGCGGACTTTGAAGATCGGGCGAGGTAGGCGAATGTCGCGAGTTGTTTCTATCAGACCTTCGCGCCCCGACGAAGGCGAGCGCGCCATCGAGATCTGGCGCCGCGCGGTCGATGCGACGCATGATTTTCTGACATCCGAGGATCGTGCTGCGATCGATGAGGAAGTATGCGCCTTCCTGCCTCACGCCCCGCTTCTGTTCGCGGTCGATGCAGAGGATCGTCCCTTGGGCTTCATGCTGATCGAGAGCGGGAATATGGAGGCGCTGTTCGTGCACGCGGACTATCGTGGAACGGGTGTCGGGGCGGCTCTCGTGCGTCACGGCCTGGCGCTTCACCCGATGATGAGGACCGACGTCAATGAACAGAACGGTCAGGCGATGGGGTTCTATGCCCGAATGGGGTTTCATCCGACGGGACGCTCGCCTCTGGACGGACAGGGGCGACCCTATCCGCTTATCCACCTGATCCATCGGGGTTAGTTCGAGCAAGAAGCACGCCGCGAAGCGCCCGGGCCTGGCATTGCGAGCCGGTCACCGGTCAACGGAGCGCAAGGCACATCGCGCAGCGCGGCTCGCTCGGCAATCCCCGTTCGGCATCCTGCCGCAGCCGCTCAGCCAACCTCGTGCCGATCGCTGTGCCATCGACGATCCGGAAACCGGAACGCGCGTAGAATGGCGCATTCCAGGCGACATTCCGAAAGGTGGTGAGCGTAACGGCGGCAAGGCGCAGGCGCCGAGCCGCCATGACCGCCGCCTTGAGCAAGGCACCGCCGATGCCTTGCCCCTGACGCTCGCGCAGGACGCCGAATTCCCATACATGCAACGCGTCGCCCTCGACGCTCGCGCAAAGAAACCCAACCGGATTGCGTTCGCATTCGGCCAGCCAACTCGCTCCACCTGCGATCAGTTCGCGGTAGCGGCTGACAGGCAGGTCCTCGCCATCGGCGAGCCATGCGAGGTCCGGCAATTCGCGAAACAATGTGCCCGCCGAATTTTCGATGGCTGGCAAGCTCGGTGCATCAGCGTAGACCGCCCGCCGGATCGTCACTGGTGAATTCATGATCATGTCGCCTTTCGTGCCGTGCCGGATCGGCTCGACGAGTCCTGCTTCCTGCTCCCCGCTTTCAGCTGGCGGCGCTCGGCTCGATCGCCGCCGGGCCGGGAAGCTCATGTGAGCGAGGACGTCGACCTCGCTCACGTCCATCAGGTCAGTACGCTTCAGACACTCAGTTCAGTGGGGCGCGGCCGCCGCGAAGTCCTCCTGGAATTCCTTGAGTTCAACCGGATTCAGGTCCGATACGGCCCAGAAGTTCAGTCCGGCCTGCGACCATTCGATGAGGTTGTAGCCCTCGCGTTCGAGCGAGGCGCTGGCAGGTCGCATCTCGGGCCAGGTGAAGAGATTGATCGTGTGGCCGTCGCGCCGGTAGACGAGCACGGCGACCACGCGGCCGCCGACGTAGTCGACCCGGCCGCCGACGAGCGGGAAGCCTTGCGCCGCGAGGTCGACGACCGGCGGCGAGTAGTCGACGCGGCCCGCGAACCAGGGCTTCACCGTGTGCCGGTTCGAGGTCGCAACGTCGGTCAGATGGTCGGCCAGCAGCGAGCGGACATGGCTCGCCACGAGCTCGTCCTGAAGCGATCGATCCTGCCCAGGAGAGAAGACCAGAAAGAGCGCGGCGGCGAGCATCGCGGCCGACGGCACGAGGCTCCACGCCCGCAGGTAGTCGAAGGCCGCCTGGAGCGCGCCCCACCGGACGACCGGCCGCGGAGTGGCGCCCGCCGCCCCGTCGGCGATGGCAATCACCCGCTCGCGCAGCCCCTCGGGGACCGGCCAGCGGACGTCGTCCCGCCGGAGCGTGCGGCGGAGCGCCTCGAGCGTGCGCAGCTCGGCCGCGCAGCCCGCGCAACTCGCGAGGTGGCGCTCGATCTCGATCGCGTGCGCCGCGTCGAGTTCGCCGTCGACGAGGCCGTGCAGCCGCAGGCGCCACTCTGGGCATGGCTCGGGGCGGGTCATGCGAAGTCCTCTGATCCGTGGGATCTGCACCACTCGGCGCGAAACAGGTCGCGCGCGCGCGCCAGCCGCGACATCACGGTTCCGATCGGCACCGCGGTGACCTCCGCGATCTCCCGGTAGCTGAGGTCGGCGAGCTCGCGCAGCACCATCACCTCGCGGAACGGCTCGGGCAGGGCCTCGATCGCGGCGCGGACGTTCGCCGCCTCGTCGCGGCGCAGGAGCTGCGACTCAGGAGTGTCGGCATCGGTGAATCCGGGGGCGAGCGCGGCATTGTCGAGGCCGCCGTCGGCGCCGTCCGCCTCCGGCATCGGCTCGGTGCGGCGGGCGGCCGTCGTCGTGTCGGCGCGCCAGGTCCGGTAGCAGTTGCGCACGATCGTCAGGACCCAGGACCTGGCATCGCCGCCGCGGAACTGCTCGAAGCCGCGCCAGGCCCGCAGAAAGGCGTCCTGCACGATGTCCTCCGCCGCGTCCGCGTCGCGGCTGAGGAAGCGCGCCAGATTGTAGGCGGCGTCGAGGTGGGGAAGCATTGCGCCGTGGAAGTCCCCGGCGCCGACGGCCATGCGTTCGCCGCGCGCCCGCGACGCCGCGCTGGCGTCGCCGCGGACCATGGCGACGGGGCGGAAGCCCGCCCCGCCGAGGCTGCGCAGGAGGGCGAGTATCGCTGGCAGACAGTCGCCGGGCGCGCGCCACGCCAGGCCGCCTGTCGCAGTCATGCCCTGTTGCATGGTGCCTCCGCGCCTAGTCGGCGCCTGTGGCGACGACGACCTTGCCCGTCATATGCGGGTGCAGCGAGCAGAAGTAGTCGAAACTCCCGGTGCTCGAAAACGTGAAGGAATAGCTGTCGTCGGTGTCGAGCACCTTCGAGCGGAAACTCTTCGCCGTGTCGGCCACGACGTGCGGGATGTCGTCGTGGTTGATCCAGGTCACGGTCGTGCCGGGGGCGACGGTGACCTCGGCCGGCGAGAACGTGAAATTCTCGATCGCGACCGTCACCGCGGCGGGGGCGGCCATCGACGCGCCCCCGGTCGAGGCGAGCGCCGTCAAGACGGTGGCGGCGAACAGGAGCGCGGGTCGGTTGGGCAAGCGATTCATCGGGATTGTCCTTGTTCGGGGAGCTGCGATCAGCCGATGAGCGGCTGATCGACGATGGCGAGCGGCTGGTCGCCGCGCACGAAGTCGACGCTGGCGGTACCGAGATACTTGCCGAGCTCGCCGGCCGGGACGGTCACCGGACCGGGCGAGGGCGCGGCGCCCGGCGCCGGTTGCGGAAAAGCCGTCGAGCGCGCGGTGTGGAAGGCGATGTTGCCTTCAACCTTCTGCATCACCTGGTGGATGTGGCCGTTCAGCACGGTCACGGATCCGAACCGCCGGAGGTAGGAAAGCGCCCGGATGCCGTCGGACGTGCCCCAGCCCCATTCGGGATAGACGGTCCAGAGCGGGATGTGGGCGAAGACGACGATCGGGGTGCTGGATGCGAGGCCCGCGACGTCCGCCTCCATCCATTCGAGCTGCTCGTCGCCGAGGTTGCCGAGCCCGCCGGCCTTCAGGTTCACGACGTTGACAAGACCGATGAAGTGCACGCCGCTGTGGTCGAAGCTGTACCAGCCGGCACCGCGGGAACCGGCGCCATAGCGGTCGAGGTAGGCTTTGCCCTGGCCATCGTCGAGCAGGTCATGCTCGCCGGGCACGTAGAGCACCGGCAGCCCGGCTTCACGAATGATCTGATCTGCGTCATCGAATTCCTGGTCCTTCGAGAGATGGCTGATATCGCCGGTGTGGATCATGAAGGCGGGTTTGCTCGGCAGCGCGCGGATCCGGTCCACCGCCTGGCTCAAGGTCGCGAGCGCGTCCGGGTTGGCGGACTTGCTGAAACCGACATGGCTGTCGCTGATCTGCAGGAAGCTGAACGCCGACGTGGGCTCGGCGGCGAGCGCCGCGCCGAGGCCGACGCTTCGCGGCAGGCCGCCGGACAAGGTCCAGAGGACTCCCGTGCCGGCCCAGGTCATGCAGTGGAGGAAGCCGCGGCGGTCGATGCCGTCGGCGTCCGGCAAGGAATCGTCATCTGATTGCATGGTCTGCTCCGAGTTGAGGTTCGGGGACGTGACGTCTCCCACCAATCCAGACCGGGCGAGGCGCGGGTTTATTCGCCCGCGACATGAAAAAAAGGCGGCGGTTCCCGTACGGGTCATGCTCGGCGAGGAAATCGTTGATGGCGGCCTGGCGGCTGCGGCCCGTGCGCCTCCGGATTGACCGGTCGCGTGGGATCTCCTCGACCAGCCGAAAAAGGCACTGGCCGAGCGGGCGCTGACCGCCGAGACGGACCATCGCCTGGCCAATGGCGAGCGCGGCAATGGCCGCAACGGCATCGGTCACAAGACGGTGAAGCGTCGACGGCATGGAAGGAGGAGGCGGGTCGCTCCGGACCACGGGAGAGAGACCGGGGATGAAGCGAAGCAGGTTCACCGAAGAGCAGGTCATCGGGGTGCCGCGGAGGAGCGAGGCGGGGGCGACCGTCGCCGAGCTCTGCCACAAGCATGGCATGTCGTCGGCAACGTGCCACAGCCCGGAAAGCGACGTTCGGCGGGATGGACGTCTCCGATGCGAAGCGGCTCAGGGCGCTCGAGGACGAGAACGCTAAGCCGGAGCGCCTCCATGCGGACGCGCTGCCCGATAACGGCCGTCACTTCCGGGTGCTGACGATCATCGACGACGTCGCGAAGGAATGCCTGGCCGCGGTCCGCGACACTTCCTCTACCGCCACGCCGAAGCGCAACGGCGGCTTCCCGGAGTGTGGCAGGATTCGGGCTCGCCGCCAGAAGCGGCGGCGAGCGGGGAAGCCCCGGCGCGGTTCAGCGCCCCTTGGGCGATGCTCTTGTCGCGTCAGTCCGCGAGGATCCTCTCGAACTGCTGCATCTTCTCGCTCGACCTGTAATCGCCCGACTGGCCGATCATCGTGATCCCCGCCAGCTGCGACACCGTGAGGCTCGTAACATCGACGTTCGTGATGCCAACGTCGCGCAGCTCCTTCTGTGCCGAGAACTCCAGCATCGAGTGGGCGTTATCCGCGGCGTAGGCGAAAACCGGGGCCGCGAGGCCGGCGCCGGAGGCGAGGACGAGGGCGAACGCAAAGCGCTTCATGGTCAGTCTCCTTGGGTTGGATGAGGTTATTGCCGAATTGTGGATCGGGGACGTGACGTCTCCCACTGATCCAGACCGGGCGAGGCGCGGGTTTATTCGCCCGCGACATGAAAAAGGCGACGGGCGGGTGACATGGTGTAGGAGGCGGAGGGCGAAGCCTCCGGCGCAGCGCAGCGCGCGGCCGGCGGTATCGTTGGGCGGCCATTCGCGGCGCCACCGAAGATCGTGTCGCCCCCCGTGCC
>NZ_CALAGI010000157.1 GCF_937891315.1 uncultured Amaricoccus sp. | reverse complement strand
CTCGAGCCGAAGATGACCATCGAGGAGGAACCAGGTTCCGGCATGCTTTGTGTCCGCCATGACGACCGGCGCTTCAATCAGACCGATCGCTTTGATGGAGCTCAGAACCTGTGAATAGGATCGGCTAGCCCTGGCGCCATCGGGTAGCACCTTGAGTGGAACGATTGCCGCGACGGGAATCGTCAGGAAATCGCGGTCGAAGGCGAGATGGATACGCCCATCGTCCTGGCCCTTCGGTTCGTTACGCATGGTCGCCTCCAGCCACGCGAGCTTCGAGCGCCCGAGGCATGGTCGCCAACCCTTCCGCTCTCAGCAGATTGATGAACCCGTCGTTGGCCAGCAGATCCTTCAGCGCCTCGACGACGAACAACAGTCGGGTCTGAGTGAAATCCGACTTCTTGACGAGCAGGCGCTGCTTTTCGGCCTCGCGCTGATAGACCTGCATCAGATCGGCGGCCGTCATCCGGCGGGAGTTAGTGCCTTTCCGACCCAGGCGCCCGGCAGGTAAGCCGCCCTTGCGTTGACTTCGCATCCGCATGTCGAGCAGGCGGCGCACGGCGGCCAGCTTCTTGCCCCTGAGCTTGCCGGTCTCATAGGCGTCAAGGAGCAGATTCTGCGCCTCTTCCGTCTCGGCCTTGGAAATCTCCATCGCCAGGGTGATCGGAATGAGCCCCGTTTCGACGGCGGACACTAGCCGTTCCTCGCCACGCTCGAGTAGCGAGGCGATCATGTTCACCCAGGACGCCCCGACGCCGATCTTCTCGGCGATGGCCGTATCGTTGAAGCCCCGAGACCGCAGCGCGCCGATCTCCTTCATGAGGTCGATGGGGCGTGGGGTGCGCCGCGCGATATTTTCGACCAGACTCATCACGAGGCACTCGCTCTCGCTGGCCTCGATCACCACAGCCGGAATCTCGGTCTGGCCCAGCATCTGGAAGGCTTCCAGCCGGCCTTCGCCACAGACGAGATCGTATCTCGGCCCCCCGGCGCCATCACGGCGGCTCACCGTGATCGGACGCTTCAGGCCGATGGCCTCAATGTTGTTCACGATCTCCCGATGCTGGCGCTTGTTGCGCGCGCGTGGGTTCAGAACCGTGATCCGGGAGATGGGGATCATTTCGATCCTGTTCGGTCGAACAGCAGGCATCAGGCGGCCTCCCCAAGAGGAATGGGCGTGGCGATGTCGTAGAGAAGGTCGAGGCCGTCGAACCGATAGGCGTCGAGCCCGAGCGCATTATCCTCTCCCAACCGCAGCTTCTCGGAGAGCATGTCGATGCGCGGGAACAGGTAGTAGTCGAACGGCGCGCGATTGGCGCTGTCCATTCGCACGACGATCGTGATGTCGGGCGCGAGCGAGGTGTCGAAGCGCAGATGCCACCGCAGCAGCCCGGTCGGCGTCTCGACGCACCGGGCCACCACCACAGAGAGGCTGAACTCGCCGTTGACGATCACTCGGTCGGTCTGGAGATCTTGCCAGGCGTCGCTGCCCGCAGCCCGGAATCCGTCGAGCACCTCGCGGAATATTTCGGGATGGAGCTTCCGCAGCTCGCGGTTGATTTCGACGTAGCGGTAATCGCGATCCGGTGTGAAACCCACGAGCCTGTAGGCGCGAAGCAGGCTGCCAAAGCGGGAACTGTAGGCGCTGCTGGATGGCATCCCCTCGCATTCGTCGATGACGATACCGGATAGCAAACCCTTCTGTTGGTAGAGCCTCCTCAGAGATTGCAGCATCTCCTCGTCGCTCAGGCGGAAGGAGCGCGCACTGATGATGGTCCTTGCCGCCTCGAACAGTTCGCGTTCGACGACGGCCGCGAAGGCGTCCTGCGACCTGATCCACATCTCGGGGTCGTTTTGGACGCGCTTTTTCTTCAGCTTGAAGGAGCGGCGATTCCACACGTTGTCGCCGACATACTTCTCATTGATCAGAATCTGGTGGACCGTTCCCCTGGTCCAGGGTCGTCCAAGATCGGTCGGTAGGCCCCGTTGGTTGAGATCGGCAGCGATCTCCCGCTCGCTGTATCCCTGATGGACGAAGGCTTGGTAGATGCCGCGCACCAGATCGACTTCTTCCGCCGGGCCAAGCGTCAGGATCACCCGATCGGTCTGGATGCTCTTGTGCTCCCCACGGCCCAGAACCCCTTTGATGACGCCATGCTCGTCGATCAGGGTTCGGCGGAGACCGAAGCCGGCAGGTCCGCCCTGACGGTAGCCCTTCTCGATCAGCCGCCCCTGGCCCGCGAACACCTTGGTCGATAGCTCGCGGCTATATTCACCGGCCATCGCACGCTTGACCCCTTTGACGATGGTCGAGATCGGGCTGCCGTCGTTGTCGAATTGCTCCGCGCAATACTCGACGGCGATGCCGGCGCGTCGGCAGATATACTCGTAATAGGCGCTCTCGTCGGCATCCTGAAAACGCCCCCAGCGGCTGACGTCATAGACGAGAACCAAGGTGAAATCGACGCCCCCGAACTGCACGTCCTCGATCAGCTGCCTGAGCGCGTCACGGCCTTCTATGTTGAGGCCGCTCTTCCCGGCGTCGACATAAGTTCTGACGATCTCTATTCCGCGTGCTTCGGCATACTGCTTGATCGCGTCGGACTGGTTTTCAGTCGAATATTTTTGATGGTCCGTGGACATGCGGACGTATTCGGCAGCCCGAAGAGGACGTTCAGGCTGCCCTGACCGTTCATCGTAAAGTCGCTGGCCCATCACATTACGCCCTCCCGAAATTGCCTGCGGCGGTCCGGGCGACCTACCGCCGCAGCGCATGACGGGGCTCTGCCGCCACTCCGCACGGAAACCAGTCTAGCTGCGGAGAAAACGGAAGATGTTGCCGAAAACGGGCAGGAAATTTCCCCTATGGACAGGCGTTCTTGGCGGACGCGACACCTACGCGCAGACCATCGCCGAGCTGCTGCGCAAAGAGCATGGAGACAGCCGCCGTGCGATCAAGCAGCTCATGCGTCAGACGGATGCGAGCGAGAGGACCGTGAAGCATTGGCTCTCAGCGCAGCACGGGCCGGATACGGTGTATTTCCTGCGCCTGGTAGTTTCGTCGCCCGTCATCAGAGCCTTCGTTCTCGGCCTGCTCGAAGGCCCGGCGGCGATCCCGTTGACCGGCCCGGTGGATCGCATATCGCTCGCCAGAGCCCGTGAAGCCTATGCGGCCGGCGAAGCCGCTGGCGGACGTTCAGCAACGGGTGCGCGAGAATATGACCCTGAACGTGTCCCTGAACGTGACCCTATAAATGTCCCTGATCGGGCAGAGATCAATGAGCGACAACGCTGGTTTCTGAGCCGAGTCGTCGAGGGTCGATGCGACGCCAGGGAGATCGCGGCTGTTTGGGACGTCAGTCTGAAAACCGCGCGACGGGACATCGCCGCGCTCAAGGCGGCAGATCTCATATGCTATGTTGGATCACCGAGGAAAGGGCGGTATCGCAAGACGACTGGATAGCCGGATTGCCAGCTCGTGGATGCCCCGAGGGCTCCGCCGAATCGGTGGGCTTGAATTGTGAGGCGGAAAGGATGAAGTTCGGTGCCGTGCGTGACATGAACTCGCTGAGCGCGCTGATGATCGCCCGTGACGATCACGATAGCGCACTAAGTGCAGATCCCAAACCCCGGCACCACCTTCGGGGGTTATTCAAAAAAATCATTGAATATCAAAATGATAATGAACACCGTGGGATGATCCACAACCATCCGTTGGGTGATCCC
>NZ_CALAGI010000156.1 GCF_937891315.1 uncultured Amaricoccus sp. | reverse complement strand
CACGACGCTCTTCCGATCTCGTCAGGTCCAGACCGGTGCCGTTCACCGGTTCGACCTTCACCTTGTAGGTCTTCAGATCGCCCGTGGCTGAATGCGGTCCGAACCTGACATGACAATGCTCGTGACTGATCTCGCAATCCGCCGGCGGCACGACGAACATGTCGACATGTTCTGTCCCGTCCGGATCGGTGATGGCGACGTTGAGGTTGGGGCTGTCGGCGCTGGTCGTGACGTCGCCCGGCATCTTGGGCCGGAACGCGGCGATGATCTTGGTTCCATCTTCCATCGTGCCGTCGAAATACCAGACCTCGTTATGGCCGGGCTCTGACGTGTCGCGCCGGCCGTCCTCCCACTGATGCACGATACCGGGCTCGATCCCGATCCGTTTGAAATCCTCGGGGGTGGTCATGAGGCGGGCAGTGGTCATGTGCTTCTCCTCTTGTATGTGTTGGACCGGGTTGACGCCGGTGATCGCCGCCCGCTGATCCTGCGCATGGCCGGGGCCGGGCATGACCGGAAGGTCCTCACCATCGAGAGTCCGGCAGGGCGGCGCGGAGCGTTTCGGGTGGGGACCCGGGGACGGCGCATCAGCGTTGCGGTCAGGCTTCGTCGCCGTCGCGCCCGGTCCGGGAGCGACCGTTCCGCCGGAACGTCATGCGATCGGCCGGCCCGGCGCAAGCACCGCCGCAGCGATCGACCGGATCACGCCGAGCAGGGCCGGAGCCTCGGCGGAGCCGCAGGCCACGGCGACGGCGCACTCGCGGATCGATCCGGTGAGCGCCAGCGCCAGGCGGCCCGCCGCGGCCGGCTCGTGGCCGAGGGTCACGATGTCCGCGCGGATGAAGTCCCGGAAGGCGGAGGTGGCGCGGCCGACCACGGTCTCGAGCGTCGGGCTGATCGCGGGCGACAGCATCATGTAGAAGCGGCCCACCCGCGGTTCGGCGCAGATTTCGAAAAGCACCTCGGCGAGCGCCACGATCCGGTCGACGGGGTCCGCGACCCGTGCACGCCGTGCGCTGGCCTCGGCCACCACCCGCTGCGAGATGCTGAGGTAGAGCTCGCGCAGCATCTCGTCGAGCCCGTCGCCGAAATGCGCGTAGACGGTGGTTTTCGAGGCGCCGACGCGGCGCGCGATCTCCTCCACCGTGCAGGCGGCGAGGCCGTCTTCGTCGACGAGTTCAAGGACGATGCCGAGGATCTCGGTTCGTGTTCGCAAGCGGTTGCGTTCGCGCAGGCTCGGGGCGGTCGCGGTCTCCATGTCTCGTCCTTACCCGCGACCGCCCGCCGCCGGAAGGGGAAATGCGCTGATCGGCCATTATGTGAACGATAAGTATATTTACTGAACGATACGTTCATGTATTATCCCTTCAACGCAGGAGGGATTCGCCATGGCTTCGGAGACAGCAGGTTCCATTCAGGACCCGACCCCGGCAGCGCCGGCAGCGGGCCCGTCGCTCATCGAGCGCCGGCACCGGGTGCTCGGGCACCATTCGCCGATGTTCTTCGACGAGCCGCTGGAACTGGTGCGTGGCCGCGGCGTCTGGGTCGAGGACGCGGCCGGGCGGCGCTATCTCGACGCCTACAACAACGTGCCGCACGTCGGGCATTGCCACCCGCACGTGGTGGAGGCGCTGGTGCGCCAGGCCGAGGCGATCAACATCAACACGCGATACCTGCACGAGGCGCCGGTCGCCTATGCCGAGCGGCTGGTCGCCACCTTCGCGCCGGAACTCTCGGTGGCGATGCTGGTCTGCACCGGCACCGAGGCGAACGAGCTCGCACTCCGCATGGCGCGCTTCGTGACCGGCGGCCGCGGGCTCATCGTCACGAGCTTCAGCTACCACGGCAACTCGCTCAGCCTCGCGGAGGCGACGACGGGGCTTTCCGCGCCCGAGGCGCTGGCGCCCCATGTCCGCGCGATCGACATCCCCGACCTCGCGAGCTGGACCGGCGAGCCAGCGGCGCTCCAGCGGCTGTTCGCCGACCGCGTCGGCGCGGCGGTCGACTCGCTCGTCGCCGCCGGCTTCCCGCCGGCCGCCATCCTGATCGACCCCCTGTTCTCGACCGAGGGCCTGCTCGAGCCGCCGGCGGACTTCGTCGCCGAGGCCGTCGCGCGGGTACGCGCCGCGGGCGGGCTCTACATCGCCGACGAGGTGCAGTCCGGACTCGGGCGGACCGGCGCCCACATGTGGGGCCACGAGGCCTGGGGGGTGACGCCCGATATCGTCACCATGGGCAAGTCGCTCGGCAACGGCCACCCGCTCGCCGCCGCCGTCACCCGTCCGGAGATCCTCGACCGTTTCGCGTCCCGCGCGCTCTACTTCAACACCTACGGCGGCAATCCGGTCTCGGCGGCGGTGGGGACGGCGGTCCTCGAGGTCATCGCGGCCGAGGGTCTGGTAGAGCACGCCGCCGCCGTCGGAGCGCACGTCCGGCGCGAACTCGAGGCGTTGCGCGACCGGCACGACGCCGTCGCGCGGGTGCGCGGCGCCGGCCTGTTCTTCGGCATCGAGCTCGTCGATGCCGAGGGCCGGCCGGACGCGGGACTGACCGCCGGGCTCGTCGACGCCATGCGCCGCGAGGGCATCCTGATCAGCCGCATCGGCCCGACCGGCAACGTGCTGAAGATGCGTCCGCCCATGCCGTTCGGACGGCCGGAGGCCGACCGCCTCGTCTCCACCCTCGACCACCTCCTCGGAACCCTGTGAGGCACACCATGACCGAGACGCCCCTGCCCGACGATTCCCTCGCCGCCATGACCCGCGCCGCCGACGAGGCGATGATGACCTGGGGTTTCGCCGGCGCCGACCGATCGCTGGTCAAGTTCCGCGAGAACGCGGTGTTCCGCGTCACCGGGCCGGACGGGAGGCGCCGCGCCCTCCGGGTGCACCGCCCCGGCTACCACAGCGACGCCGAACTCGCCTCCGAACTCGCCTGGATGGAGGCGCTCGCCGCCGACGGCCTGCCGGTGCCCGCCGTCGTGCCGACACCGGGCGGCGCGCTGATGGCCACGATCGGCGAGCCGGGCAGCGCCTTTCAGGTGGATGTCCTCGAATGGCTCGACGGCGCCCCGATCGGCTCGGCCGGCGAGAGCATGCGCCTCGCCGGACCCGACCTCGCGCGCGTTCAGGCCGAGACCGGCCGGCTCGCGGCGCGGATCCACGCCCACGCCGCCACCTGGGCGAGGCCCGCGGGCTTCACCCGTCATGCCTGGGATTGCGACGGTCTGATCGGCCCGACGCCGTTCTGGGGGCCGTTCCGCGCGCTGCCCGCCATCGCCGAACATCTCGCGCTAGTGGACGCGGTCTGCGAGCGGGCCCGCGCCGACCTCGCCGCCTTCGGCACGACACCGGACAACTACGGTCTCATCCACGCCGACCTCGTGCCCGACAACCTGCTCGAGGCCGGGGGCGCGGTGATGCTGATCGACTTCGACGACGCGGGCTTCGGCTGGCATCTGTTCGAGATCGCCACCGCGCTCTTCTTCCTCCAGGGGACGGAGGGCTTCGAGGCCGCCCGCGACAATCTGGTCGCCGGATACCGCTCGGTGCGGCCGCTTCCGGAGGCCGACCTCGCGCGGCTCGACCTCTTCCTGGCGCTGCGGGGTCTCACCTACCTGAGCTGGCTCGCCTCGCGCCAGGACACCGAAACCGCCCGCGAACTCGCCCCGGTGCTGGTCGGCCTCGCCGTCCGCGCCTGCCGCGCCTACCTCGACGCCGACGCCTGACCACAGCCCGACCGACGCCGACGCCCGGCCGGTCCCGCCACCCGCGGGACCGGACGGCGGCCCCGTGCCCGGTCCGACCGTCCGACCCGATCCCCTGCCAGAGGAGCCCATCGACCATGATCGCCATCGACCTGCCCGCCGGGGGGATCCCGGCATGACCTATGCCGCGTCCCGCGCCACCCGCCGCTTCGATCCGACGCTGGTCGCGCTGGTGACCTTCGCCGCGATCACGCCGCTCGTCCTGCTCGTCGCACCCGCCGTCGCATCGCAACTCGCGGTGGAGCGCGGCCTCGACCCGGCGCAGATCGGCACCTACTTCACCGTGGAACTCGGCGCCTTCAGCTTCGCGACCATCCCCTCCTACTACTGGCTCGGGCGGCTGAATGCGCGCGTCGTGGCCGTCGCCGCCCTCGCGGTGTTCTGCGCCGGCAATCTCGTCACCGCGCTCTGGATGCCGGACTATCCGCTGTTCCTCGGTCTCCGCGCCATCGCCGCGGTCGGGGGCGGCACGCTGATGGTGCTCTGCATGACCTCCGCCGGCGAGAGCGAGAACCGCGATCGGGTCTACGGCCTCTGGGTCGTCGGCCAGCTCGTCGCGGGCACCGTCGGGCTCGCCGTCCTGCCGCGCCTCTTCGACCATTTCGGCCTGCCGGCGTTCTACGTCCTGCTCGCGGCGCTCGGCGCGCTGGCGTCGCCCCTCTGCCGCGGCTTCGACGGCGACCTCGGGATGCGGGGCAAGTCCGCCGGCGTCGCCGGGGCCGCGACGCCGCGCTGGCTCGCGGCGCTGGTGATCTGCGGCATGCTCGCCTTCTACCTGTCGATCGGCGGCAT
Source organism: uncultured Amaricoccus sp. (assembly GCF_937891315.1). Lineage (GTDB taxonomy): Bacteria > Pseudomonadota > Alphaproteobacteria > Rhodobacterales > Rhodobacteraceae > Amaricoccus. The sequence goes on along the minus strand of NZ_CALAGI010000156.1, from coordinate 97,393 downwards.
CTGGACCTTCGTGAGCGGGGCCGCCGAGGCCGCCGGGATCTCCGCCGCGGCGACCGGCACCGTCCTCGCCGTCGCCACGACGATGGGGATCGTCGGCGCCGGCCTCGCCTCGTGGCTCGGCGGCCGGGTGTCCCGCCGCGGGATGGTGATCCTCGGCTACGCCATCCTGGCCGCCTCGCTGGCGCTGCTCGCGACGGTACAGGGGGTCGGCGCCTATGTCATCGCGCTGTGCGGCTTCAAATTCGCCTGGACGTTCGTGCTGCCCTTCATCCTCGCAATCGTCGCCACCCACGACGCCACCGGACGCCTGGTCGCCTCGCTCACCCTGGTGATCGGCGTCGGCCTCGCGGTCGGACCGCTCATCGCGGGCAACATGCTCAACATGGGCGCCTCGCTCACCACCGTCATCCTCACCGGGCTCGTGGTGGTCATCGCCTCCGCGGCGATGATGCTGCGGGCCGAAGCGACCCCCGCGGCCGCGACCCTCGCGAACGACGCCTGAAGCAACCCCGAGAACAGGACGCGCATCATGACCAAGACCGGCCTCTTCACCGACGAACGGACATTCTGGCACACCGGCGGCCTCCAGGCCCTCTTCATGCCGGTGGGGGGCTGGGTCCAGCCGCCGAACGCCAGCGGTTACGCCGAATCGCCCGACTCCAAGCGGCGGATCCTCTCGCTCATCCAGGTTTCCGGGCTCGCGGCGTCGCTCGACGTACGCTCGGCGCCGATGGCGACGCGCGAGGACCTCGACCGCGTCCATCCGGCCAGCTACCTCGACCGCTTCAAGGCGCTGAGCGACGCCGAGGGTGGAGATCTCGGCCAGCTCGCCCCCTTCGGGCCGGGAAGCTACGAGGTCGCCTCGGTCTCGGCCGGCCTCGCCATTGCCGCCTGCGAGGCGGTCGTGACGGGCGGGCTCGACAATGCCTTCTCGCTGTCGCGGCCGCCGGGGCACCATTGCCTGCGCGACACGCCGATGGGTTTCTGTCTGCTCGCCAACATCCCGATCGCCGTCGAGGCGATGCGCGCCCGCCACGGCATCGAGCGTGTCGCCATCATCGACTGGGACGTCCACCACGGCAACGGCACCCAGGCGATCTACTACGAGGACCCCGACGTCCTGACGATCTCGGTTCACCAGGACCACTGCTTCCCGCCGGGCTTCAGCGGCGAGGAGGAGCGGGGCGCGGGCGCGGGCGTGGGCGCGAACATCAACATCCCGCTGGTGGCGGGCTGCGGTGAGCAGGCCTACCTGCACGCCTTCGACCGCATCGTCGCCCCGGCGGTCGAGGCCTTCCGGCCGGAGCTCATCGTCATCGCGAGCGGGCTCGACGCCAACATGGTCGATCCGCTGGCGCGGATGCTGCTGCACAGCGACAGCTACCGGGCGCTGACCGGTCGGGTGATGGCGCTCGCCGACCGCGCCTGTGGCGGGCGGCTCGTGGTGGTCCACGAGGGCGGCTATGCCGAAGCCTACGTGCCGTTCTGCGGTCTCGCGGTCGTCGAGACGCTGTCCGGTGTCCGCACCGCGGTCGAGGATCCGATCCTCGGCATGGGCGTTGCCTGGCAACCCGACCCGCGCGTCGTCGCCTTCCAATGCGGCCTCGTCGACGAGCTCGCGGAGAGCTTCGGCCTCTGATGGTCGGATCCGCGACGGTGGCGCTGGTCACCGTCGCGGATCGCAAGCAAACTACTCGGGCGCCACCTGTTTCGGACGCCGAAGGGAGAGCCGCCGTGCATTTCCTGACCCCCGATACCCGAAACCCGCGGCCGGTCGAGGCCCTTCAGGACGAATTGCGGTCCGTTTGCGGGATGTTCTCGATCGAACCGCGCGAGGAGGCCCGGGGCATCGTCGCCGGCAGCGTCAACCGGCATCGCTTCGGTGGCATCGACACGGCGGTCGTCTCGCTCGACGCGGAGCGGGTCGTACGGGACGGCGGCATGGTCCGCGCGGCGCCCGGGGAGCATCTTTTCCTCCTCGTCCAGGTGGCAGGCGGCAGCCGGGTGGAACAGGGCAACATCTCGGCGGATCTCACGGTCGGGGACATGTATCTCGTCGACTCGGTCCTCCCGTCGGGGTTCCGCTACCCCGGCACTTCCACGCAGGTCTCGCTGCACCTTCCACGCAGCGAGATGCTCGGCCGCTTCGGTCGCATCTGCACCGGCGGCACGATGATCGGCCGCGACGATCCCCTGCTCGCCGCCATGCGCGCCGTGGTCGTGAAGATGGCGGACGAGCGGGCCGCCGGCTGCGCCACTCTCGGCGAGGCCTTCCTCGGGCTCCTCGGCGCCTACTTCCACTGCCGCCAGTCGCAGATGTCGTCGCAGGAACGCGCGGCGAGTGCGATCCTCGCGCGCGCGCTCGCCACGATCGACCGCCGGTTCCGCGATCCGGCGTTCGGGCCGGCGGAGCTGGCCGGACGTCTGAATGTCTCGGAACGGACGCTCCAGCGGCATTTCCAGCCGCTCGGCGAGACCGCCAGCCGACGCATCCTCGCGGTTCGCCTGAAAGCCGCGCACGCCGCGCTCGTCAGCGCCCGGGCGGAGGGAGCGACCAACGTCGCGGCGATCGCCTTCGGGAGCGGCTTCAACGACCTCTCCCATTTCTACCGCCAGTTCAGGATGACCTATGGCGTCCCGCCGGGGGCCGCGATGCGCGGGCTGGCGCTGGAGTCCAAGTCCGCTGGCGGCATACGCCAAGATTTCCCCCGCCGCGACCCGTAACCTGCCTCCTGATGCGCCGGAACACAGGGCGCCGGCAACGGAGGAAGCAGCATGATCGACGCCTGCCTGACCATCGACGGCCGCCCCGTGGGCACGGACGAAACCTTCGCCGTCCTGAACCCCGCGACCGGCGCCGCAGCCGGCCGCGCCCCGCGGGCTGGCCAGGCCGAACTGGACGCGGCGGTCGCCGCCGCCAAGCGGGCCTTCCCTGCCTGGTCCGCCCAGGACGACGCCACCCTGCGCGCGGCCTGCGAGGCGGTGACCGCGAAGCTTCAGGAACATGCCGAGGAGCTTGCCCGCGTCCTGACCCTCGAACAGGGCAAGCCGCTCAACGGTCTCGGCTCGCGCTGGGAGATGGGCGGCGCCGCCGCCTGGGCCGGCTACACCGCCAGCCTGTCGCTGCCGGTCCAGGTGCTGCAGGACACCAACGAGGGCCGGGTCGAGCTGCATCGCAAGCCGCTCGGTGTCGTCGGCTCGATCACGCCGTGGAACTTCCCGGTGATGATCGCGATCTGGCACGTGTTGCCGGCGCTGCGCACCGGCAACACCGTCGTCCTGAAGCCCTCGCCCTACACGCCGCTCGCGACGCTGCGCATGGTCGAAATCCTGAACGAGGTGCTGCCGGCGGGCGTGCTGAACGCGGTCAGCGGCGACGACGCGGGCTTCAACATCGGCGCGGCCATGTCCTCGCATCCCGACATCGCCAAGATCGTCTTCACCGGGTCGATCGGCACCGGTCGCCACGTCATGCGCTCGGCGGCGGAGACGCTGAAGCGGCTGACGCTCGAGCTCGGCGGCAACGACGCCGGCATCGTGCTGCCCGACGCCGACCCGGCGAAGATCGCCGAGGGCCTCTTCTGGGGCGCCTTCATCAACAATGGCCAGACCTGCGCGGCGATGAAGCGGCTCTACGTGCACGACTCCATCCACGACGCGGTCTGCGAGGCGCTCGTCGCCTATGCGCGGGCCATCCCGGTCGGCGACGGCCTCGACGAGGCGAGCGCGCTCGGCCCGGTGCAGAACCGCATGCAGTTCGACAAGGTCGCGCGGCTCGTCGCCGACGCGGCGGGACGCGGCAAAGTGCTTTGCGGCGGCGCGCCGGGCGACGGCCTCTTCTTCCCGCCGACGATCGTCGCGGGGCTCACGAACGGCGACCCGCTGGTCGATGAGGAGCAGTTCGGCCCGGCGTTGCCGGTGATCCGCTACTCCGACGTCGAGGAGGCGATCGCCGCCGCCAACGACAGCCCGAACGGGCTCGGCGGCTCGGTCTGGTCCTCCGACATCGACGCCGCGAAAGCCGTGGCGAAGCGCATGGAATGCGGCTCGGTCTGGATCAACAAGCACGGCGCGATCCAGCCGAACGCGCCCTTCGGCGGCATCAAGTCCTCGGGCCTCGGGGTCGAGTTCGCCGAGGACGGCCTCAAGGAATACACCTCCGCCCAGGTGATCTTCAGCTGACGACAACAGGGGAAAAGCAAGCATGACGTTCACGCGATGCCTCGCCGGCACGCTGACGACCAGCCCGCTCCCGGCGCATCCGCTCGACGGGACCACCCCGGTGTTGCTCCCGCTCAACCGGACAGCCCGGCGGGTTGAGCGGCCCTGGCCGCCGATACGCCCTGTTCCTGCTTTTGTCGCGGGGAACCACGAATGACCGCGCTTGATATTCCGGCTACGAGCAAGGAAAGCCTCGGCTCCGACCTGGGAACCATGCGGCTGATCTTCCTGATCGTGGCAGCGGCGGCTCCGATGGCCGCGGTTCTCGGTGTCGTCCCCGTGGCCTTCGCTTTCGGCAACGGCGCCGGCTTGCCCCTGACCTTCCTGGTCACGGCCGGGATCCTGGGGCTGTTCGCTGTCGGCTATTCGGCAATGAGCCGCGAGATCGTGTCGGCGGGCGGTTTCTATACCTATATCGCGCGCGGGCTCGGAGCCGCGCCGGCCCTGGGGGCGGCCTTTCTGGCAATCGTTTCCTACCTTGCCTTCGCCTGCGGTGTGATCGGATATTTCGGCTTTTTCGGGCAGCTTGCGTTGGCCGAGGTGTTCGGGATCGACGTCCACTGGATCGTCACCGCCGGCTTCTCGATCCTGTTCTGCGCCTGCCTCGGTTATCGGCAGATCGATTTCAGTTCGCGACTGGTGGCCTTGCTGCTGATCGTCGAATTCGTGCTGTTGACGGCGCTGGCGCTGGCGATCGTCGTTGACCTCGGCCTGGATGCCTTCCCGGTCGCGGCGCTGAACCCTGCCTTGATGCTGGACGGCGCACCCGGAATCGCGCTGATGCTGTGCTTTACCTGCTTCATCGGCATTGAAGCCGCCGCGCTTTACTCCGAAGAGGCGCAAGCACCAGAACACAGCATCGGCCGCGCGACGATGGGGGCGATCGTGCTGGTGGTGGCTTTCTATTTCTTCATCACCTGGGTGACTATCGGCGCGGTGGGCATGGATATCGGCGCCGTCTCGCGCGAGCAGCTCGCCGATCTCTATTTCAACCTCTCGAGCACCTATCTGGGCGGGCTGGCAACGAAGATGGTCATCGTCTTCCTTGCCACCAGCATGCTGGCCACCGGGCTGGCGGTCCACAATGTCGCGGCACGGTATCTGCTTTCGCTCGGACGCCAGGAGTGCCTGCCGGGCTTTCTGGCCCGCGTCCATCCGCGGCATCGTTCGCCACATCTGGCCAGTCTGACGGTGACGGCGATCAGCGTCGCGGCGACGTTGATCTTCCTGACGACCGGACTCGACCCTTTGCTCGGCTTCGGGGCCGTGGGCGTCGGTCTGGGCACCATCGGGATCATCGCCTTGCAGGCGCTGACCAGCCTCGCGGTGATCGGCTACTTCCACCGGCGCGGCCGCAGCAGGCTGTGGGCGACGATCATCGCGCCGCTGCTGGCGTTCGCGGGTCTCTCGCTGGCGACAGGGCTGGCCGTGGTGAATTTCGACCTGCTGGCGGGATATGAAACCGCCCTGATGCGGGCGCTGCCCGTCCTGCTTCTGCTGACGCTGGTGGCTGGCTTTGGCTATGGGCGCTGGTTGCGAGCGTATCGGCCCCATGCCTGGGAAGCGGTGTCCCGTGAATTGTCCGCCTGAACTCTTCAACCTTTCCAGAGATTTCCCAATGACCACGCAAGACCGAAACTTGCTCCAGTGCTCGCGGTTCGGCCCGGCGCTGCCGGTGATCCGCTGCTCGGACGTCGAGGAGGCGGTCGCCGCCGCCAACGACAGGCCGAACGGGCTCGGCGGCTCGGTCTGGATCAACAAGCACGGCGCGATCCAGCCGAACGCGCCGTTCGGTGGCATCAAGTCCTCGGGTCAAGTCCTCGGGCCTCGGGGTCGAGTTCGCCGAGGACAACCTCAGGGAATACACCTCCGCCCAAGTGATTTTCAGCTGACGACAACAGGGGAAAAGCAAGCATGACGTTCACGCGCTACCTCGCCGGAACCGCGCTCGCCGCCACACTGACGGCCGGCGCGCTCTCGGCGCACCCGCTCGACGGGATCACCGCCGAGGAATACCAGAAGATCAACGAGATCCTGCGCTCCACCGGCACGGTCACCGACGAGACGCTCTATCCGCTGATCGAACTCAAGGAGCCGCCGAAGGCCGAGGTCTACGCCTTCGGGGCGGACGGCCCGACGCCCGACCGCAAGGCGACCGTGCACTACACCGGCGCCGACAGTTTCCGCGAGGCGATCGTCAACATCACTCAGGGCACCGTCGAGGCCGACGCGCCCACCCCCGGGCAGCCGATGGTGCTCTTCACCGAATTCATGGGCGCGATGACCGGCGCGCTCGGTCATCCGGACATGGTCGCCGGCCTCGCCAAGCGCGGCCTGACCCCCGAGCAGGCCTTCTGCCTGCCGCTGACCGCCGGGAACTTCTTCACCGAGGAGTATCAGGGCACCCGGCTGATGCGGGTTCCCTGCTATCAGGCGCCCTCCGGCTCGAACTTCTACGCCAAGCCGATCGAGGGATTGTTCGCCGTCTACGACCTGGGGAAGAAGGAGGTGGTCCGCGTCGTCGACAACGGGGCGGCGATCCCGCTCCCGACCGACCCCTGGGGCTACACCGAGGAGGAGGTGGCCGCCCGCGCGCCCCTGCGCCCGGAGTCCAATCCCGCCACCCTCTCCCAGCCGGGCGGCCCGAACTTCAAGCTCGACGGCAGCCATCTCGAGTGGGACATCTGGCGGCTGAACTTCCGCGTCGACAAGCGGCCGGGCCTCGTCATCTCCAATCTCGACGTCAAGGACGGCGACGACTGGCGCACCGTCATCTACCAGGCGCACCTGTCCGAGGTCTTCGTGCCCTACATGGACCCTTCCGAGGGCTGGTACTGGCGGACCTACATGGACTCGGGCGAGTACGGCTTCGGCCTCTTCATGACGCCGCTGACGCCGAACGTGGACTGCCCGTCCTACGCCACCTACCTGCCCGCCCTGATCGCCGACGACTTCGGCAAGCCGCTCGAGATTCCGAACGCGATCTGCATCTTCGAGCGCGACGTCGGCGACCCGGCCTGGCGTCACTTCGAGGTCTTCGCCCAGACGCCGGAGAAGCCGCTGCCCGCCGAGGGACGGCCGGCGACCGAGCTCGTCGTGCGCACCGCCTCCGAGGTCGGCAACTACGACTACCTGATCGACTACCGCCTGAAGCAGTCGGGCCAGATCGAGATCAAGATCGGCGCGACCGGCCTCGACGCGGTCAAGGGGGTCGCGGCGATGTCGATGGACGATCCCACGGCCAAGGCCGACACGGAATACGGCACGCTGATCGCGCCGAACCTCGTGGCGGCGAACCATGACCACTACTTCAACTTCCGTATCGACTTCGACGTGGATCAGCCGAAGAACCATTTCGGCACGATGAACATCGTCCCGGCCAAGGTCCCCGACGACTTGCGCCGCCAGTCGTTCTGGAAGGTCGAGGAACGGGCGCCGCATTCTGAGCTCGATGCGCGCTACCGGCTCTCGGCCGCGGAGCCGAAGTATTTCCATATCTCCGACCCGGCCCGGAAGGGTTATCTCGGCCACACCCCCGGCTGGATGATCCATCACGGTGACGTCGCCTACGGTCCGTTCGACTTTGCCAAGGACCCGCCGTTCAAGCGCAACGCCTACATCGACTATTCGGTCTGGGTCACCCCCTACGATCCCGCCCAGCGCTACGCCGGCGGCGGCTTCGCGATGCAGAGCGACGGCAGCGACACCCTGGCCGAGTGGGTGAAGGCCGACCGGCCGCTGATGGACGAGGACATCGTCACCTGGTTCTCGGCCGGCTTCCACCACATCCCGCGCATGGAGGACTGGCCGGTGATGTCGACCGAGTGGAAGACCGTCCACATCAATCCGCACAACTTCTTCGCCAATAACCCGGCGATGACCATCCGCTCCAACCAGTGAACACGCGGGCCGGCCCCGACGGCCGGCCCCTCCCCTCCCACAACGCCTGGAACCCGGCCTCGTCGGCCGGCCGCGGCGACATGATGGGTTCGCCGCGGTAGCCGCCCAGCGTCACCGCCGGCCCCGCGGCTCCGCGCCGCATCGGAGGCTCCGCGCGCGGTCTCCTGCACCACGTCAAGGGACGCGACCGAGGCTTCTCGCCTCGCCCCGATGTCGCCGCCGCCGCGTCCGCCGACAGAACCTCGAAGAGGTCGCACCTATCACATCATCCGATGTCGGTCAGGCGGCTCTCCGCGAGTTACCGTTGCTCAGAGCCCGTGATGGATTTAGGCTTGGAGCAACAAGGGCGATCGGAAACGAATGATGCCTGTCGGGGGTTGGAAAGCCGGAAGTTGGGGTGAGACCGTGCCCGTGAACGCGAGGAGACTCGTTTCCGTGCAGAACGAGATCCTCTCCTGCACTCACGTCGATCAGATCGCGAGGAGCGTCCTCGACCCGATCGCGCACTTCGTCGGTGCCGAGAGCAGCGTCTATCTGCACTTCCGCGGCGCCGAACACGACAATCGGCTCGTTCGCTACATCTACCAGGGGCCACGACCTGACGCACCCGAGGCCTATCGCAACAGGCTTTACGACCTGGACCCGGTGGTGCGCCCTTCGCTTGACCGGACCTGCCACGTCGACAGCTTCGAGGAAACCGAGACCGGAATTCTCTCGATCCACGAAGGAATCCGCGCTTCGCGCTACTATCAGATCTTCCTGCACCCCTTCGATCTCGGGTCGATGGTCGTGCTGACGATTCCGATCGGGGCGCCGGCCGCGCGCGACCTGATCTGCCTCGGTTTCCACCGCTCGCTCAATTCCCGAGCGTTTGCCCCGACCGAACGCCATGCGCTGGCGGCGGTAGCCGCGGCGGCGAGGGCCGCCCTCGGTGTGATCTACTATCGCGACGCGGCGATCGGCAAGGCGAGCAAGATCGCCATCCCGGGAAGCGGCATGCAGGGACCGGCATGGCATTACGGGCGCAGGCTGGGGCTGACCGAACGCGAGGTCGAGGTCCTGCACGCGCTCACGACCGGACGAACCAACCTCAATATCGCCCACGCGCTCAACATCTCGATCCGGACGGTCGAGAACCACCTGAGGTCGATCTACTCCAAGGCAAACGTGAACAGCCGGACCCAGATCCTCTCGCGCATCCTCGCCAAGGACTGACCGGCCCGGCGCATCACCGGCGTTAGGTAGTCCCCGTCATTCCTCCGCGCGGCGCGCCGTGCGAAACCGGCGTTTCTTCGAGAAGCCGCCGATCGACGGCGGCCAGCCAGCAAGGGAGATGCCAGCTTGAACAATCTGCTTCCCGTTACCGAACGCGACGCCAAGGTGAACGACCTGATCACCTACCCCTATCCAAAGTTCCACGACATCGATTCGATCGACTGGAAGCCCTGGGTCATGGAAGGGGTCGAGTACAAACTCGTCAGCGTCAACACCCGCAGCAACGGCTTCACGATCTATCTGAAGGTCGCGCCGAACACGATCGCGCCCGTCCACCACCATCTCGGCTCGATCGAGCTGCTCGTGCTCGAAGGCGACATCACCTACGACGGCAAGGACATCGGCCGCCCCGGCTCCTACATGTTCGAGCCCGCCGGCGACATCCATCAGCCGCGCACCACCAAGGGATGCATCCTGTTCTGCGTCTTCGAGGGGCCGATCGCGGGCCTCGACGACGACGGCGTCATCCTCGGCATCGTCGACGGCAAGACGATGCGCGCCATGGCCGAGGGGCACGGCTCCGGCGCCATTCTCGACCAGACCAGCGTCTGACCGACGCGCGGTACCCCCCCGGCCCGAGACCCGGGCCGGGGGGCAGGCGGGATCAGCTCACGGTATAGTCGATCACCCGCGTCAGCGCGGCCGCGTCGTTGGCCTGCGCCAGCTTGAGGTGCAGATGGGCGTCGGCCACGACGGCGAGCTGCCCGTCGTCGGTGTAGCCGCCGATCGGACCCTGCGAGATGACGAACATCAGGCATCCCTCCGGCGCGAACGGCTCGTGCACGGTCCCCGCGGTTTCGCAGGTGTAGTAGCCGGCATGGCCCTGATCGTCCTCCTCGTAGTAGAAGCCGCCCTTGAGGATCAGGACCTCGAGATTGGCGACGTGCCAGTGCGGGGTGGCCTTGGTCCCCGGATCGACGTTCAGCAGGAAGGTGAACGCCCCCGTCGCCAGGTTGCAGCTGAACAGCTTGAACTGCGTTCCCGGCATGAGCCAGTTCGTCCAGGGAATGAGGTCCGGGTCGATGAATTCCTTCCGGTCGCCCTTGGCGGTGATGCCGGGGTTTTTCATCCAGTAGTCGGGACCGATCATCTTGGTCATGCTTTCCTCCTGAGTGCCGTGGCGATTCGCAAACCGCCTTGGTGCCTGCCTTCGTGGCGCGGGCGAGCGTAGTCGCCGGGGAGGTCCGGCGGCATAGGTGCTTTCCGCTATGGCGCCGGTCCCCGCCTCGGGCGATCCAGCCCCGAGCAGATGAGGCTCGACGCCTCTGGAGCGAAGGGGGGAGCGATGGTTGGTAGACTCGACGGGAAAGTTGCCTTCGTCACCGGCGGGGCCTCGGGCATCGGCCGCGCCGTCTGCCGGCGTTTCGTCGCCGAGGGCGCCCGCGTTGTGATCGCGGACATCAACCGCGACGGCGCGGCCGCGCTCGCCGCCGAGCTGGGCGAAGCGGCGCGCGGCCTGCGCATCGACGTGACGGCGGAAAGCGACTGGATCGCCGCGCTCGCGGTCGCCGTCGAGGCGTTCGGCCGGCTCGATATCCTCTGCAACATCGCCGGGATCGGGCGTGGCGGCGACATTGAGAATTTCGAGCTGGCCGACTGGCAGGCCATGGTCGACGTCAACCTGACCGGCGTGATGCTCGGCACCAAGCACGGCATCCGCGCGATCGTCGCGAGCGGCGGCGCCGGCGCGGTCATCAACATGTCCTCGATGCTGGGCGTGTCGGCGACGGCCGACCTGCCGGGCTATGCCGCGGTCAAGGCAGGGGTCGTGCTGCTCACCAAGTCGGCGGCGCTGCACTGCGCGCAGAAGCGCCATCCGGTACGCTGCGTGTCGATCCTGCCGACTTATGTCGACAGCGAGATGCTCGACCCGCTCGCCGACAGCGAGGAGGGCCGCCGCGCGCTCAAGGCGCAGATGGCCGCGCTGGTGCCGGTAGGTCGGCTGGCGACGGTCGACGACGTGGCAAACGTCATCCTCTTCGCCGCTTCCGACGAGGCGGCGATGGTCACCGGCTCGGGGATCCTGGTCGACGGCGGCCAGACCTCGGGCCTTCCTTCGGCGCATTTCTGAGGAGAGCGCGAATGAGCAGGACGGTTCTCGTCACCGGCGGCGCCCAAGGCATCGGCCGCGGCATCGTTGAACGTTTCCTCGAGAGCGGCCATCGGGTCTTTCTCACCGACATCAACGCGGCCGCCGGCGAGGCGGCCGCCCGCGAGACGGGGGCGGGCTTCTTCGCCCAGGACGTTGCCGACGAGGCGAGCTGGTTGGCCGTGATCGAGGCGATCGGACGCGAGGCCGGGGGCCTGCATGTCCTCGTCAACAACGCCGGCACCGAGGGCAAGGGCACCGCCGCCAAGGACGTCGAAACGGCGCCCGCCGACGACTGGCGCCGCATAATGGATGTGAACACGTCGAGCGTGTTCCTCGGGTGCAAGCACGCCATTCCGCTCATGGCGAAGTCGGGGGGCGGGGCGATCGTCAACATGGCGTCGGTGGCCTCGCTCGTCCCGACCCCGTTCCTCGCGGCCTACGGTGCCTCGAAGGCGGCGGTGGAGCACCTGACGCGGTCGGTCGCGCTGCACTGCGGCCGGGCCGGCCACGCCATCCGCTGCAACTCGGTGCACCCCGGCCATGTCATGACGCCGATGCTCACCGCGATCATGGAGCGGCTCGGGGGCGAGAACGGCATGAGCGGTCCCGACTTCGCCGAGAAGTTCCGCCAGTCGCTTCCGCTCAGGAGCTTCCAGGACGTGCGCGACATGGCCAATCTGGTCCACTTCCTCGCCTCGGACGACGCCCGCTTCATCACCGGCCAGTCGATCGCCGTCGACAGCGGCTTCGTGCTCGCCAACTGACCTGACGCCGCCGCGGCTCGGGAGCGAGCGCATGTGGCGGATGGTGAGGACGGCGTCCTTGCCGCCGCCCTTGCCCGAACGACCAAGTAAACCTTCAAGCGATTCCCCTGGGCCCGGCGACCCGCGGCGCTTGTGGCGCGACCCGCCGGGCGCTAGGACCGGTGGCATGGCGACGCTGCTTTCCCCCGCGCGCGCGGCGCTCGCCGCCGCGGCGCTCATCCTGGCGGGTTGCGCCCCGCCGAAGGAGGCGGACATTCCGATCTCCGACGCCGCCGCCGCGCGCCCCGCGCCGAAGCTGGCCGAGACCGCGCGTTTTACCCGGGCGATCGACGCCGCCGTCCCGGCGATCGCCGCGCTCGAAGACCAGCGCGCCACGCTCGCGGCGGGCGCCGCCGCGCTCAACCAGCGCGCCGCCGCCCTCTCGGGTCCGGTGATTCCCCCCGCCGAAGGCGACCGCCTCGCCGAATGACCGGCGGTCAGAGGCTCTCGCCGAAGAGGCCGATGTCCACGAGAAAGGCGGAGCGTATCCCGTCGCGCCGCCCTCTGAAGGTGCGCCCGAACGGGCGGATCGTCTCGGTGGCGGTGATCGTCGCGACCGGAGTGAGCCGACGCCGATTGACCCGCCGGAATGTCCGTTCACGCTGGCCGACCGCCGCGCTCCCGACGGATTGGCCCCGTCGGTCCGGATTCGCATCCCGACGCGCTTCGGCGAAGCATCGGTGGAGAAGGAGGTATGTGGCTTGCTCGTCGGCTGAGTTGCTGCGCGCTGGCCTGACTGGTCGCATTCACCTTCTTCGTGGGCTATCTCGGCGGCTGTGGTGGACGGGAGGCGTTCATGCCGTCGTGCCGAGCGAGATCCGCCGTTCGCCGCAGGTCGTCACCCCGCATGGTAGGATGAACCATCGTCGCCGGATTTCGCATCGGTCGGCCTCCGGACATCTCGGATCAGCAAGATCAGCGCGAGGCACAGGATGGCGACCAGCATTCCAAGATCAAATATCTATCTGTATTCAGTCAAAACTCACTCCTTCAATCCTCAAATTTCGAGACCTTCAGTCAAAAGCAGGTTGCATCCGATTCATGGAAGATCAATTCGATGACTTATCATGGTCCGATAGCACCTCCCGAATGGCCTCGATAACCACCTCGGGGTGCTCCACCTGAATATTGTGACCACTGTCGACTTCGCGGACAATCGCATGGGGATACAGATTCGCGAAATCCGCGAGCTTGGCATTGTCGAACGCGGCGATCGGTGTTCCCGCTTCGCTCGGCGCGATCAGGATGACCACCGGCATGGCGGCGGGCAGTTCGGGCGCGGCGAGCACGGCCCGACCCGTCTCGGCAAGGGCGTCGAACTCCGCCCTCGCAGGCCCGAACAGACCCGCGGCGGTCATGGCCGCCGACACCAGGCCGCCGCGATTTTCCAGTGCGCCGGCACCTTCGAACTGGGTCGGGTGGGTCGGGTCGACGAGCACGAGGCCGGCGACCTCGGTCGGGTAACGTCGGGCATAGAGTTGCATGTAGAGGCCGCCCGCCGAATGCCCCACCAGAACGTAGGGCGGTCGCAGGTCGCGGCTTCTCAGGAGGGCGCGAAGGTCGGCGACGATCGTACCGCCATCGCGCGGCCGCGTCGTGCTCGCGCTCCGGCCGATGCCGGGCCGGTCGTATGCAAAGACGGTATTGGTCGTCGCGACGGCCTGAAAGACTTCGCCCCACGATTCCTTGTACCCCGCCAGCCCCGACTCGAACACGACTGCCGGCTCCGCCCGCGCGATTTCCGCCGTTTCGACACGTCCCGCGGGGGGATCGAGGACGGCGGTGCCCGGCAATGACACGCAGCCTGCGAGAGCCAGACCGACGCCCAAGGCGCGGAGCGCCGGACGCATCAACGCCCCCGATCCAACAGGAACCGCCATCGGCATGGGGGCGCCCTCATGGCAGGATCAAGCATGGGCATTGCCGGGGCAGAGAACGCCTTGAGCATGATTGACTTATCCCACTCGACGTATTAATTATTGTTACACATTAATTTTTTCATGTCAACGCGGGAGGCGCGGTCGCATGAGCATTCCGGATGTCGCCGCGGACGGTCCGTCCACACGACTGCGCGGGCCCTCGCCGCGGCGCACGGCCCGCGGCATGTGCCTGCTCGTCGCTTTCGGAGCCGTGGCGACTCAGGGTCTGCTCGCATGGGCGTGGATTTCGTCAGACCATGCTTCGGCTCTGGTCGCCGCCCGGCTGGGCCTGGCCGATGTTTCGCTGTCATTGGACGGATGGTCGCGGGGCCTCGGTTTGGCGGTTTCGATGATCCCGCTCGCCGTTCTTTTCCGTGCGCTGCGTCAGGTCTACCAGATCTGCGACGACATCCGGGAAGGATCGGTTTTCTGGGGTCTGTTCGCACCGCGGCTCCGGCGGATCGCCTGGGCGATGCTGGCGCTCGCCGCGCCGCGGCCGCTGACCGACGCGGCGCTGTCGGTCATTCTCACGGCGGGGAACCCGCCGGGCGCGCGACACCTCGTTCTGGCCTTCTCCACGGACGACACCATGATCGCCATCCTCGGCGGACTGATCTTCGTCCTCGGACTCGTCATGCGCGAGGCGGCTCTGATCGCGCAGGAAAACCAGCAGATCATTTAAGGCGATCCCATGGCCATCATCGTCAATCTCGATGTGATGCTTGCGCGGCGCAAGATGCGCTCGAAAGAACTCGCCGCGCGCGTCGGCATCACGGAGCAGAACATATCCTTGTTGAAGTCAGGAAAGGTGAAGGGAATCCGGTTCGAAACGCTCGACAAGATCTGCGACGTTCTGGACTGCCAACCCGGGGACATCCTCGAGTATCGCCACGACGAGGAGCCAGGCCGTGGCCACGTCGGGCCGCGGCGCATCGATCTCGCGGGTAGCGATCCGGAGCAACTCTTCCATGGTTTCGACGGGAAGCGACAAGGAAACAGCCTCCTAGAACAGGACATTGAGCCGCCCCGCCCGTCGCGCCGCTTCGCGCGGATCGCGCGTCCGCGGGCCGACGACGGCGCGGCGGACGGTGTGCAATCCCCCGGATCCTGACGAAGCATTCGCCGGCGGGCGGCGGCGCCGGACGAAGGCGTCGCCGTGTCGGGTGAGGTAGCGGACTTGGGCCACGGGTTGGGCTACGCCGGTCCCGGCGCCCCGGAACCCATTTTTTCCGCTTGAATTCAGGGATTTGGAGCGGGTGAAGGGAATCGAACCCTCGTATTCAGCTTGGAAGGCTGCTGCTCTACCATTGAGCTACACCCGCGACGCCCCGCTTATAGCCGCCGCGCGACCGGCTCTTCAAGTCGGGATCGGTCGGGCGGGCACCAGCCGCTCCAGCATCGCGGGCAGGTCGGGATAGGCGTCGAGCAAGGCGGCGGGCGCCATCCGAGCCACGGCCGCCCCCTCGGGACCGAAGGTGACGAGCACGCAGGGCACGCCGGCCGCCCGCGCCGCCTCGCGGTCGGTCACGGTGTCGCCGACCAGCACCGCCCGCTCCGGCGCGCCGCCCGACCGCGCGATCGTCTCGAGAAGATGCAGGGGATCGGGTTTCCGCACCGAGAGGCTGTCCGCCCCCAGTACCGCCTCGAACCGACCGCGCACCCCGAGCCGCGCCAGCAGCGTCTCGGCCAGTGCCAGCGGCTTGTTGGTGCAGACTGCGAGCCGCCAATCCGCGGCTTGCAGGCGATCGAACGCCGCTTCCACGCCGGGATAAAGCCGCGTCTCCCGGTCGATCCCGTCGCGATAGAGTTCCAGCAGCCGCGGATAGGCGCGCGTCACCTCCGCCTCGGCATCCGCCAGCGCATGCGCGGCGAGCCCCGCGCGCAGCATCGCCCGCCCACCGGCGAAGGCCTCCGCCCGATGCGCCAGGCGATCGAGCGGCGATCCGTAGCCCGCCTCGGCCAGCGCGCCGTTCGCCGCCGCGATCAGATCGGCGGCTGTGTCGGCCAGCGTTCCGTCAAGGTCGAAAACCGCAACCCGCATCGCCCGCTCCCTGTCCGACGCGGGCCTATGTCGCGTATTTCGGTAAGGAATTGAAACAGAAACTGATCGAACGCGACCTTTTCGCGCGGACCGCCCGCTGCTAGAAGCACCGGAACTGTCTCAGCGGAGCCGCGCGCCTCATGTCCACCGCCGTGATCCTGCTCGCCGCCGGCCAGGGCAGTCGCATGAACTCCGACCTGCCGAAGGTGCTGCACCGCCTCGCCGGCGCGCCGCTCATCGCCCACGCGCTCGCCTCGGCCCGCGCGGTCGAGCCGGAGCGGATCGTGGTCGTCACCGGGACCGGCGCCGACCAGGTCGATCCCGCGCTGCGCGCCCTCGATCCCGACCTGCGGATCGTGCATCAGACCGAACAGCGCGGCACCGGCCACGCCGTCGCCCAGGCCGTGCCGGAGCTCGCCGGATTCGAGGGCGACGTGATCATCCTCTATGGCGATACGCCCTTCATCCAGCCCGAGACGCTGCGGGCCATGCTCAAGGCGCGCCGCGACGGCGCCGCCGTGGTGGTGCTCGGCTTTGACTCACCCGCGCCCGGCGGCTACGGTCGATTGATCACCGACGGCGCCGGCCGGCTCCTCGCCATTGTCGAGGCACAGGACGCGACCCCGGCACAGCGTGCGATAACCCTCTGCAACTGCGGCGTCATCGCCACGGAGGCGGCCCTGCTGTCCGACCTGCTGGCGGAGGTCGGCACCAGCAACGCCAAGAACGAATATTACCTTACCGACATCGTCGCCATCGCCAACGCCCGCGGCCTTCACGCCAAGGCGATCGCCTGCGACCCGTCCGAAACCATGGGTGTCAACAGTCGCGTCGATCTGGCCGCCGCCGAGGCCGCGTTCCAGGCCCGCGCCCGCCGCGCCGCGCTCGACAACGGCGCCACCCTCACCGATCCGGACAGCGTCTGGTTCGCGCTCGACACCTATATCGGGCGCGACGTGCTGATCGGCCCGAACGTGGTGTTCGGCCCCGGTGTCACCGTGGAATCCGGCGCCGAGATCATCGGCTTCTGCCATTTCGAGGATTGCCATATCAGCCGCGGCGCGCGCGTCGGCCCGTTCGCGCGGTTGCGCCCCGGCGCCGAACTGGCGGAGGATGTCCATATCGGCAATTTCGTCGAAGTGAAGAACGCCATCATCGACGAAGGCGCCAAGATCAATCATCTGGCCTATGTCGGCGACGCGCATGTCGGCGCGAAGACCAACATCGGCGCCGGCGCCATCGTCTGCAACTACGACGGCGTCTTCAAGCACCGCACCGAGATCGGCGCCCGCGCCTTCATCGGCTCGAACGTAGCACTCGTCGCCCCCCTCGCCATCGGCGACGAGGCCCTCATCGCCGCGGGCTCGGTCGTCACGGAGGACGTGCCGGCCGGCGCCCTCGCCGTCGGCCGCGCCTCCCAGACCAACAAGCCCGGTCTGGCCACGAAGCTCATGGCCCGGCTCCGCGCCCGCAAGACCGAAAAGGTACCCGGCTGATGTGCGGTATCGTCGGCATCCTCGGCCGCCACGAGGTCGCGCCCCTGATCCTTGAGTCGCTGAAGCGCCTCGAATACCGCGGCTACGACAGCGCGGGCATCGCGACGCTGCAGGACGGGCATCTTGCCCGCCGCCGCGCCGTCGGCAAGCTCATCGCCCTCTCCGACCTGCTGGTGCAACAGCCGATCCGCGGCCATGTGGGCATCGGCCATACCCGCTGGGCGACACACGGCGCCCCGAACGAGCGCAACGCCCATCCGCATCAGGCCGGCCGCGTCGCCGTCGTGCACAACGGCATCATCGAGAACTATCGAGAGCTCCGCGCCGAGCTCGAAGCCGAGGGCGCGGTGTTCGAGACCGACACCGATACCGAAAGCATCGCTCGCCTCTGCGACCGCGAGATCGGGCGCGGCAAACCGCCCGTCGAAGCGGCGCGTGCGACGCTCGCCCGACTGCGCGGCGCCTTCGCCCTGTGCTTTCTCTTCGACGGCGAGGACGATCTGCTCATCGCGGCGCGCCGCGGCTCGCCGCTCGCCATCGGCTACGGGTCGGGCGAGATGTACGTTGGTTCCGACGCGCTCGCCCTCGCCCCCCTCACCCACCGCGTCGCCTATCTCGACGAAGGCGACCACGCGATCCTGACCCGAGAGAGCGCCGAGATTTTCGACGCATCCGGCGCGCCGGTCGAGCGCGAAATCCACGCGGTCTCGACGAAGAATCTCTATGCCGAGAAAGGCCCCTACAAGCACTTCATGGCGAAGGAGATGCACGAGCAGCCGTCGGTGATCTCGGACGCCCTCGCCCGCTATGTCTCGGCCGACCGCGCGGCGGTTCACCTGCCCGCCGGGGTTGATTTCACCACCATGGACCGGCTGGTGCTCGTCGCCTGCGGCACCGCCTACTACGCCTGCCACGTGGCGAAATACTGGTTCGAGAGCATCGCCCGCCTGCCGGTGGAGATCGAGGTCGCCTCCGAATTCCGTTACCGCGAGCCGCCGCTCGGGCCTGGAACGCTCGGCATCTTCGTCAGCCAGTCGGGCGAGACCGCCGACACGCTCGCCGCCCTGCGCTATGTCCGCGCGCAAGGTGGCGGCGTGCTCTCGGTGGTCAATGTCGAGACCTCCTCGATCGCGCGGGAGAGCGACGTGGCGCTTCCGATCCTCGCCGGCCCGGAGATCGGCGTCGCCTCGACCAAGGCCTTCACCTGCCAGCTCACCATTCTCGCCACCCTCGCGCTCCACGCCGCCCGCCAGCGCGGCGTGTTGTCGGCGGAGCAGGAGGCGCATCTCGTCTCCGCGCTCTGCGCCGTGCCCGGCCTCATGTCCCGCGCCCTCGCCATCGAGCCGCATGTGATCGAGATTGCGAAAGACCTTGCCCGCGCCCGCGACGTGCTGTTCCTCGGTCGGGGCACCATGTATCCGATCGCATTGGAAGGCGCGCTCAAGCTGAAGGAAATCAGCTATATCCACGCCGAAGGTTACGCTTCTGGCGAACTGAAGCACGGCCCGATCGCGCTCATTGACGAAAACGTGCCGGTGGTGGTGCTCGCCCCGTCCGACGCGCTTTTCGACAAGACGATCTCGAACATGCAGGAGGTGCTGGCCCGAGGCGGCCGCGTCATCCTGATCAGCGACGCCGGCGGCCTCGCGCAGGCCGAGGCGGGCGCCTGGCGCACGCTCCGCATGCCGGCGGTCGATCCCTTCGTCGCGCCGATCCTCTATGCCGCGCCGGCGCAGCTCCTCGCCTACCATGCCGCGGTACTCAAGGGCACCGACGTCGACCAGCCCCGCAACCTCGCGAAATCCGTGACGGTGGAATAGAGCATGGCCAAGCAGTTTTCCGGCTTCGAGCCCGAACATGAGTGCTTCGTGGCCGAGCAGCATATCTTCTTCGTCGCGACCGCCGCGCCCGAGGGTCGCGTCAATCTCTCGCCGAAAGGCATGGACAGCCTACGCGTGCTCGGACCGAACCGGCTCGTCTGGCTGAACCTCACCGGCTCCGGCAACGAGACCGCCGCGCATCTGCGCGAGAGCCCGCGGATGACCGTCATGTGGTGTTCCTTCACCAGGCGCCCGCTGATCCTGCGCGCCTATGGCGCCGCGACGGCGATCCACCGCGACACGCCTGGCTGGGCCGAGCTCTACGCGCATTTTCCCGACGAGATCGGCGCGCGACAGATCTTCGACATGACCGTCGATCTGGTGCAGACCTCATGCGGCTACGCCGTGCCCTTCATGGATTTCCGCGAACCGCGCGAGACCTTGCACAACTGGGCGGAAAAGGCTGGCCCCGACGCCATCGCGACCTATTGGGCCGAGCGGAACGCGGTTTCGATCGACGGCAAGCCGACGGGAATTCCCGCGGATCTCCCCGTCTCGTGAAACTGGACGCGGCCGAGGCGATTTCCCAGCTCCGCGCCGCCGCCGATCCCGGCAAGGCGGCGGAGATGGCCGCCTATCACAAGGCGCCGCGCGAATATCTCGGGCTCGCGGTTCCCGCGGTCGAGGCCGCCGTCGCCGGCTGGCGCGACGAGGCGGACCTCCCCGCGCGCGTCGTCCTCGCCGGGGGACTCTGGGACAGCGACATCCACGAAGCCCGAATCGCCGCGGCGAAACTGCTGACCCAGGCCCGGCTTGGCGATGGCGACCCTCTGGTCTGGGCCGAGTTCCTGCGCTGGGTGCCGGATTTCGATGCCTGGGCCATCGCCGATCATGCCTGCAAGGCCGGCGAACGCCGCCTCGGCGCCGTCCCGGACCGGCTCGACACGGTCGAGACCTGGATCCGCGATCCGAACATGTGGGTGCGCCGCGCCGCCATGGTCGCCACCCTGCCCTGGACCAGGCAGAACCACCCGACCCCGGCCGAGGAGGCCGCGCGCGACCGGATCCTTGGCTGGGCCGCGACCCTGGCGCCCGACCGCGACTGGTTCATCCAGAAAGCCATCGGCTGGTGGCTGCGCTCGCTGTCGCTCCACGATCCGGAGCGGGTCGCCACCTTCCTCGCCGGCCCCGGGGTCGCCCTGAAGCCCTTCGCCCGTCGCGAGGCGATCCGCCGGATGCCGCCCAGCCAATCTTGCTGAGTCAGAAAGACCAAGCCCCTACCCGCCGGTATGGCTCATGTGGCGTGAGACGCGGCCCGCGACCGTCTGGCGCGAATAGTCGAAATCGTGGCCCTTCGGTTTCCGCGCGATCGCGGCCTCGATGGCGCGGACCACCGGTGCGTCGTCCCCCGGATGCGCGCGCAGCGCCGAGCGCAGATCCGCGTCCGCGTCCTGCCCGAGGCACATGAAGAGCTGCCCGGTACAGGTCAGCCGCACGCGGTTGCAGCTCTCGCAGAAATTATGGGTCAGCGGCGTGATGAAGCCGACGCGGCCGCCGGTCTCCAGCACCCGTGCATAGCGCGCCGGGCCGCCCGTCCGCTCGGTCGTGTCGACAAGCGTCCAGCGGCTCTCGAGATCCCGCCGCAGGGCCTTCAGCGAATAATACTGGTCCAGCCGGTCCTCGTTGCCGAGATCACCCATCGGCATCACCTCGATGAAGGTGAGGTCATGCCCCCGCGCCCCGCACCAGGCGACGAGATCATGGATCTCGCCGTCGTTCACGCCCCGCAGGGCCACGGCGTTGATCTTGACACCGAGGCCGGCCGCGGCGGCCGCCTCGATCCCGTCCAGCACCTGCCCGAACCGTCCCCAGCGCGTGATCGCCCGGAACTTCGCCGGGTCGAGCGTGTCGAGCGAGACATTGACCCGCCGCACCCCGCACGCCACGAGGTCCGCGGCGAAGCGCGAAAGCTGGCTGCCGTTGGTGGTCAGTGTCAATTCGTCGAGCGCGCCGCTCTCGACATGGCGGCGCATGGCGCGGAAGAAGGTCATGATCCCCTTGCGCACCAGCGGCTCGCCGCCGGTGATCCGGAGCTTGCGGACCCCGAGGCCGACGAAGACCGAACAGAGCCGGTCCAGCTCCTCGAGGCTGAGCAACTCCGCCTTCGGCAGGAAGGCCATATGCTCGGTCATGCAATAGACACAGCGGAAATCGCAGCGATCGGTGACCGACACCCGAAGATAGGTAATCGCGCGCTGGAAGGGATCGACAAGACTTGGCGTTGCGATCACGGGCCGCGCCCCTCCCTCGGGCGATTGCCTTGAGACTAGGCGCCGGAGTCCGACTCTTCAAGCCGACCGCGACTTTGGGAGGAGGTCTCGACAGGCGGGGCCGCCCCGTGCGATCCTCGGGGTCGGCGGATGAACGGGGGCGACGAGAGTGGAAATGGGGTCGATCCCCGACGCTTGGCGGATCGGGTGATGGGCGCGGCGGCGATGCGTGTCGCCGGACGCCCGACGCTTGCTCCGGGCGACGACTGGGACGCGGTCGCGGCCCGGTTCCGCTGGCCGCGACCGGCGACCTACAACATCGCCGAAGCGGCCTGCGACGCCTGGGCGCGACTGGCGCCGGACCGCCTCGCCCTTCGCCATCTCGGGCCGGAGGGCGTCCGGGACTGGTCCTATGGCGATCTGGCGCAAGCGTCCCGGCGGCTCGCCAACACCTTCGCGGCGCATGGCGTCGGGCGCGGCGACCGGGTCGCCGTTCTGCTGCCACAGTCTCCCGAGGCGCTGCTCACCCATTTCGCCGCCTATCGGCTCGGCGCCGTCGTGGTGCCGCTCTTCACTCTCTTCGGCGAGGACGGTCTGCGGTTCCGCCTCATCGACAGTGGCGCGGTGGCGCTTGTCACCGACGCGGCGAACCTGCCGAAGGTTCTCGCGATCCGCGACGAGACACCGGAATTGCGCGCGGTCTTCTCGATCGGCCCCGGCACGGCGCCTTCCGGCGTGCTCGATTTCGTCACTTCGCTCGCGGCCGGGTCCGCGGATCACACGGCGGTCGCGACCGGACCGGACGATCCCGCCTTTCTCTCCTACACCTCCGGCACCACCGGTCCACCCAAGGGCGCGCTGCACGGCCATCGCGTGCTGATCGGCCATATGCCGGGTGTGTTTCTCGCGCACGAGGGGCTCGGCCAGCGCGGCGACCTGATCTGGACACCTTCGGACTGGGCCTGGATGGGCGGGCTCACCAACGTGCTGCTGCCGGCGCTGGCGCTCGGCGTGCCGGTCGTCGCCCACCGCATGGCGAAATTCGATCCCGAGATGACGGCGCGGCTGATGCGCGATCTCGGCATTCGCAACGCCTTCTTCGCGCCGACCGCGCTCAAGCTGATGCGGCAGAGCGGCCCGGCGACGATCGACGGCCTGCGCAGCGTCGCCTCGGCCGGCGAGGCGCTCGGCGCGGAGCTTCTCGACTGGGGCCGTGGCGCTTTCGGCCTCACCATCAACGAATTCTACGGCCAGACCGAATGCAACGCGGTGGTCGGCAATTGCGCCGGGCTGATGCGAACGCGTCCCGGGTCGGCCGGCCGTGCGATCCCCGGCCACAGCGTCGCGATCCTCGGCCCCGATGGCGTTCCGGTCGGCCCCGGCGAGATCGGCGAGATCGCGGTCGCCGCGCCCGATCCGGTGATGTTCCTCGGCTACTGGAACAATCCCGCGAAGACGGCGGAGAAATACGTCGGCCGCTGGCTCCTGACCGGCGACGAGGGACGGATCGACACCGACGGCTATGTCTTCTTCCGCGCCCGCGTCGACGATATCATCACCTCCTCGGGCTATCGCATCGGCCCGGGCGAGATCGAGGACTGCCTCGTCGGCCATCCCGACGTCCTGCTCGCCGCCGTGGTTGGCGTGCCGGATCCAATCCGCACCGAACTCGTCACCGCCTTCGTCGTGCCTCGCGCCGGGGCCACGCGCGAAGGTCTCGAGGCGACGCTGATCGCCTGGGTGCGTACGCGCCTCTCGGTGCATGTGGTGCCGCGGCGGGTGATCTTCGTCGACGACCTGCCGATGACGACGACCGGCAAGATACAGCGGCGCTCGCTGCGCGGCTGGCCGGACACAAGCGACCGTTGAGGCCGCGCGATGGGATGGGTTTGGACGAGCGGATCGGACTCCGCGCCGGAAATAGGGTTGGGGAATGGACGTCCACCAGTTCGAACGGCGGATCGAAACGCTGGAGGAGGTGGAGCCGCTGTGGCAGCTGCTCGTCACCTTCGCGCGGGAGCGCCGCGGGCGGTATCTCGGCTATCAGCATCTGGCCCCGATCGGCGCGCCGGACGCCCATGTCCAGCGGGTGGTCAGCGCCGGCTTTTCCGATGACTGGATCGCCTTCTACCTCGCCGCCCGGGCAAACGGAACGACGCCGGTCGCCACCCACGCCGAGCGGCATGGCGAGCCGGTATACTGGACCGACATCGAGACGCTGAAGGACCTGACGCCGGAGGAGGAGCGCCATCTCGCGGCGCTGCGCGCGGCCGGGCTGACCGACGGGCTCTGCATCCCGGTTTTCGGGCCCGCGGGACGCAACGGACTGTTCGCCCTCACCTTCCAGCCGGGCATCGCGCGCCTTCCACCGGAGGATCTCGGCGCGATCCACTGGGCATGCCAGACCGCGCATCTGCGCTATTGCGCGCTGCTGCGTCCGACGATCGGCGAGCCGCCTACCCTGTCGCGGCGCGAGGCCGAGGTGCTGGCCTGGGTGGCGCGCGGCAAGTCGAACGCCTGCATCGGCGCGATCCTCGGCATTTCGGCGCATACCGTCGATGCGCATCTGCGGCGAATCTATCTCAAGATGGGCGTCTTCGACCGGATCAGCGCCGCCCTCCGCGGCCTCGGCTTCGGTCTCATCCATTCGGACGTCTGAAACCCGCCCGTCGCTCCGGCCCATCGCCGCGCAATTGTCGCGAACAGGCGGATCAGTCTTCCGACTCCCGCGTTCCCGTAGGTCCTCTGTCGGGATTGTCTCGCCCAACTGCTTGGGCCTACCCCGCCCGACGGACCTGGGAGATGACGGATGAATGACGGCGGACTTCTCGATGGCAGCTTTGTGCGCGCGCTGTCCGACGGCCCGTCGGCGCTGCCGGGCAGTCTCGATGCGCTGATCGGCTACCTGCTCCTGATCGAAGGACTGCTCGGCGAGAAGGCGGTGGAGCTTGAGCCGAGTTGGGATCTCGCCGAGGCCAACGGCGCCGAGATCGAGACGTTGCTGCGGCTGCGGGAACTGATCGTCGAGCGGGCGATCGGCATCCGCGCGGACGAGATCGACGGCGTGCTCGCCAAACTCGCCATCTGGCGCATGCTGTCGGACGGCGAGGAAGGCGAGATCCGCGCCGACGAGCCGCCCGTGCTCAACCGCCTCGTGCTCTCGATCGAGACGGACCTCCTGCGCCAGCGCGCCAACGCCCGCTGAGGCGCGCCCTCCTCAGCTATCGGCGATCAGCCGTGCGAACCCGTCCGCGACGGCCGAGCCCGCCGCCGCCGCCAGCGCCTTGCGATCGGCGAAATCGGCGACGCGCAGCGGCGGATGGAAGGTCGCCTCGACCACGCCGCCGCGCGACCGCGCCATCACCGTGACGAGATGCGCGCCGAAATCCATGTCGCCCCACCAGCCGTAGAAGGCCTTCGGCAGGCCCGCGCGCGGCCGGTAGGCGATGCTGACCGGCTGAACCCAGACGAGGTTCCGCAATTCCGGTTCGAAGAAGGCTTCGAACAGCGACGATTTGAAGGGCAGCACGCGCCGGCCATCCGTGCTGGTGCCCTCGGGGAACAGGCAGAGCCGGTCGCCTCCGAGCAGTCGGTCCCGGATCACGGCGTTCTGGCGCCTGGCCTCGGTGGCGCGGCGCTCGATGAAGACCGTGCCGATCGCCCGCCCGATGAAGCCGATCACCGGCCAGCCTGCAACCTCCGCCTTGGAAACGAAGAACCCGCGCGTCGACCGCTGCAAGGTCACGATATCGAGCCAGCTCGCATGGTTCGCCACCAGCGCGCCGGGGTGCTCCATCGGCGCGCCGACCGGTTGAAACCTGAGCCCCAGGAGGAAAAGCACGACCGTCGCCCAGGCCTGGATGATCCGGGGGGCGAGCGCCGGCGGATCGGCGAGTGCCAGCCGCGCCAGCCGATCGACGCCCTTCAGGATCAGAAACAGCCCGAAGAGCCCCAGCGTCGCCAGCAGCGCCAGCGGAGCGCGCCAGGCGACCCAGACCCAGTCTCCTGACCGGAGCCTCGGCGGGGCCGGAGTCTCTACCTCGTTCCAGCCGATGCTCACCTTTTCATACCGCCTCGCGGCCGCGCTGGTAGAACTTCAGATAGCGCTCGGTCATCCGCGCGGTGTCCATCACCACGCACACATCGATGGTATTGAAGTCCCGATCGAGATAGGCGCCCTCGCCGACGAAGCCGCCGAGCCGCAGATAGGCCTTGATCAGCGGCGGAACCATGCCCGCCGCCCGAGCTTCCTCGATCGCCGTCGCCGGCATCCGGTCCATGGCGAGGAAATGCTCCGGCCGCGCCCGGACGCGCAGGTCGGGTGGCGCCAGGTGGAAATGGTGCAGATAGCTCAGCGCCTCGGCCAGCGGTTCGGGGTCGGTACCGGGAAAGCTCGCCACGCCGAACAGGATCTCGATCCGCCGGGTCAGCACATATTCGGCGAGTCCGTTCCACAGAAGATGCATCGCCGGACCGCCGCGATGTTTCGGCGCGACGCAGGACCGGCCGAGTTCGACGCTCGGGCGGCCGCAGGCGAGGATCGGCGTCAGATCGTATTCCGACGCGCCATAGAAGCCCTGACCCGCCAGCGCCGCCGCGTCGCGCATCAGCCGGTAGACCCCGACCACGCGATCGAGCGGATCGACGATCGACCGATCGAGGTCGAGCAGGATCAGATGGTCGAAATAGGGATCGAAGGCGTCCCATTCCCGCCGCGCCGCCTTCTCCTCGGGATCGGCCAGCGCGCCCATCTCCTCGACGAAGACGCGGTAGCGCAGCCGCTGCGCGCCCTCGCGCTCGACCTCCGTCTCGGCGAGCTTCACGCGATAACGGCTTGTATCGAGCTTCATGCTGGTCCTTGCGCCTCCGCGCCGTCCGAGGCGCCGGCGCCTTCCCTGTAGCGCCGGGGCGCCGGTTAGGCAAACGCCGGAGCCGCGGGGGCGCCGACGGGGCGCGGTGAAGGCGGGGCTTTGCCGGCGGATTTACCTTGCCTTAACATATTCGGGTGTTTTCTTACTCCAAGGATCGGCCGAACTCCGGCCAGAGCTGAACCCGGGAACCATTTATGACCACCTTGCCGGCATGCTCGAAATTGACGGTGATCTTGTCGCCGATCACCGATTGCACCTGCCCCAGACCCCAATCGGGCTGTTCGGGATGTCGCACCAAGTTGCCGGGTTCGAGAAATTCGTTCATCGCGGCCTCCGCGTCCGGAGCGAGACGGACGTGAGCGCGCCCCGTATCGACGCGCACGATCTCAGCGCACTCGTTGCCGCCCGGCTCTGTCATGACCTGATAAGCCCGATGGGTGCTATCGGCAATGGCATGGAGCTGCTCCAGATGACCGAAGGGCGCGGCGCGGCCGAGCTTGAGCTCATCTCCGACAGCCTCGCCACGGCGCTTGCCAAACTGCGCTTCTATCGCCTTGCCTTCGGCCCGGCGGACGCCCAGGCCCGCCAGTCGATCGACGAGGCGCGCCAGATCACCGACGCCATGTTCCACGGTCGCTTCACCGTCGCCTGGGATGCGCGGGGCGCCGGCATGCGGCGCACCACCGCGCGGCTGGTCTATCTCGCCATCCTCTGCCTCGAGAAGAGCCTGCCGATGGGCGGCTCGGCGCGGGTGCTGATCGAAGACGAGGCCGTCGGCCTGGCCGTCGAGGGCTGCCGCGTCGCGCCGCATTCCAACCTCTGGCTGCATGTGACCCATGGCGTGCCGGTGCTCGATCTCGGTTCCGGCGGCGTCCAGTTCGCCCTGCTCCGCCAGGGGCTGGAAGCGAGCGGTCACCGGATCGAGGTCGATTTCGGCGAAACGGACGTCACGGTGCGCATGACCGCCCCGACGCCGATCCTGGCCTGAACGCCAGCCGAGCCCAGGCCTTCCCTGACTGATTCCGGGGTACGCCAGAGCGGAGTCCGGTCCGGCAGAGCCGGTTCGTCCACTCCAGACTCTTGATTTAACGCAATATCTTGACCACCAGACGATTCCGTCCGGTTGGATATTGCGCTGGTTGGGGTCTGTCAGTCCCCGGCAGGCGCGCTGCCGCGCCCTCCCCGCCAGCGGGCGGCCTGCGGTTCGGCCATGGCGAAATCCGAACCCCTCGCGCCCTTCGCCCGGGCTCCGGAGACGGAGCGGGACGACCGTCACCGGACGCCTGTTCCGGTCCGGGGCGCGCGCCCCGGATCACGCGTCCGCGAGACCCGCCCGGAACCGCCGCATATTGGCGCGGTAGCTGGCGGCGGAGCGCAGAAGATTTTCGATCTCGTCGAGCTCCAGCATCCGCGCCACCTTGCCCGGCCGCCCCATCACCAGCGCGCCGTCGGGGATCCGCTTGCCCTCGGTGATCAGCGCGCCGGCGCCGATCAGCGCGCCCCGCCCGATCTCGGCGCCGTTGAGCACGGTCGCGCCCATGCCGACGAGGCTGCCCTCGCCGATCACGCAGCCATGCAGGATCGCCGTGTGGCCGATGGTGCAGCGCGCGCCGATGGTCAGCGGAAAGCCGATGTCGGTATGCAGCACGCAGCCGTCCTGCACATTGCTGTCCTCGCCTACCGTGATCGGTTCGTTGTCGCCACGCAGCACCGCGTTGAACCAGACCGAGGCGCCGCGTTCGAGGATCACGTTGCCCATCACCCGCGCGCCGGGCGCAACCCAGAAATCGCCGTCCTCGGGCACGCTCGGCGCCACACCATCCAGAGCATAGAGACTCATTTCAGACGTTCCTCGAATTCGCGGTTCAATTGATTGACCGTGCCCATCAGCTCCGGTCGCCGGTCGCGGCGCAGCCGCTCGGCCCGGATGACAGCACTGAGCTCGGCCTCGCAGCGCACCAGGTTCTCATTGACCAGCACATAGTCATACTCCGCCCAATGGCTGATCTCATCGCGCGACTTCGCCATCCGCTCGGCCACCACCGCCGGGCTGTCCTGCCCGCGCGCGCGCAGACGGCTCTCGAGCTCGGCGATCGAGGGCGGCAGGATGAAGATCGAGACCACCGCGTCGCGCAAGCTGGAATTGCGGATCTGCTGGCCGCCCTGCCAATCGACGTCGAACAGCACGTCGCGGCCACGCGAGACCATCGCCTCGACCGGCGCTCTCGGCGTGCCATAGAGATTGCCGAACACCTCCGCGTACTCCAGCAGCTCGCCCGCCGCCGCCATCGCCTCGAACTCGCGCCGGCTGCGGAAGAAGTAGTCCCGCCCCTCCTGCTCGCCCGGCCGCGGCGGCCGCGTTGTCGCCGAGATCGAAAAGCCTACCTCGGAATCCGCCTCCAGCAGCCGCCGCGACAGGGTCGACTTGCCGGCGCCGGAGGGCGAGGAAAGGATGATGAGCAGACCGCGGCGCCGCTCGGCCGCCATTTCCAGTGTCACGGCCTATTCCACATTCTGCACCTGCTCGCGCATCTGGTCGATCACCACCTTCATTTCGAGCCCGATCGCGGTCAGGTCACTCGCCCCGGCCTTGGAGCAAAGCGTATTGGCCTCCCGATTGAACTCCTGGGTGAGAAAATCGAGCTTGCGGCCGACCGGCCCCTCCCCCGCGATCAGCTGGCGCGCCGCCGCGACATGCGCCTCCAGCCGGTCGAGCTCCTCGGTCACATCGGCCTTGACCGCGATCAGCGCCAGTTCCTGCGCGAGACGCGCCTCGTCCACCGCCGCGGTCGCCGCGAGTACCGCCTCGACCCGCGCGCGCAGCAGGGTCCCGCTCCGCGCCGCCCGCGCCTCCGCCGTGATCCGCGCCGCCTCCACCAACACCGCGATCCGGTCGAGCTGAGCGGCGATCAACCGGCCCAGCGCCGCCCCCTCGCCCGCCCGCGCGTCGCGCAGCCGCGTGGCCAGCGCCACCGTCTCGGCGGTCAGCGTCGCGATCACCTCCGCGTTCTGCGACGGCAAAACCAACTCGGTCTCCAGCACGCCGCGCAGGGTCAGAAGATCGGCGGCGGACATCGGCGCGAGCCCAAGGCCGAGCCGCGCCGCGACATCGCTCGCCGTCTCCGCCGCCTGGATCGCTGCTTCGAGCGCGGCTTCATTCAGCCGCGGGATGGCCGTCGACGCACCGCGCAGCAGGCGCAATCCGATCGTCACGGAGCCCCGGCTGAGCGTTCCGGTCATCGCCGCGCGCACGGCCGCATCCACCGTCTCGAACCCCTCCGGCAGCCGGATCCGCAGGTCGAGGCCGCGCCCGTTGACGCTGCGCGCCTCCCAGACCCAGGTCACGTCCCCGACCCCTCCGGTCAGGTCGGCGAAGCCCGTCATGGAAATAAGCGTCATAATCGTGCCTCAATTCTCCCGGAGGGTGAATCTCCGCTTAACTTTTCACCGGATTTGCGGCAAATTAACGTAGGAAGCGCAAGAGCCACGACTCCGGGGAAAACCTGCGCTAGCCTATGAAGAAATCATTTACCAAATGGCCGCCCGCGCCTCGCGGCCCGAGGTAAACAGGCGGCTTCTCGCGGGTCAAGTTTCGAAATGAATGATCTCATGCTCTCCTCGCTGAAATCCTACTGGGAGCGGCTGCGCGCCGGACGGATCGCGCCCTACCGGGCCGAGATCGACCCGCGCCAGTTCGAGGCGGCGCTGGAAAACATGTTCATCCTCGAAAAGGTCAGCGCCGACAACATGCGCATCCGTCTCGCCGGCATGAAGGTTTGCGAGATGATGGGGATGGAGGTGCGCGGCATGCAGCCGGGCTATCTCATCGACGAGGACGACCGGCTGCGGTTCGACCGGCTGCTGAACGTGGTAATGAACGAGCCCGCGGTGGTCGAACTGCGGCTCGAAGCGCGCAACCGCGCCGGGACCTATCACGCCACCATGCTGCTGATGCCGCTGCGCAGCGACTTCGGCGACATCAACCGCGTGCTCGGCTGCGCCAGCGGCGAGGGCGAGCTTTATGCGCCGCCGCTCGCCTTCACCATTCAGGACGTGTCGGTAACGCCGATCGAGCCCAGCCAGGCCGCCGATGCCAAGCGCGCGCTCCCGGGTTTCGCCGAGGAACAGACCTCGTTCGCCGGCCCGTCGGCCGCGCCGAAGCTGCGCTCGATCGAGGGCAATCCGAACGCCCCCTCCAAGACCCGCTCCGTCCCCCCCCACCTTCGCGTCATCGACGGAAAATAGCGCGCCTCGGGTGCGACAAGGTGGGCGCATTTTCTATCGGGTTTGTCGGCTCGGTTTCAGGACGAATTGATCGTCCGGCTTGAACCAGCCGTGCGCGCCATCCGGCGCGGCGTCGTCGACGCTCCCGAATTCCTGATATGGGCCGGCCCGCCGACCGCGTTCTTCGCGGTCGCCTCGACGAACCACGGAAGGATCGTGGCTCTCTCGCCAGTTCCCCACGCGCCTTTCTCGCAAGACAATATCCCGTCAGCCTTGAAGGCCGTCCCACGAGCGCTACCGGACAAATTTCCTGGAGACGAGACGCATCTCCCCAATGTCCCGACCGAGGTCTCGGGGTTCACGGGATACCGGCGCGAACCCGGAGGCCTCGAATCAAGGAAAAGAGGCGTATCGCCTGCAATATAACGCAGTCGCCCTGGAATGGTTCCACGGAATTTCGCGTTTCGGTTACCGATCTTCCGCCGCTCACTCCCGCGCGGAATTCGCCAGGCTCGCGAGGCTCGCCGCCAATGCCTTCGATTTCACCAGAGCCTCACACAAATCAACCAAACATATTTTCCGGTATTTTAATAATTAACTTCACATATCTTTAACCACTCTTTGCGATAGAATTGTATTAACTTTAAATATGGTTCTACTCATATTGACACGAATCCGATAATTTGAGATTTCATTTATACGTTTCGGCATGATCTTGTTAATCAATTGAATCAACTGGATCAAATACGCGCAGAAGAACTGGTGGTTTAGAGTGTTTCGTTCGACGGGAGAGTCACGATGAGAATGGAAGCGGCGAATACTTTTGTTCCGGGCGAACTCTTTCGCTCCCCGCTGGCCAGCCTCCGTCTCGCAGTGAAGCGCAGTCTGGATATATTCGTCGCTTCCCTGATGCTGCTGACCCTCTGGCCGGCGCTCCTCGTCTTCGCCGCGCTGGTCTGGCGCCGGACCGGAGGCGCGGTTCTGTTTCGCCACCGCCGCGTCGGGCGCAACGGCCAGCCGTTCGACTGCCTGAAGTTCCGCACCATGGTCCTCGACGCGGACGCGATGCTGCGCGACCTGCTCGAATCCTGCCCCGATGCGCGCGCCGAATGGGCCGAGACCGGCAAGCTGCGCGACGATCCCCGCGTGCTCGGTCGGGTCGGCCGCCTGCTACGTCGCTACAGCCTCGATGAATTACCCCAGATCTTCAATGTGATGCGCGGCGACATGAGCCTTGTCGGCCCGCGGCCGGTGATCCATTCCGAGCTTGCCCACTATGATGTGAACCTGCGCTGGTATCTCGCCGCCCGCCCCGGCCTGACCGGCCCGTGGCAGGTCAGTGGCCGCAACGACATCGGTTATGGCGAGCGTGTCGCGCTGGATGTCGAATATGTCCGGAATCTCAGCCTGCGGCGCGACGCGCTGATCCTGGCGCGCACGCCGATCGCCATGCTGAGCGGCAGGGGCGCCTACTGAGCGGACACGCGTCGTCCCGAGCAACCGGACCGAGCCGGGCGCGCGCTCCGCGGGTCCGGCTTTTCAGATCCGCCCCAGTTTGACCAGACGCGCCTCGCGCAACCGCGCGAAATCGCTGCCGGCGTGGTAGCTGGACCGGGTCAGCGGTGTCGCCGAAACCATGAGGAAGCCCTTGCCGAAGGCCGCTTTCTCGTAGGCGGCGAATTCGTCGGGCGTCACGAAGCGGCGGACCGCGTGATGCTTCGGCGTCGGCTGCAGATACTGGCCGATCGTCAGGAAATCGACATCCGCGGCCCGCATGTCGTCCATCACCTGTGTCACCGCCTGCCGATCCTCGCCGAGCCCGACCATGATCCCGGATTTCGTGAACAGCGTCGGATCGAGTTCCTTCACCCGTTGCAGGAGGCGCAGCGAATGGAAGTAACGCGCGCCCGGACGAACCTCGGGATAGAGGCCGGGCACGGTTTCGAGATTGTGGTTGAACACGTCCGGCCGCGCCGCCACCACCACATCCAGCGCCGAGGGCGGGCATTTCAGGAAGTCCGGAGTCAGCACCTCGATCGTGGTCTCGGGGTTCTTGCGCCGCACCGCGCGGATCGTCTGGGCGATATGCTCGGCCCCGCCATCCTCGAGATCGTCCCGGTCGACCGAGGTGATGACGACATGGTTCAACCCGAGCTTCTCGACGGCCACGGCGACGCGCGCCGGCTCGAACACGTCGAGCGCGTTCGGACGGCCGGTCGCGATGTTGCAGAAGGTGCAGCCCCGCGTGCAGATGTCGCCCATGATCATCATGGTCGCGTGGCCCTGGCTCCAGCATTCGCCGACGTTCGGACAGCCGGCCTCCTCGCAGACCGTGACGAGCCGGTTCTCGCGCATGATCTCGCGCGTCTTGCGATAGCCTTCGGAGGTCGGCGCCTTGACGCGGATCCAGTCCGGCTTGCGCAGGATCGGCGTGTCGGGTCGGTGCGCCTTCTCCGGATGGCGCTGCGCGCGATCGCTGAGGTCTCGGTCCGCCATTGTTCCCTCCCGCGGCCCCGTTCGGCCCCGCGCCCAGTAGAAGCAATCTCTAGCGGAGCGAAACCGCCTTGTCCGCGGCGATCTCGCGCGGCGGCGGCGGAATCGCCGCCTCGGCGTGGCGGATCTCCTCCCGCCCCGCCTGGGCCAGAACCGAGGCGAGCTCGGTGAACCAGCCGTCGTCCACCGACAACCGCCGCCGGGCGACGCCGATCACCCTCCGCGGCTCCGGCGCGTCGAAGCGGACCAGCGACAGGCCGGGGGCCGCCGACCGCTCGACGCGCAGCGCGAGTTCCGGCACGAAGGTCAGACCGAACCCCTCCTCCACCAGCCGGCAGAGCGTCGAGAGACTCGAGGCGCGCAGATCGAGCCGCGCCGTGTCGCGCCCGAGCGCGCAGGCGGCCAGCGCCTGATCGGTCAGGCAATGGCCGTCCTCGAGCAGGAGCAGGCGGTCGGGTCGCATCTCGTCGGGCCGAAGCCCCGGCCCGAGACCGGCGATCTGCCGCTCCGATCCCGCGAGCAGGAAGCGGTCCTCGAACAACGGCGCCTCGACCAGATCGGGCGCCTCGACCGGCAGTGCGACGACCACCGCGTCGAGCGCCCCCTCGCGCAGTTCCTCGATCAGCGCCTGGGTCCGGCCCTCGCGCACACCGAGGTCGAGACCAAGGTCGCGACCGCGCAGGAGCGGCAGCGCCGCCGGCAGCAGATAGGGCGCGACCGTCGGAATGATGCCGAGCCGCAAGCGGCCGCCGAGGCCGCGCTGCCAGCGGGCGGCCTGCTGCAGCTCGCGAATCTCGTCCATCACCCGCCGCGCGTGCCACAGGATGTCCCGTCCGGCGGGCGTGACCACCACCTCGCGCGCCCGCCGCTCGAAGAGCTGGGTGCCGAGCGTGGTCTCCAGCTCGCGGATCTGGACGGAGAGCGCCGGCTGGCTGACATTCACCGCCGCCGCCGCCCGGCCGAAATTGCCCTCCTCGGCCAGCGAGATCAGATACCGGAGCTGTCGCAGGGTTACGTCCATAATCCAATCCTATGGTTTCCAGAAGGAAATACAACTTCCCCTTATGCCAGCTTGGGATTATCCCGATGCTCGTACCAAGCCAACCGCCAAGGGAAAGATCGATGCCCGAGAGATCACCCGTCGAAAGATCACCCGTCATGGCCACCGCGCCGGTCGCGGTGCGCGTGGCAGGCCTAAGGTTGGACGCGACGGCCGCGGGGTCGTGACCGTCGCAGGGTATCCCGGCGCGGCGCGCGTCCGGGTCGAGGAATGCAACCGACGATTGGACGGAGTGGGGACATGGACGCGATAGTCGACGAGAAGGCGGGCAAGTGCCCGGTGGTTCATGGCGCGGCGACCTTCGGGGCGCGCTCGAACCGGGACTGGTGGCCAAATCAGCTCAACCTGCGGGTGCTGCACCAGAATTCCGCCTTGTCGGATCCGATGGGGCCGGACTTCAACTACCCCGCTGAATTCAGGAAACTCGACCTCACCGCGCTGAAGGCCGATCTCACGGCGTTGATGACCGACTCTCAGCCCTGGTGGCCGGCGGACTTCGGCCACTACGGCCCGCTCTTCATTCGCATGGCCTGGCACAGCGCTGGCACCTACCGCATCAGCGACGGGCGCGGCGGCGCCGGCGCCGGGCAGCAGCGGTTCGCGCCACTGAACAGCTGGCCGGACAATGCCAATCTCGACAAGGCCCGCCGCCTGCTCTGGCCGATCAAGCGCAAGTATGGCGACAGGATCTCGTGGGCCGACCTCCTGATCCTGACCGGCAACGTCGCGCTCGAATCGATGGGCTTCAAGACCTTCGGCTTCGCCGGCGGCCGCGCCGACGTCTGGGAGCCGGAAGAGGACGTCTACTGGGGCGGCGAGGACGTCTGGCTGGGCGATGCCCGCTATACCGGCGACCGCGAGCTCGACAATCCGCTGGCGGCCGTGCAGATGGGCCTGATCTACGTCAATCCCGAGGGACCGAACGGCAACCCCGATCCGCTCGCCTCCGCCCGCGACATCCGCGAGACATTTGCCCGCATGGCGATGGATGACGAGGAAACCGTCGCGCTGATCGCCGGTGGCCACACCTTCGGCAAGACTCACGGCGCCGGCGACGCGGCGCTGGTCGGTCGCGAGCCGGAGGCCGCGGATCTCGCCGCGCAGGGCCTCGGCTGGGCCTCGGGCTACGGTTCGGGCTCCGCCGGCGACGCGATTACCAGCGGGCTCGAGGTGATCTGGACCTCGACGCCGACCCGGTGGTCCAACAACTTCTTCTGGAACCTGTTCGGCTATGAATGGGAACTGACCAAGAGCCCGGCGGGCGCCCACCAGTGGACCCCGAAGAACGGCGCCGGCGCCGGCACCATTCCCGACCCGTTCGAGAAGGACAAGCGCCGCGCCCCGACCATGCTGACCTCGGACATCGCGCTGCGGACCGATCCGGCCTATGAAAAGATCTCGCGCCGCTTCTTCGAGGATCCGGTCGCCTTCGCCGACGCCTTCGCCCGCGCCTGGTTCAAGCTGACCCACCGCGACATGGGTCCGCGCCCGCGTTATCTCGGGCCGGAAGTCCCGGCCGAGGAACTGATCTGGCAGGATCCGGTGCCGCTCGTCGACCATCCGCTGATCGACGCCGCCGATATCGCGGCGCTGAAGGCGAAGGTCCTCGCCTCGGGCCTCACGGTGTCGCAGCTCGTCTCGACGGCCTGGGCCTCGGCCTCGACCTTCCGCGGCTCGGACAAGCGCGGCGGCGCCAACGGCGCCCGGATCCGGCTGGCGCCGCAGAAGGATTGGCCGGTGAACGAACCCGGCAAGCTCGCCGTGGTGCTCGACACGCTGGAGGGCATCCGCGCGGAGTTCAACGCGGCGCAACCGGGCGGCAAGGAGGTCTCGCTCGCCGACCTGATCGTGCTCGCCGGCTCGGCGGGCGTCGAGCAGGCGGCGCGCAACGCCGGTCTCGACATCGAAGCGCCCTTCACGCCGGGACGGACCGACGCGACGGACGAGCAGACCGACGCCGCCTCCTTCTCGGTACTGGAGCCGGTGGCGGACGGGTTCCGCAACTATCTGAAGGCGGATTTCTCGGTGCCGGCCGAGCAACTCCTCGTCGACAAGGCACAACTGCTGACGCTGACGGCGCCCGAGCTGACCGCGCTGCTCGGCGGGCTGCGGGTGCTCGGCGTCAATCACGGCGGGTCGCACAACGGCGCCTTCACCGATCGGCCCGAGGCGCTGACCACAGACTTCTTCGTGAACCTGCTCGACATGGGCACGGTCTGGAAGGCGACCTCGCCGGACGACGTGATGTTCGAGGGCCGCGACCGCGCGACGGGCGAGCTGAAATGGACCGGCACCCGGGTCGATCTCGTCTTCGGCTCGCATTCGCAACTGCGCGCGCTGGCCGAGGTCTATGCGACCGACGAGGCCCAGTCGAAATTCGCCAGGGATTTCGTCGCGGCCTGGACCAAGGTGATGAACGCCGACCGATTCGACCTCATCTGAGCGACTCGGGGAGGCCGCCTGGCATCAGGCGGCCTCCCTGCGATCCGCCGCCGTTCCCGGCGCGCGATCAAGGGATCGGCGCCGTCACCCCGTCGAACGACATGACAACCTCGAGCGTCCCACCGTCCTGCTCCACTGTCATCCGCCTCGGCAGACCGTCCTCGCCGATCCACACCTTCTGCGGCCCGGTGTCCGGGACCCCGTCCATCGGCGGCGGCTGGTAGCTGTAGATCGTGGTTCCGATCCCGCCCAGCGTCTCGCTCCCGAGCTCCGAGCAGTCCTTGAGGGCCGAGGCATCGGGCACGATCGACGCCATCATCTGCTCGCGCATGCCGGGTCGCAGCGGCAGCTTGGTCCAGCCCGTTCCCTCCTTCATGTAAAGCGTGTCGCCCACCGTGACGAGCTCCATGGGCGCCTCGCCCGGCGTGGACATGGTCTGCCGATAGGCCGGCG
Source organism: uncultured Amaricoccus sp. (assembly GCF_937891315.1). Taxonomy (GTDB): domain Bacteria; phylum Pseudomonadota; class Alphaproteobacteria; order Rhodobacterales; family Rhodobacteraceae; genus Amaricoccus. The sequence goes on along the minus strand of NZ_CALAGI010000156.1, from coordinate 60,013 downwards.
CCTTCGACAGCGCGGTATAGGCATCGAGCACCGTCTGGCACGCGTCCGCCGAGGCCGAACCCGCCCCGAGCAGCAGTCCGGCGGCGGCGAAAAAACAAGGTCTCCGCATCCACTCCCCCTTTGGTCAGGATCGGAGGATAGCTCGCACCGGGCAGTACCGCCAGCCGGGCGGCTCGCGGAGACCGGCGAAAGGCCGCGTTGCTCGCACCCTGAGCGAAAGCTCCCGTCCGCTACCCGTCGGCGCGCCGGTCATCATCGGGCCCGATCCCGTCAATCCGCGATCAGCGTCACGGTATGCCCCTGCTGCGACCTGACCCCTTTTGCCAGGCCCGCCGCCGTGCTAGGCGAGCGCAAGGTTTCGACGACGCAACGACGAGGAGACGCCCATGAATATCGACAAGATCCCCGCGGGAAAGAACCCGCCCGAGGACATCAACGTCGTCATCGAGATCCCCGGCGGCGCGGCCGGCGGCGCGCCGGTGAAATACGAGCTCGACAAGGCGTCGGGCGCGGTCTTCGTCGATCGCGTGGTCAATACGCCGATGTTCTATCCCTGCAACTACGGCTTCGTGCCGAACACGCTGCATGCCGACGGCGATCCGACCGACGTTCTGGTGGTCTGCGACTTTCCGCTGCAGCCCGGCGTCGTCATCAAATGCCGCCCGGTCGGCGTGCTCAAGATGGAAGACGACGGCGGCATGGACGACAAGCTGATCGCCGTGCCGCTGGCCAAGGTCGATCCGTTCCAGGCGCATATCAAGGAACTGACCGACGTACCGCAGAAGACCCGCGACCGAATCAAGCATTTCTTCGAACACTACAAGGATCTCGAGGAAGGCAAATGGGTGAAGGTCATCGGCTGGGGCGACAAGGCCGAGGCCGAGACCATCCTGCGCGCCTCGCTGGACGCGATGAAGGCTCCGAAGAAATAGTCTCCGGCGCGACCGGACCCGCGCGCACCCGCGGCATTCCTGCCACGGGTGCGCGGCGTTCTGATCGCCATGCTCGCGTGGCGCGGCGTCGCGCTTGACGCATGTCCCCCAATGCCAATGCTTGATCGCAATAGGATTGCGACAGCAATGACTTTGGGGAGAGGACAGACCATGGCCGATCGCGCGCGCGCTTTTGCCCCGCTTTTCGGAACGACGTCGGTGCTCTGCCTCGTCGCCGGCCTGGCGCAAGGCGCGGCGCTGGAACAGGTGGTGCCGAACACCATCCGCCTGCTCTATCAGGAGGGCAGCTACGCCGAACTCGGCGTCACCTATACCGACCCGTCGCAAAGCGGCGACGGCGCGAACCTGGCCGCCATCGGCATCCCGCTCACCTATCCCGGCAATACCGGCGACATCTTCGAGTCGAGCTGGCAGGTCAGCGGCGCCTGGAAGGCCGATATCAACGACCGATTGTCCTATGCGATCCTGCTCGATCAGCCGCTCGCGGCCAATACCGACTATGGCGCCGGCAGCTTCCCCGGTGGCGTGCCGCCGGCCGGCTTCAGCTATCAGGGCAGCTACGCCGACCTTGCCACCTACCAGATCAGCGCGGTGCTGGCCTATGACGTCCGGCCGGACGTCAAGCTCTTCGGCGGGGTGCGCGGCCAGCGGCTGAAGGCCTCGGCCGGCATCCCGCTCTTCCAGGGCTACGATGTCGACGCGGACGCCAAATGGGGCTTCGGCTTTCTCGCCGGCGCGGCCTACGAACGGCCCGATGTCGCGCTGCGCGTCGCACTCACCTACTTTTCCAGGATCAGCTACGAACTCGACACCGCCGAATCCACGACGGCGGGCGGGACGACCGATACCCAGAACACCCAGACGGACGTCGATACGCCGCAATCGGTCAGCCTCGATTTCCAGACCGGCGTGGCGCCGGGCACGCTGATCTTCGGCTCGATCCGCTGGGTCGACTGGTCGGAATTCGCGATCGAGCCGCCGGTCTACGCCGCGCTGACCCAGGCGATCACCGGCGCTCCGCGACCGCTGGTGGAATATGCCGACGACTGGTGGACCTATTCGCTCGGCATGGGGCACCAGTTCACCGAGACCCTGGCCGGCTCGCTCTCGGTCACCTACGAGCCCGACGTCGGCGGCGTGATGACCACCCTCGGGCCGTATGACGGCCGAACGCTCGCCACGGCGGCGCTCAGCTACGACCGCGGCAAGGTCAATCTCACCGGCGGCGTCACCTATGGCCGGCTCGGCGACACCACCAACCTGCTGGCCACCGACTTCAACGACGGCTCGGTCTGGGGCGCGGGCCTCAGGGTTGGCTACAGCTTCTGACGGCTCCCGCGAGCGGCCCCGCGGCGTGAGGCGCGGATTTTGTCGCGTTGCGCTGGACAGGGGCGGGTTGGCCGCGCAGGATCGGAGGCAAGAAAAAGCGCGGAAATCGGCGTCGGGGGAGGGCGGATGCGAGACTGGGCCGTGCTGGCGTTGTCGCTCGCCTATCTGGTGGCGCTCTTTGCCATCGCCTGGATCGGCGACCGACGGGCCAAGGCCGCCGCGCCGGCGCGGGCGCCTGCCACCTACGCGCTCAGCATCGCGGTCTATTGCAGTTCCTGGACGCTCTATGGCGCCGTGGGCGCGGCCAGCGCCGACGGCTTCGACTATTTCGCCATCTATGTCGGGCCGATCCTGGTCATGGGTCTCGGCTGGCGGCTCATCCAGCGCATGGCGCGGGTGGCGCGCGCCGAGAACGTGGCCTCGATCGCCGATTTCATCTCCGCCCGCTACGGCAAGAGCCGGTCGCTCGCCGCGCTCGTCACCCTGACGGCGATGGTCGGGCTGATGCCCTATTTCGCGCTGCAGCTGAAGGCGATCACCATCAGTTTCGAGGCCCTGACCGGGTCGGGCGGCGGCGGGCTGCCGGGAGGCACCACGCTGCTCGCCGCGGTGGCGATGGCCGCCTTCGCCGTGCTCTTCGGCGTGCGCAGCGTGAATGCCAACGAGCATCATTCCGGCCTGATGCTCGCCATCGCCACGGAATCGGTGGTGAAACTGGTCGCCGCGGTGCTGGTGGGTGGCGTGATAGCCTTCCTCGCGCTCGGCGGGCCGGGAGAGATCACCACGGCGCTGGCTGATCCGCGGATCGCGCCGGTCATCGCCCTCGACGCGAGTGATCCGGTCTGGTGGGGCACCTGCCTGCTCTCGGCGCTCGCCTTCCTCTGCCTGCCGCGCCAGTTTCACGTCGCCGTGGTGGAGAATGTGCATCTCGACGATGTGCGCGTCGCCGCCTGGGCATTTCCGGCCTATCTTGTCGCGATCAATCTGTTCGTCATGCCGGTGGCGATCGTCGGGCTGCTGCTGTTTCCCGGCGGCGAGACCCAGCCGGACAGTTTTCTGGTCGCCATCCCGCTCGCCATGGACCTGCCCTGGCTCGCGCTCATCGCCTTCATCGGCGGGCTCTCGGCGGCGACCGGGATGATCATCGTCTCGACGCTGGCGCTCGGCACCATGCTCTGCAACGATGTCATCATTCCGTCGCTGGCCGTGTTCCCGGCCGCGCGGCGGCGGTGGGAGGCCAATCCCGCCGCCGTCGTGCTGCTCGCCCGGCGCCTCGCGGTGGTCGGGATCATCGCGCTCGCCTATCTCTGCTACCTCGCGATTGGCCCGGCCTTTCCGCTGGCGCAGATCGGGTTGATGTCCTTCGCCGCGGTGGCGCAGTTCGCGCCAGCGTTGCTCGGTGGCATGTTCTGGCGGGGGGCGACGCTCGCCGGCGCCTTCGCCGGCATCGGCGCGGGCTTTCTTGGCTGGACCTGCGCCGTGGCGGTACCGGCCTTCATCGCCGCCGGCTGGCTGCCGGCGTCCTGGGCGATCGACGGCCCGCTCGGCATCGCCGCGCTGAACCCGCGCGCCTTCGGCGGCTGGCGGCTCGATCCGCAGCTGAGCGGCATGCTCTGGAGCCTTGGGCCGAACATGGTTCTGTTTTTCCTCGTTTCGCTGCTGACGCGGCCGGGGCGCGAGGAGCGGCTGCAGGCGGAGCGGTTCGTGGCCGCGCTGCCGGCCCGGGCCGAGCGCGAGGGAACCGGCCGGGCCGCCTCGCTCGCCGATCTCCACGAACTCGCCACGCGCTTCGTCGGCCGCGTCCGGGCGGACGAGACGTTCAACGCGCTGGCGCTGGCCCGGCACGGGCCGCTGGCCGGCGTCGAGGACCTGCTGCTCGCCCGGTCGGACCCCGAGGCGGCGCGGATAACCGAGCGGCTGCTGGCCGGGGCGATCGGCTCGGCCTCGGCGCGAGTGGTGGTGGCGAGCCTGTCGTCGGACCGACGCTTCTCGAAATCCGACGCGCGCGGCCTGCTCGACGAAGCATCGCGCGCGATCCTGAGCCGGCACGAGCTGCTGCGCGACACCTTGCAGAACGTGCGGCAGGGGATTTGCGCCTTCGACGAAGATATGCGCGTGGCCCTCTGGAATCGCCGGTTCCTGGAGCTCATCGATCTGCCGCCGGACATGATGCGGGTCGGTACCCGGCTCGACGAGATCGTCCGCTTCAACGAGGCTCGGCAGGAATACGGGCCGGAGGGCGAGTTCGAGTCGCTGCTGTCGCGCCAGATCGATCCGACCCATCGCGGTCAGCCGGACGTCTTCGAGCGGGGCCGGCCGGACGGAACCATGCTCGAGGTCGCCACCAATCCGCTGCCGAGCGGCGGATTCGTCGCGGTCTATACCGATGTCAGCGACCGCTACCGGGCCGCCTCCGAACTGCGCGAGGCGAACGAGTCACTTGAGCAGCGCATCGCCGAGCGCACCCATGCGCTGTCCGATGCCAAGGCCGAGGCGGAACAGGCGAACCGCGGCAAGACCCGGTTTCTCGCCGCCGCCGGCCACGACCTGCTTCAGCCGCTGCAGGCCGCGCATCTCTTCCTTTCGGCGCTGGCCGAACGGGTCAGCGACCCGGCCATCGCCCAGATCGACGCGTCGCTGCGCTCGGTCGGGCATCTGCTGGGCGAGCTCCTCGAAGTCTCGAAACTCGACGGCGGCGTGACCACGCCCGAGATCGCCGATTTCCGCGTCTCCGACCTGCTGCGGCCGCTCGGCGAGGAATTCTCGGCGCTGGCCGGTCAGCACGGGCTCGGCTTTCGCAGCGTCGCCTCATCGGCCTCGGTGCGCAGCGATCCGGCGATGCTGCGGCGAATCCTGCAGAATTTCCTCGGCAACGCGGTGCGCTATACCCGCGACGGGCGGGTGCTGATCGGCTGCCGGCGCCGGGCCGGGCGGCTGATCATCGAGGTCTGGGACAGCGGGCCTGGCATCCCGGAGGACAAGATCCACGAGATATTCCTTGAATTCCAGAGACTTGACACCGCGACGAGCGACCGGGGACAGGGGCTCGGACTCGGGCTCGCCATCGTCGAGCGGTTGGCGGGGTTGCTCGGTCACGAGGTGGCAGTGCGCTCGCGGCCGAGCCGGGGCAGCTGCTTTTCAGTATCGGTGCCGCTGGCGGCGCGGCCGGTGGCGCCGCGCGCGCCGGTCGACCGGGCGCGACGGTTCGACGGCGCCTTCGACGGGGCTCTGGTGCTCTTCATCGAAAACGACGCGACCATCGCCGGGGCGATGAGCGAGTTGCTCGCCGGCTGGTCCTGCGAGGTCGTCTGCGGCGCGACCGCCAAGGAAGGGCTGGCAAGGCTCGGCGGGCGCGCGCCGGATGTGATCCTCAGCGACTATCACCTTGATCACGGGCGCACCGGGCTCGAGGCGCTCGCGATCCTGCGCGCCCGCTTCGGGGCGGACACGCCGGCGGCGCTGATTACCGCGGACCGCGCCGCCGATCTGCGCGAGGCAACCGAGGCGGCGGGTTATCGGCTCCTGCGCAAACCGGTGCGACCCGGGGCACTGCGCGCGCTGCTGACGCGGATGCTGTCGGAACGGGCGGGACAAGCGGCGGAATAGGCGCGCGTCGCTTCAGATCGGCGCTGGCGGCGGCTTCAGGGCGAGCTGGCTCGCCACAAGGATCGCCTGGGTACGGTTGGAGGCGCCGAGCTTGCGCAGGATCACCGTCACATGATCCTTGACCGTCTGCTCGGCGATCGACATCTCGTAGGCGATCTGCTTGTTGAGCTTGCCCTCGGCCATGCCGAGCAACACGCGCAGTTGCTGCGGCGTCAGGTTCACCGCCCGGGCGGCCATCGCGGCGGCGGCGTCGTCCTCGGCGGCGGTGGTCTCCGGGAGCCAGACGCCGCCGTCCAGAACCGCGCGGATCGCCTCGGCCACCTGTCCGACCGGCGCCGATTTCGGCACGAAGCCGGAGGCGCCGTAGTCGATGGAGCGCTGGATGGTGGCCGCGTCCTCGGCGGCGGAGACGACGATCACCGGCACCGCCGAATGTTCCGAGCGCAGCATCATCAGACCGATGAAGCCCGACATTCCGGGCATATGCAGGTCGAGCAGCACCACGTCGGGGGACCAACCCTCGTCGAGCACGACGCGCAACTGCTCGAACCGGGCGGCCTCGCGAACCTCGACGCCAGCGAAGGCCTGGACCACGGCCTGACGCAGGGCCAAGCGCATCAGCGGATGGTCGTCGGCGATCACGATCCGCTGCGGCATGTCGAACCCGAACAATTTCCTGGCGCCGGCAGTATCGAAGCCTTGGCGGATCATGGCAAGGGCGTCGCGGACAGGGCGGTTTCGCGAAAGGTCGTCTGGCGCATGGCGGTCCGGGTTGGGGCGCGGGCGAACAGGCCCGCGCCGGGATCAGGGATCAGTCGTCGGCGTGGATACTGATGCCCCTGGTCTCGCGGACAAAGCGCATGCCGATCACGAATATGTCGGCGGCGACCACGACGGGATAGCGGAGGCCCGAATGGATGCTGTTCGTCGCCACCACGATGGTCGTTGGATCGAAGCCGGAGAAGACCCGCGCCGCGATGACGGCGCCGAGCCAGCCGCGAACATGGATGTCGACCCATTCGAACACCGTCCCGAGGGATGGGGCGAAGATCACCTTGGGTTCTCCGGCGGTCATCCGGCGCGCGGAATCTCCCGCGAGGGCATCGGGAGCCGAGGTGGACCACCGGCCCCTGAATGCAGGAAAGTGCCTTGGTCTCCGAGGCCGGCGAACCCAGACCTTGGTCAGGGCGTCGGAGTCAGGGCCGCCGGACTCCCGGGGCGGACGCGCGCGTCGCGGCTCGCGGCGGCGTGGCAAGGCGGGCGTGGCCGCGCAGAGCGATGCGCAGCGGCGGCGCGAGATGATCGGTCACCGCGCCGACGGCCTGGCCCGCCACGACGGCCACCACCGGCGCGAACAGGAAGAAGACGAGGTAGCTCGGACCCGCCGCGCCGCCGATGGTCCGGCGCCAGATCGCCCAGACGGCGTGAAACAGGGCCGCGTGCATCAGATAGGTTTCGAAGATCCGCTCCTCGAATGGCACGATCCGCGCGCCCGCCCAGGTTCCGGCGAGTTGCGTTGCGAGCGTGATCACCCCCGCCGACAGCAGCAGGCGGCGCAGGATATCCTCGATCGCGACGCCGCAGCCGCGCGCGCCGAGTCCCGTCACGTGGCAGAGGAACAGCGCGACGCCAACGGCGAGAAGGCAGGGAACGAGGCGCCGCGGCAGGACGAGTTCTGAAAGACTATCCACCCGTTGCGCCGCCACGACGCCGAGACAGACAAAGAGCAGGATCGAGGGCCGGAAGATGACCGGCTCCGTCAGCTCGAACACCGCGAGCAGGGCGACGAGCCCGAGCACCGGCAGCGGAAACCGGCGCAGCAGCGGCTGGATCCCGTATGCGACGAGGCTGGCAACGAAGATGTCGCGCAGGAAAAAGAGGGAAAGGTTTTCCGTCGGCCCGGCCAGCCCGGTCAGCGACGAGACGGCGGACAGTGTCGAGGTGAATTCCCGCGGCACCGGCTTGCCCTCGATCGCCGCGACCAGAACCACCGCGAAGCAATAGAGCAGGTTCCAGGTCAGCATCGGCAGGATCAGCGCCACGAACCGCCGCCGCGCGAAATCCGGGAACCCATGCGCCGCGCCGTTGCGCACGAGGAGATAGCCGCTGATCAGGCTGAGCGCCGCGACGCTGGTCCGGCCGAGGAAATCGATCCAGACCGCGCCGACCCAGGAGAAGGCGCCGCCATGCACGATCGAACTCTCGACCGGGCCGGGGTCGATATGCACGTTCATCATGAAGAAGATGCACAACACGCGGCAGATGCCGATGGTCTGGGATTCGGCGGAGCCGCGCGCGATCATCCGTCCCACATCCGCCTTCGTTCCCGGCTCACCCAAGCTCAGCGGATCGACCCGCCCCCGGCGCGCCGAGGCAACCAATGGAATCGTCCTGCATCCTCGAAACGACAGTTGCGACGAAGCCGTTCAGGATTGGTTAAGTCTGGCACGGGCCGCGCGTGGCGGAGTGCTGGGATGGACGAATTCCCGCCCCGCGCGACCGCTGTCCGACGCGCGGGAGGCAAAGCGGTATCTTCCGCCGGGGCCGATCCAGGATTTGGCAAGGGCCGGTTCGAGCGTCCGGGACGCGCCGGAGCTATTTCGTCGCGGGCAGCTCGATCGCGGCGACCTGATCGACGATCGCCGCGCGATCCCCGTGACGGCGCGAAATCTGCGACAGGTCGGTTTCGGTCAGCAGGCTCCAGCGGCCCTCGGAGAAAACCTCCAGCGGCTTGAACCGCGACTTGTAGTCCATCTTGCCGCTGCCCGGCACCCAATAGCCGAGATAGACGAAAGGCAGGCCGGATTCGCGGGCGAGCGCGATGTGGTCGAGGATGATGAAGCTGCCGAGGCTGTCGCGCGCTAGTTCCGGATCGAAGAAGGAATAGACCATCGAGACGCCGTCGGTCAGCAGGTCGGTCAGGCAGACCGCGACCAGATCGCGCCCCCGCCCCCCGGCGCGCGGCCTGTAATATTCGATGACCCGGCTGCGCACCGGCGTTTCCTCGATCATCGCCGAGAATTCGTGCATGTCCATGTCGGCCATGCCGCCGGTGGCGTGGCGCGCGTCGAGATAGCGGCGGAAGAGGGAATATTGCGGCTCGGTCGCCCAGGGGCTCGTCACCACCCGCTCCAGCCCCTCGTTCCGGCGCAGGATCCGGCGCTGGCCGCGTGCCGCCTCGAACCCCGCGACCACGATCCGCGCCGAGAGGCAGGCCGAGCAGCCGGCGCAGGACGGCCGGTAGAGCACGTTCTGCGAACGGCGGAAGCCCTGATGCGACAGCACGTCGTTCAGATGCGAGGCGCCTTCCCCCTGCAGCGCGGTGAACAGCTTGCGTTCAACACGTCCGGCAAGGTACGGACAGGGCTGCGGCGCCGTGACATAGAACTGGTGCGACTGCGGCAGACTGTGGCGCATTCCCGGCCCCGATGGCTTCCTCCGAGAGGAAAGCTAACAACAGGTGTCGCCACCGGGCAACAGGATTCTCGCCACGCGGTGAATGCGCCGGCGAACGATACCTCCCCCTCCCCCGGCGGCCGCCCCGAAGGCGCGCGAGCGGCCGAGGCAGGGCGATCAAGCCCCGGACCCGACCGCGCGCGGCGGCGCTCAATCGGCGGGGCGATTGATCGCGGTGGTGCGAAGGATCACGTCGGGCAGGCCCTGACCATAGCGGCTCGCCACCATCGAGACGCAGCTGACGATCTGCAGCACCACCACCCCGAAAGAGATGGTATAGAGCGCGGTATGCATGATCGCGGTCGCGAAATCGAAGCGCGACCCATCGGCGCGGCGCAGCTCGATCCCCATGGCGCGCATGCCCCAGGTCGCCGAGCCGCCGGCGATGGTCGCGACGCGGTAGACGAAGCCGACGGTCGCGACCAGGAACGGAAAGAGCGCGAAGCCGAAGCCGAGCGTCATCAGCCCGAACATCACCGCGGCTGGAACGCCGACCAGCAGGGTGATGAGCAGGTCGATCATCCAGGCGGCGAGCCTCCGCGCCGGCACGCCCTCGTAGAACTGGCGATCCATCTCGGGATCGGGCAATCCGGCAAGGGATCCTGCGTATCCATAGGCCTGCATCGGCGGTCCTCGTTTCGGTTCCAGCCCGACAGATGGGAAGGTTCGCCGCCCCGTGCAAGATCGCGGAGTCAGTCTCGACGGAGGATTTCCGGGCCGCCGCAGATCCGGGGATCGGGCGCCGGCACCTTCCTGTCCGGATAGTCGAGCCGTCCGAGCAGGGCGCGCATGCCCGCGATCCGCGCCCGGCGCTTGTCCTCGCCCCAGACCACGGTCCAGGGCGTCAGCGTCGCATGGGCGCGCTGCATGGTTTCCTCGATCGCGGCGGTATAGTCGTCCCAGCGGGTCAGGCCATCGACGTCGGTCTGGCTCAGCTTCCATTGCTTCAGCGGATCGGATTCGCGCTGCAGGAACTGGCGCAACTGCTCGGCGCGGCCGATCGCGATCCAGATCTTCACGAGGATGACGCCGTCGCGGACCAGCATGTCCTCGAACTCCGGCAACTGGAGGAAGAAGCGCTCGCGCTCGGCCTTGGTACACCAGCCGAACACCTTCTCGACCACGGCGCGGTTGTACCAGGACCGGTCGAACAGCACCATTTCTCCGCTGGTCGGCAGATGCGTGACGTAGCGCTGGAAATACCACTGACCGCGTTCGGTGTCGGACGGCGCCGGCAGGGCGACGACGCGGGCGTTGCGGGGATTGAGATTCTCGGTGATCGCCTTGATCATGCCGCCCTTGCCGGCGGCGTCGCGGCCCTCGAAGACGGCGACGATCCGCTTGCCCTCGGCCCGCATCCAGCGCTGCGCCTTGACCAGCTCGAGCTGGCAGGCCTCGGCCTCCTTCTCGTAGTCGTCTTCGTCGAGCCGGGTGGCATAGGGATAGCGCGGATCGAGGATCGCGCCCTTGTTCGCGCCCTTCAGCGCCTCGCGCACCGCCTTCGGCGCGTCCTTCTCGGCGAAGCGGCTGATCGCTCCGTCGAAGGGCTTCTTGAACTCCGATTTGGCCATGCCATCCTCCCGTTTCCCGCACTATGCCGGGCGCGGGTGGGCAGGACAACGCCGGCGCAGGCTGGACGGCCTTCGGGCGGCGTCAGGTGCCGATCGCCTCGATCTCGAACGGCGCGGTCTGGTAGATCTGGTTGATCCAGTTGCCGTAGAGCAGCTGGCCGTGGCTGCGCCACAGATTCTCCGGCGGCAGGTTCGGATCGCCCTCGGGAAAATAATCCACCGGGGGCACGATCGCGCCCCCGGCGAGAATGTCGCGGTCGTACTCCTCCTTCAGCGTGACGGAGTCGTATTCGAGATGGTTGAACATGTAGAGCGCGCGGTGGCCGGCGTCCTCGATCAGGCAGGGGCCGACCTCGTCGGACGAGATCAGGATCTCGAGATCGGGATGCAGGTCGACATCCTCGGACCGCACCTCGGTCCAGCGGCTGACCGGCACGAGGAAGCGGTCGGAAAAGCCCTGGACGAAGCGCGAGGCGGTGCCGGGGGTCCGCGCGTGGCGGTAGCAGCCGAAGGCCTTGGCGGGCAGCATGTGCTTTGGCACGCCATGGAAATGGTGCAGCATGGCCATGCCGCCCCAACAGACGCCGATCGTGTGATGGACGTTGGTCTGGGTCCAGTCGAAAAGCTCGCGCAGTTCGTCCCAATAGGACACCGCCTCGAAATCGAGATGCTCGATCGGCGCGCCGGTGATGAGCAGCCCGTCGAACTTCGAGGCCCGCGCTTCCCGGAACGGCTGGTAGAAGGCCTCGAGATGGGCGGGCGAGGTGTTCTTCGACTGGTGTTCGGACATGCGGATCAGCGTGAGATCGATCTGCAGCGGCGTGGCGCCGATCAGCCGGGCGAACTGGGTTTCGGTCTGCACCTTCTTCGGCATGAGATTGACGAGGCCGATGCGCAGCGGGCGGATGTCCTGCCGCGCCGCCAGTTCCTCGGACATGACCATGACGCCCTCGCGGCGCAGGACATCGTAGGCGGGCAGGCTCGCGGGGATCTTGATCGGCATAGGCGAGGCTTTCGTGGCGAAGACCGGCTAGATAGGACGGGCGCGGCCCGGTGGCAATCCGGACGCCCCGGACGAGGGTTTCGCGGCGGCCTTGATCTCGACCGTGGCATGGTCGAAGCCGAAGCGCTCGGCGAGGCGCGCCTTGATCGCGGCCCGCGCCGTTTCCGGGTCGGTGGCGGGTGCGAGGATCGCCTCCAGTGTCACCATCGGCCGCTCCTCGCTGATCGACCAGGCATGCAGATGGCAGATCTCGGCCACGCCCGGCACCGCGCCGGCGATGTCGGCCGCGATGGCGGCCGCATCGAAACCGGCGGGCGAGCCCTCCAGCAGGATATGCCCGCTCTCGCGAACCACCCGCCAGGCCGAGCGCAGGATGAGCAGCGCCACCAGCACCGAGAGGATCGGGTCGATCGGATACCAGCCGGTGCCGAGGATGACGAGCGCCGCGAAAATCGCCCCGACCGAGCCGAGCAGATCGCCGATCACATGCAGGATCGCCGCGCGGAGATTGAGATTCTCCCGATCGCCGCGCGACAGGACCCAGAATGAGAGGATGTTGACGACGAGCCCCGCCACCGCGACGGCCAGCATCAGCCCGCCGGTCACCGGCCGCGGGTCGGTCAGCCGCTCCACCGCCTCGATCATGATCCAGGCGGTGACGGCGAAGAGCGCGAGCCCGTTGACGAAGGCGGCCATCACCGACAGCCGGTCGAAGCCATAGGTCCGCCGCGCGTCGGCCGGGCGGCGGGCCACGCGGAAGGCGAACCAGGCGAAGGCGAGCGCCGCGAAATCGGTCAGCATGTGTCCGGCGTCGGCGATCAGCGCCAGCGAGCCGGCGGCGATCCCGCCCAGCAGTTCGACGATCATGAAGCCGCCGGTCAGCAGCGCGGCGAACCCGACCGCCCGCGTGTTCGCATGATGGCCATGGGAATGGGAATGGCCCTGCCCGCCATGATCATGCCCGTCGCGCAGCTGATCCCCGTCCGGGGTCATGCCCGGCTCCGGTCGATGGCACGCGCGATCAGCGCCTCGAAATCGGCGGGCGAACGCACGGCCGCCGCCTCCGCCGCCTCGATGGTGACGCCCCATTTCTCGGCGATCGCCCGATAGCGCGGCAGGCGGTGCGCGATCAGCGCGCGAAAGCCGTGGCGGATGAAGGCGTCGGGATCGACCGCCTCCGGTGCGATCCGCCGTGTCGCACAGAATTCGTCCCAGAGTGCCACCAGGAAAGGCTCGGGATAATACATCGGCTTCGGCGCGCGGTCGAAGCGGGCGGCGAGTTCCTCGACATGCTCCTCGGTGCCGCGGATCCAGACCGGCAGTGTCGCCGCCGCGAGATCGCGCAACACCGGATCGTCCGCGTCGTCGGGATCGACGACCTCGCAGAGCGAGCCGGAGGTGTCGCAGACGAAATGCCGGTAGTCGTAGATCTCGCGCGCCTTCTCGATGAAGAGCAGCGTGTCGCGGGTCGCGGCGATCTCGGCGGCGCGGTGCTGGCGCTGGCGCCTCAGATATTCGTCGAACGGAATGCCGCCCTTCGCCGGATCGCCCGGCTTGCCGAGATAGGTCGAGAGCGGGGCGAGGTTCTGGAAGGTGATGTTCGAGGCGATGAAGATCGAATCCGAGCGCAGCAACTCGCGCAGGAACGGATTGCGCATCGCCTCGCGCTTGAAATTATCGACGATATGCTCGCCCATGTAGCGGGTGCCGATGCGGAAATCGACGGAATAGTGGAACCAGCCGCCATCGTCGCGCAGCATGCTCGAGATCCGGGTCTTGCCCAGCCCGGACATGCCGAACAGCGTCGCCCGCTTGCTCGGCGCGCGGTTCCAGTCGTGGGACGTCTCATAGAGCATTCGGCGGTCCACCTGAAATCCGCGCCCTGCCTAGCCGCAGCGACGACGCCGCGCAACCGGAACCTCCCGCGCGCCCTCGCTGACCCGGGGCTCAGCCCTCCAGTGCGCCAGGAGCCCTACGGGACCATGCCGCCCCTAGGCTTCTTCCAGTTTCATATTGGCAGAATTCCTATCGGGCAGGACGAGGGGCCCCGCCAACAGGCGGGGAGAAAAAAGACTCGCGGCCAACAGGCCGCTCCTTTGGCGGCCGCGCCGCGGCCGCCGGGCCCAAGGGCTACGCCCCGCGGGAGCCTCCGCGCGGAGCGCCAGGGATCGGTGCGCCGCCTCGCCGTCATTCAAGGGTTTCGTCCGGCCCGACCCCCCAGATCGTGGCGCGCGGCAGCCAGCCCTCGACGCCCGCCGCCCCGATTTCGCACCAGTCGCCCTGGCAGGCTTCGAGCCGGGCGACGACCCCGGGTTCGAACAGCCCCACCACCCGCGCCTCCGCCCTCGGCTCTTCCAGCAGGGTCGCGCGCTCGGGGCCGAGCACCAGCGCGGTCCGTGCCCCGGAGAGCAGCGTGTGATGCACCCAGCCGCCCATGCCCTCCGCGTCGCGCACCCGCCGCCAGTTGCCATATTCCGCCGTGATCTCCAGCGGCAGGCCGCGGTGCACGAATTCCCAGTCGACGCGCTGGTCGAGACTCGGCCCGCGCCGCGCATTGGCGCTTTCGGCCCGCATCGAGACATAGCGCGGCAACGGCAGGCGCGTCACCGGCCCGAACCCCGCGGCCTCGGCGGCGACCCGCGGCGGTGCGTCGGCCGCCATGCCCGCCGTGATCCCGACTGGCGCCGCGAGGAGCGAAAGCGCCAGCGCGAAGGCCGCGCCCCGTACGGACGCGGACACGAAGCCCGCCCGAAAGCCACGTCGAAAGCCACGCATGAGGCGATTATCCTGCTCAGAACCTCGGCGCCGGGAAGTGTCTGGATTTTCCGGACCCGCCCGTGCAATTATCCGCCTAGCATAGCGAAAATCACTCCCCAGAGGAACAGCAAAGCGCATGGCCTCCCCACGCTTGACCGTCTTCGTCACCCGTCGCCTGCCCGAACCGGTCGAGGCGCGGATGCGCGAGCTGTTCGATGTGACGCTCAGCCAGGACGACCTGCCGCTGTCGGCCGAGGCGCTGGCCGCCGCGATGGCCGAAACCGACGTGCTGGTGCCGACCATCACCGACCGGATCGATGCGCGCCTGCTCGCCCAGGCCGGCCCGCGGCTGAAGCTGATCGCCAACTACGGCGCGGGCTTCGATCATATCGATGTCGCGACGGCGCTTCGCCGCGGGATCACCGTTTCGAACACGCCGGGCGTGCTGGCCGAGGATACCGCCGACATGGCGATGGCGCTGATCCTCGCCGTGCCCCGCCGCGTGCCCGAGGGCGCCGAGACCATGCGCTCCGGCCAATGGCAGGGCTGGAGCCCGACCGCGCTGATGGGGCACCGGATCGCCGGCAAGCGGCTCGGCATTCTCGGCCTCGGCCGCATCGGCCGCGCGGTCGCCGCCCGCGCCGCGCCCTTCGGCCTCGAAGTGCACTACCATGCCCGCCGCCGCGTCCGGCCCGAGAACGAGGAGCGTCTGAAGGCGACCTGGTGGGAGAGCCTCGACCAGATGCTCGCCCGCGTCGATATCCTCAGCATCCATGTGCCGCACACGCCCTCGACCTTCCATCTGATGAACGCCCGCCGGCTGAAGCTGATGAAACCGACCGCCTACCTCGTGAATACCGCCCGCGGCGAGGTGGTGGACGAGAACGCGCTGACCCGCATGCTGCGCGCGGGCGAACTCGCCGGCGCCGGCCTCGATGTGTACGAGCACGGCCACGAGGTCAATCCGCGGTTGCGCGAACTGCCGAACGTGCTGCTGCTGCCGCACATGGGCTCGGCGACGATCGAGGGCAGGCTCGAGATGGGCGAGAAGGTCATCATCAATATCAAGACCTTCGCCGACGGACATCGCCCGCCGGATCAGGTCGTGCCCTCCATGCTCTGAGGGCTGGCCTGGAGGGGGAGCTTCCGGTGAGCACCGACATCTACAAGGCGAACGCGCAGGACGGGCTGAGCCTCGCCGAGCTGGACCTCTATCACCGGATCATCGCCTATCGCGACGCGCAGGGGCTCGACCCGCTGCCGCTTTCCCGCGCGCTGACCGTCACCGCCGGCCGGCACGTGGTCGACACCCGCGAGAACATCTGGCCGGACGATCCCGGCCATTCCGACCTGCACGACTGGAGCGACGCCCGGTACCACGGGTCCGGCGGCTCGCCCGAGGCGATGTGGGAGGCGCCGGAGCGACTCGGCACCGGCTACGCATCGCCCGGCTACGAGATCAGCGCCGCCGGCGCGGCGAACGGCGCGGCCGCGCTGGAGGTCTGGAAGGCTTCGGCGGCGCACAACGCCATCCTGACCAACAGCGGTGCCTGGGCCTCGGTCGGGTTCCAGGCGATCGGCATCGGCCTCGAGACCCGCTCCGGCGCCGGCATCTACGCGGGCCGCGTGTTCAACGTCTGGTTCGGCGAGGCGGTCGATCCCCGCGTCCCGACCATCCGCGGCACCGGGAGCGGCGAGCGGATCGAGGCCACCGCCTTCGCCGACCGCGTCGAGGCGCTGGGCGGTGACGACCGGCTGCTCGGGCTCGGCGGCGCCGACACGCTCTCCGGCGGCGCGGGCGCGGACAGGCTGCTCGGGGGCGCCGGCGCCGACCGGCTGCGCGGCGGCTCCGGCACGGACCAGCTCGTCGGCGGCTCCGGTGCCGACATCTTCCTGTTCCGCGCCGTATCGGACTCGCCGGACGGCGCGGCGCGCGACGTGATCCGCGATTTCGACTCCCGCCTCGACCGGCTCGATCTCCGCTTCGACGCCGACGCCACGACGCACGGCACGCAGGAATTCGACTTCATCGGCCGTGCCGCCTTTGGCCACGAAGCCGGCGAGTTGCGCTATGCCCGGGGCATCCTCTCCGCCGACACCGACGGCGACGGCGCGGCCGATTTCGAGGTTCGCCTGGTCGACGTCCCCCGCCTTCACACCGATGACTTCATCCTCTGAACCCGCGCGCGGCTCAGGATTCCGCCGTCTCGCGCCCGGCCTCGGCCAGACCCGCGAGGACGCGGCCGCGCGCTTCCGGGTCGAGCCGCGTCACGGCGGCGGTCAGCGACAGGAGGCGCGCCCGGGTCTCGTAGAGCTGGTCGAGCAGCGACATCACCACCGGCAGCGTCTCGGTCTCGACCTCGAGCTCGTAGCGGAGCGAGCAGATCAGACGCACCCGCGCGCATTCCATCTCGGTAAAGACCAGCGTCTCGCCGTCCGCCGTCGCCGTCACCAGCTCCTCGCGCAGCCAGATCTCGAGATCGGTCCGGTTGAGCACGGTGATCGAGGCGATAAGGTCCTCGGCGCGGGTCATGGCAACATCTCCTTGCGCGGATTCGCCTTGTCGCGCGGGGTCCAACCTTCGAGGAAAGCCGCCAGTTCCGGCTCGTCGCCGTTCGGCAGCACCACCTTGAGGGTAATGAACTGGTGGCCCCGGACCCCGGACCTGGTGTTGCGCACCCCCTTGTCGCGCAGGCGCAGCACCTTCCCGCTGTTGGAGCCTTTCGGCACCGTCACGCTGACCGGCCCGGTCAGGCTCGGCGCCTCGATCCGGGCGCCGAGCACCGCTTCTCTCAGCGTGACCGGCACCTCGACATGGATATCGTCGTCCTTGCGCCTGAAGAAGGCATGCGGCTCGACGCGAATCTCGACATAGGCGTCGCCCGCCGACCCGCCTCCATAGCCCGGACCGCCCTGCCCTTTCAGCCGCAGCGTCCGCTGATCCTCCGCCCCCTCGGGGATCGTCACCCGCAGCACCTTGCCTTCCGGCAGGGTGATGGTCCGCGTCGCACCATTCGCGGCGTCGAGAAACGAGACCGGCATGGTATAGCTCACATCCTGCCCGCGCGCCTTCATCTCGGCCCCGCGCCGCGCGCGAAAGCCGCCCGAGGCGCCGAAAGCCTGCGACAGGAATTCCTCGAGATCCTCGGGATTGGAAAATCCTTCCTGCGCGGCGTAGGAAGAATGCGCCGGCCCTTCCGCGAAATCGCGGTAGTACCGCTGCCGCGGCTTCTCCTGTCCCGCCGCGTCGATCTCGCCCGCGTCGTAGCGTCGCCGCTGCTCGGCATCGCCGAGCAGGTCATGGGCGACCGAGATATCCTTGAACTTCTCCTCGGCCGCCGCGTCGCCGGGATGCAGATCGGGATGATATTTCCGCGTCAGCTTCTTGAAGGCGGCGCGGATCTCCTGGTCCGTCGCCGCCTTGGTCAGGCCGAGGGTCTCGTAGGGGTCGTTCATTCCGGGCTCCGGCCGCGCCGCGCGCAGTCAATGCGCGGCCCCCACGATAGCCAAGGCGCGCGCGGGTGCAACCCTTCGACCCGGGCGGGCAAGGGCCAGGTGACCGGGCGGACGGGCGCCGTGAAGCAGGCCGTCGAGTTGCATTGCGATCCCATCGCCTTGTCGATGTCGCGGCGTTCATCGCGCCGCAATCTGTCGACAGCCTGTCACGTCGGGGCCAGATCCGGCCCCGACGCCGGATTTCAACGCCGCCGCCGAGCCAGCATGTTCAGTCCCTCGACCAGCGCGGAGAAGCCCATCGCGGCGTAGATGTAGCCTTTGGGCACATGGAAGCCGAAGCCGTCGGCGATCAGCGTCATGCCGATCATCAAGAGAAAGCCGAGCGCCAGCATCACGATCGTCGGGTTTTTCTCGATGAAATTGGCGAGCGGGGTCGCCGCCACCATCATGACCGTGATCGCAACGATGACGGCGATGTACATGATCGCCAGATGGTCGGTCATGCCGACGGCCGTGATGATCGAATCGACGGAGAACACCAGGTCGAGCAGGAGGATCTGGAAGATCGCCCCGCCGAGCGAGATATTGATCGCCTGCCCCACCGTGCTGTCTTCATGATCGACCGGATCGACGGTGTGGTGGATTTCCTTCGTCGCCTTCCAGACGAGGAACAGGCCACCGGCGATGAGGATGAGATCGCGCCAGGAGAAGGCATGGCCGAAGGCGGTGAATACCGGCGCGGTCATGCCGACGATATAGGCGATGGTCGCGAGCAGGATCAGCCGCATGATCAGCGCGGCGGAAATGCCGAGCCGGCGCGCCCGCGCGCGATGCTCGGCAGGCAGCTTGTTCGTCAGGATCGAGATGAAGATCAGGTTGTCGATACCGAGAACGATCTCCATCGCGATCAGCGTCACCATCGCGGCCCAGCCCTCCGGACTGGACAGGAAAGCGAAATGGGTGGCGAAAAATTCCATGGGACTCCTCGGGTCTATGTTCGTCGCGGTCTCCGGGGGCCGCGCGGCAAGGTCGCCGCTTCACGCTCCACCGGTGGTGCGTTTGATTGATCAGCCTGTCGTCACCCTGACAGGCGGCGGTTGGCTCAGTCGGTCAGCACCAGCTGATGGCCGAGGCCGCGCAGCGTGCGGATCGCACCCCCTTGCCCTCGAGCCCGCGGCGCAGGCGCGCGACGCAGGTCTCGATCGCATCGAGGCCGACCTCCTCCTTCATCGAGAACCGCCGCTCCTTCGGCATGATGCGCGTCCGATTCGCCCTCGGCGCCTCGGGCAGGCTGAATTCGCGCCGGGTGAGCGACATCGGCGAGGCGGCGATGGCCTCTGCCACGTCTTCGGTGTCCTCCACGATGAGCAGCAGCACCGACCTTCTCCCCCTTTGCCGATAAAACTCGTCGGAAAAGGTTAACCGCGCCGGACCTGTTGGAAAAGCACTACCCGCCGCGCCCCCGTCGAAGCGGCTCTTTTCAGCCGCCGACAGGCGTCGAGAGCAGCCAACGGCCAAGGGTGGTGTAGCCGACCATTCGCGCCGTGATGGGCAGGTGCGAGAGTGGCGGCGGAGGTCGGCGACGGCGCGCGCAAGCCGAGCGCGAGGGCGAGGGCGACGGCCCCCGCGTTCAGGCACCACGGGGCCAAGGTCCGGCGGGGAAATCCTCCCTCGCCGCCTCACGGCGCCTGCCACCAGACCTCGGGCAGCCAGCCGATCCAGTCGCCATAGACCGGCAGTGTCTCGGGAAATTTCAGGTCCGCCTTGTGCGCGATCAGGCTGACGTCCGAGAACGCGAAGGGGATCACATAGCGCCCGGTGGTCAGCACGCGGTCGAGCGCCCGCGCCGCCGCGACGAAATCCGCCTCGTCGCGGGTGGCGAGCAATTCGGCGATCATCGCCTCGGCCGCCGGGCTGTCGATCCCGGCGTAATTGCGGGTGCCGGGCTTGGTCACCCCGTCCGAACCCCAGTAGAGATACTGCTCGTTGCCAGGGCTGAGCGACATGTTCCAGGCATTGACGATCATGTCGTAGTCGTAGGAATTACGGCGCTCGTTATATTGCGCCTGATCGACGATCTGCACCCGCGCCTCGATCCCGAGCTGGCGCAGGGCATCGACGAAGACGCCGCTCACCGCCTCGTTCTGCGACCCGGTCAGCAGGATGGTGAAGGCGAAGGGCTGCCCCTCGGCGTTCCTGAGCTTGCCGTCCCGCGCTTCCCAGCCGGCTTCGGTCAGCTCCTTCGTGGCGACACGCATGTTCGCGCGGTTGCGCGGCGAACCATCGGAAACCGGCGGCGCATAGGCGTCCAGCGCGCCGGGGGTCAGGGAGTCGGCGAAGGGCAGCAGAAGCTCGCGCACCCGCCCCTCCGCCGGCCCGGTTCCCATGCCGAGCGCCGAATTCGAGAAATAGCTCGTCCGCCGCGGCTGCTCGCCCCCGTTCAATGTCCGATTGATGAACTCGAAGTTGAAGGCATGGAGCAGCGCGTCCCGCACGCGCCAGTCCTGGAACAGCGGGCGGCGGGTGTTGAAGACGAATCCCTCCATGCCCGAGGGCCGGCCATGCGGGATCTCGGATTTCACCACCGCGCCCGAAGCGACGGCGGGAAAGCCGTAGTCGCTCTGCCAGCGCACCGGATTGAGCTCGCGGAACACCGAGAGCTCGCCGGCGACGAAGGCCTGGAACATCACGCCCTTGTCGACGAAATAGTCATAGCGGATCTTGTCGAAGTTGTTCAGCCCCCGGTTGATCGGCAGGTCCTTGCCCCAATAGTCCGGGTTTCGCTCGAAGGTGATGAAGCGCCCGGGCTCGAAGGCGCCGACGCGGTAGGGACCGGACCCGATCGGCACGCGCAAGCCGCTCTCGGAGAAATCGACCCCCTCCCAGTCCGCCTTCTTGAGAATCGGCCGCAGGCCGATGAGGAGCGGCAATTCGGAATCGGCACCGCTGAATTCGAAGCGGATGCCGCGCGTGCCCACCGGCGTGATGCGCGCGACCTTATCCCAGGAATTGGAATATCTTGGCAGGCCTTTTTCGGCGAGAGTCTCCATTGACCAGATCACGTCCTCGACCGTCACCGGACTGCCGTCGGAGAATTTCGCGCCGTCGCGCAGGGTGAATTCGACCGAGGAGCGGTCGGGCGCCACCTCGATCGATTCGGCAAGCAGGCCATAGAGCGAGAAGGGTTCGTTCCAGTTCCGGGCCATCAGCGTCTCGAAGACGTGACTCTGGATCGGGTAGGCCGCCCGGCCCTTGAGGATATAGGGATTGAGGGAATCAAACCCGCCGGTCTCGCCGAAGACGATGGTTCCGCCCTTGGGCGCGTCCGGGTTCGCATAGGGCAGCGACACAAAATCCGGTGGAAGCGCGGGGTCGCCATACATAGCTATGCCGTGGCTCGGTTCGGCGGCGGCGATCGCGGGCAGCAGCGCCAGAGCGAGACCGAACCGCCGCGCCGCCCGGAGCATGCGTGTCATATCCATCACATCCTATCGATCGATTAGCCATACCCACTCTAAACCACCCCCAGACGGGGCCGCATCAAGATTTTTGTCTTGGCGATAGGCCTTTGATTTCGTATAAGGGTTCCACTGCTCGATAGGTTTCTTGCCTGTATGAAACCTGCCTCAACGACTTGACGCCCTCCTCGTGAGGGCGTCTTTTTTTTGTCGCACCCTCCCTCCGCGTACCCTGCCCAGACGGGACGATCGCTCTCCGACTGGGCGATTTCGCCGCGCCGTCTTGCGCGACCGCTCACCGCGACGACTTGTTCTTTCGCATCCGCCGCATCTAAATCGGCCCGACCATTCACAGGCGGAGAGGTTGAGATCGGATGTCCATTTCGGAGAAATGCGTGGTCGTCACCGGTTCGAATTCCGGGCGCGGGGTCGCGCGGGAGCTGGCGAAGCGCGGCGCGGACGTCGTGCTCAATTCCCTTTCCGACACCGGCGAAGACCACGCGCTGGCCGATCGTATCGCCGCGGAGCACGGCGTTCGCCGCGTCCATGTCCCGCCCCCGCTCGTCGCGGCGCGGATCCCCGACATGATGACGCCGTACGGCATGGCCCGGGAACGGGTGGCGCGCGACGTTCCGCCAACGCGCCAGCCGACCCCGGCGGTCGATGGCGGCCGGACCGCGCCATGAGCGCCGCGAAGAAGGTGCTGAACCTGGCGCTTCAGGGCGGCGGCGCGCATGGCGCCTTCACCTGGGGCGCGCTCGACCGGCTGCTGGAGGAGGAGGAGATCGAGATCGAGGGCGTCAGTGCCACCTCCGCCGGCGCGATGAACGCCGCGGCGCTGAAGCGCGGCTGGACCGAGGACGGCCGCGCCGGCGCGCGGGCTGCGCTGGCGGATTTCTGGCTGGGCCTCGCCGGGCTCGAAAACGTGTTCTCCGAGGCGATCATGGACTGGCTGCGCGCGGTCTCGCCTTCGCCCTCGGTAACCGCGCGGGTGCTGGAATTCGCGCCGCAAACGCTCGCGACCGAGGCGATCACCCGGGTATTCTCGCCCTATCAGTTCAATCCGATGAACTATCACCCGCTGCGCTCCGTGGTGGAGAACCTGACGGCGGACCGCGCGATGCACTCGGCCGTCGGGCCGAAGCTCTTCATCTCGGCGACCAATGTCCGTGACGGCAAGCCGCGGATCTTCATGGGCGGCGAGATTACCACCGACGCGATCCTGGCCTCGGCCTGCCTGCCGACGCTCTATCAGGCGATCGAGATCGACGATCCGCGCACCGGCCGCCGCGAGGCCTACTGGGACGGCGGCTATATCGGCAATCCCGCGTTGTATCCGCTGCATTATCATACGCGTGCGACCGATCTGCTCATCGTGCATATCAATCCGTTGTATCGCGAGGAACTGCCGCGCAGCGCGCAGGAAATCGCGAGCCGGATCAACGAGATCAGCTTCAATGCCTCGTTGTTGCAGGAATTGCGCGTCATCGTCTTCGTCAACCGGCTGCTGGACGAGGGGCTGCTGCCGCCGGACCGGATGAAACGCAACAACGTGCATTCGGTCAGCGACGACGCCTTGATGAACCAGCTCGGCATCGTGACCAAGATGACGCCGAGCAAGGCACTGATCCTGCAACTCCGCGACGCCGGCTATGCCGCGATGGCGCATTTCCTCACGCGGCACGGTGCGCAAATCGGCGAATGCTCCTCGGTCGATGTGCGGGGGATTCTCGATTCGCCCGGGGCCCTGGTCTGAAGCGAGCTGCGACTTCCGGCCGGGGCGTTTGCATCATCAGGAAGCCGCTTCCGGATCAGCCGGAGGCTTCGAGCGCCTTTGCCAGGCGCGGGAGGCCCGCGCGCTTCAGGAGCGGGCGGAGATCGCGGGGCTGACCGCCGGCGCGTTCGGCGCGGGCACGGACCTCGGCGGCCACCGCGCGAAGATCGGTCCCGGCATGCCAGAGTTCCAGCAGGAAGCCGTCCGGCTCGCGCCGCTGAATCCCGTGGGCGGCGAGGCGCCAGCCGGGAAAGTCCGCGCGGTTGAGCGTGAGGAGCGCGGTCGCCCCGCCCGTGATGGCGGCGGCGAGCACATGGCGATCGTCGGCGTCGGGCAGGTCGAGGCCGGCGATCAGCGCGTCGGGCGGCGTCACCCCCGCCCCCGGCCAGTCGGCGCGCAGCAATGCGATCTCGGCACGGGCGATGGCCTCGGCGCCCGACGGAAGCCGGCGGGTGGCGCGCGCCCATTCCTCGAGGATGCGCGGCGACCAGAGCGGGACGAAGCCGCCACGCCGCGCGGTACCGATCAGCATCTCGCGCAGCACCGTCGGAAAGAGCACATTCGCATCGAGAAGGACGCGCTCCGGCGTGACCGGCCCGGACCTCACGGGCCGAGGCGCAGAAACAAGGCCTTCAGATAGGCGGATTCGGCGAGATAGGGATGGGTCGGATGGTCCGGCCCCGCGCCGCCGGTTGCGAGGATGCGCGCGGTCCGACCGGCCTTGCCGACGCCGCGCAGGCTTGCCTCGCGGAAGCGGGCGAGGTCGGCGGCGTGGCTGCAGGAACAGAGCACGAGAAAACCGCCCGGCTCGACCAAGGCGGCGCCGAGGCGCGCGACCCGCTCATAGGCGCGCAGCCCGGCTTCGAGCGCGGATTTGCTCGGGGCGAAGGCGGGCGGATCGCAGACGACCAGACCAAAGCGCGCGCCTTCTCCCGCCAGCGCCGTCATCGTGTCGAAGGCGTCGCCCTTGCGCGCGGTGAAACGGTCGGCGACGCCGCTCGCCTCGGCGCCCGCCTCGGCGAGCGCCAGCGCGGGCGCCGAACCGTCGATGGCGAGGGCCAAGGTGGCACCGGCGGCGAGGCCGGCGAGGGCGAAGCCGCCGACATGGGCGAAGACATCGAGCATCGCGCGGCCCCGCGCGAGGCGCGCGGCGAAGGCGTGGTTCGGGCGCTGATCGTAGAACAGCCCGGTCTTCTGGCCGCCGAGCAGGTCGGCGAAATAGGTGGCGCCGTTCATCGGCACCGGCACCGGTGCTGCGAGCGCGCCAGACAGGAGCCCCGACTCCTCGGGCAGGCCTTCGAGCCCCCGGGCGCGGCCGGCGGCGTTCTTGACCACGATCGAGACCCCGGTCACGGCCTGGAGCGCCTCGGCGAGCGCTGCGAGATTGGCCTCGGCCCAGGCGGCGTTCGGCTGGATCACTGCGGCGTCGCCGAAGCGGTCGATGACCACGCCGGGCAGATCGTCGGCCTCGGCATGGACGAGGCGGTAGCAGGGCGCGTCGAACAAGGCCTCGCGCAGCGACAGCGCGCGGGAAAGGCGCGCCTCGAACCAGCTGCGATCGACCACCGCCGCGGGATCGCGGTCAAGCAGGCGCAGCGCGATCTTGGACCCCGCGTTGAAACCGGCGGCGCCGAGGGTGCGCTGCTCGCCGTCCTGAAGCTCGACGATGGAACCCGCCGGAATCGCCCGCGTGCGGCGGTCGAGCACGATCTGGTCGGCATAGACCCAAGGCGCCCCGAAGCGGAACGGCTGGGCGGCGGTCTTGGGCAGCAGGCGAACGACGGGACGGTCTGACATGGCGCCTGCCTATCCCGTCGCGCGGCGGAACGAAAGCTTAGTGCGACAGGTCGAGATGGCCGAGATAGCGCCGCTCCAGCCCGCGGAAGATCGCGACGAGCACGAAGGTGATCGCCATATAGAGCAGCGCCGCGGTGACGAACCCCTCGTAGGCGAGATAGAATTTCGCATTCAGCGTGCGGCCGGCGCCGAGGATGTCCTGCAAGGTGATGACGCTCGCCACCGCCGAGCCGTGCAGCATGAAAACCACCTCGTTGCCATATTGCGGCAGCGCGCGGCGCAGCGCGACGGGGATCAGGATCAGCGCGTTGACGAACAGCGGCCGCAGCCCGAGCGCGCGGGCGGCGTCGAGGTCACCCTTCGGCACCGACTGGATCGCGCCCCGGATGATCTCGGTCGCATAGGCGCCGGAGTTCAGCGAGAAGGCGATGAGCGCGCACCACCAGGCGCTGCGCAGATAGATCCAGGCCCAGCCGTCGCGGATCCATTCGAACTGCGACAGGCCGTAGTAGATGAGAAAGGTCTGCACCAGCAGCGGCGTGCCGCGGAAGAGATAGACATAGGCGTTGATCGCCGGCGAGAGATACGGCACCCGGCGCGCGCGGGCGAGGCCGAACGGCAGGCCGATGCAGAAGCCGATGGCCAACGCGAGAAAGGTAAGCTGGAGCGTGATCCAGACGCCGTTGGCGAACAGGTGCCAATTGGCCAGCACGAGATCAACGCGCATTGGCGAAGCCCCGCGCGTAGCGACGTTCCAGCGTCTCGAAGATCGTGGTCGAGGCCCAGGTCAGCAGCAGGTAGAACAGCATGACGGCGACGAAGAAGGCGAAGGGCTCGCGCACGCTCTTGCCGGCGCTGTTGGCGATGCCGACCATGTCGGCGAGGCCGATCACCGACACGACGGCGGTGGACTTCACCAGCACCTGGAACACGTTGGCATAGCCGGGCAAAGCCGCGCGCACCAGTTGCGGCAGGGTCACGGTCAGGAGCAGCGGCGCCGGCCGGAGGCCAAGCGCCTGCGCGGCCTCGATCTGGCCGCGGGGAATGGTCATGTAGGCGCCGCGGAAGGTCTCGGTCAGATAGGCGCCATAGATGAAGCCGATCGAGACGGTGCCGGCGACGAACGGCGAGACCTGAAATCCCGCCTCGGCGCCGAGAGCAGCGGCGAGCGTGTTGACCAGCCGCTGGCCACCGAAATAGACGAGCAGGATCACCACGAGGTCGGGAATGCCGCGGACGATGGTGGTATAGATGAACACCAGCCACGCGCCAAACCGGCCGCCGCCGAGCCGCCCGTAGGCGCCGAGACCACCGAGCAACGTGGCGAGCGCCAGCGACAGCACGGCGAGGCCGACGGTGACCACCGCCCCCTGCGCCAGGGGGCGGGCATAGGCGATCAGCGCCTCCATGCGGCGGGCGCTCCGGCTGGGCGTCCGGTGCGCGGACCGTGGGCGCGGTCAGCCGCCATAGATGTCGAAGTCGAAATACTTCTTCTGGATCGCGTCATACTCGCCGTCGGCCCGGATGGCGAGGATCGCGGCGCTCAACTGGTCGCGGAGCGCGGTATCGTCCTTGCGCACGCCGAAGGCGAGGCCATCGCCGAAGATGTCGGAATCGAGGTGATTCTCACCGAACATGGCAAAGCCCGCGCCGGCCGGCGTCTTCAGGAAGCCGACATCGAGGGTCAGAACGTCGGCCATCACCGCGTCGACCCGCCCGGCGGAGAGATCGAGGAAGGCCTCGTCCTGCGTGCCATAGAGCTGGAGCTGCGCCTCCGGGTAGTTTTTCTCGACGAAGGCGTTCCAGGTGGTGCCGCGCTGGACGCCGATGACCTTGCCGGCCAGCCCCTCGGTCGTGTCGGTCAGGCCGGCGTCGGCGCGACCGACGAACCGGTTTGGCACGTTGTAGTATTTGCTGGTGAAGTCGATCACCTGCTGGCGCTCCGGCGTCGCGGACATCGAGGCGATGATCGTGTCGCACTTCTTTTCGAGCAGCGCGGGGATCATGCCGTCCCAGTCGACCTTGAGCAGCGTACAGCTCTGGCCGATCTCGGCGCAGACCGCCTGCGCGATGTCGATGTCGAATCCGACGATCGAGCCGTCGGGCGCGGTCTCGGAGAACGGTGGGAAGGCGCCTTCCACGCAGACATTGAGGGCGAGGGCGGGCGTCGCGGCTGCGATACATACGCCGACGGCCAGGGCGCAAAGGCTGCGCTTCATGCGGATCTCCTGTTCCTAGGTTCCCGCAGCCTAGGCGACGGTGATCCGCCGTCAAGGCGGCTCAGGAGCCGGAGCCGCCGTAGATGTCGAAGTCGAAGTATTTCGCCGCGATTTCCTGATAGCTGCCGTCGGCGCGGATGCTCGCGATCGCGCTCGATAGCGCGTCGCGCAGCGCCGGTTCGTCCTTGCGCACGCCGATCGCCGCGCCCGCGCCCTGGATCGCGGGATCGAAATGCTCGCCGCCGAAGAAGGCGAAACCCTCGCCGGCGCTGGTCTCGAGAAAGCCGGCCTCGAGCTGCGCCGCCTCGCCGAAGACCGCGTCGAGGCGCCCGGCCTCGAGATCCATCAGCACATGCTCCTGCGTGACATAGACGCGGAGCGCGGCCTCGGGATAATGCGCCTGGACGAAGAACTGGTTGACGGTGCCGAGCTGGACCCCGATCGCCTTGCCCGCGAGGCCGTCCGGCGTATCGGCGAGCCCCGCCCCGTCGCGCGCGACGAAGCGGCCGGGCGAGCGATAGTAGGGCGCGGTGAAATCGATCAGGCGCTTGCGCGGCTCCGTGCTCGACATCGAGGCGACGATCGCGTCGCAACCGCCGTCGAGCAGCGTCGGGATCATCCGGTCCCAGTTGGTCCGGACGAGATCGCAGCTCTCGCCGATGCGGGCGCAGAGCGCATTCGCCATGTCGATGTCGAACCCGACCATCGCGCCGTCCTCCAGAACCTGGGAGAACGGGGGGTAGGCCCCCTCGACGCAGATATCGAGCGCGGCGACCGGATGCGCCGCCATCAAGGCGACGGCGGCGCCGAAACCGAGGAGAAAACGCATGGTGGCCTCTGCAATAAGGAGCCGTGCGCCAGTGTAGCGGAGCCGGGCCCGAAAGCAAAGCGCGCCATCGCCTGCCGGCTGGCAGGCTGTGCTAAAGATAGCCCGGCAGGCTGCCCGGACGGGCGGCGGTGTCAAGCCAGAGGCGCATGTACTCGGCGACCGAGCGGAAGCACATCAGATCGAAGGCGCCGTCCTCGCGCAGCCAGAAGGCGGCGGCGACCTGACCGACCCGGGTGCGGCGGAAGTCGCCGACCCCGAAGGCCGCGGGCGAGAGATCGGCCGGCGCCCCCTTGGCCAGCACCTCGCGCGCGCCCTGACCGCTCAGGCGGAAGATCACCCGCGCGTCCGAGACATCGACGGCGAGGCAGGGCGCCGGAGCGAGCTTCGCCGCGATCTCCGCCGCGACGGACGGCGCCTGGGCGTGGGGCAGGAACAGCATCGCCTCGTCGGGCGACATCCAGGCGAGCGCGCGGTCGCCGGAAAAGGCGATGCGCCGTGTGCCCGGCATGACGCAGCCGGTGGCGCCGAGCAGCGCCGACTGCGCCCCCGGCGCCGCGAAATCGTAGCGCAAGGTGATCATCCCCGGCGCGGTCGGTTGCGAGACGACGACGTCAGACATCCTGGCGGCTCCCTTCCTTGTCGAGGAAGACCGGATCGACCACCCGCGCCCGGATGACCCCGCCCGCGCCGACCGGGAAATCGAGCGTCTGGCCGAGCCGCCCCGCCCCGCCCTCGATCAGCGCCATGGCGATCGAATGGCCAAGTGTCGGCGAGAAGTAGCTGGAGGTGACGTGGCCGATGGTCCGCGTCGGTCCTTCCGCGGCGACCGGCTCCGCGACCGCGTAGGCGCCGTCGGGCAGCACCTCCATCGGATTTTCGGTCAGGAGGCCGACCAGGGTCTCGCGGTCCGGACGGGTCAGATCCGCCCGCGCCTGGGCGCGCTTGCCAATGAAGTCGGACTTCTTCTTCGAGACGGCCCAGCCGAGGTTCAGGTCCTGCGGGATCACCGTGCCGTCGGTCTCGTCGCCGATCATGATGAAGCCCTTCTCGGCCCGCATCACATGCAGCGCCTCGGTGCCATAGGGTTGGGCCCCCTGCGCCGCGCCGGCGGCGAGGCAGGCGTCCCAGAACTCCAAGCCCCGCGCCGCCGGCACCGCGATCTCGTAGCTGAGCTCGCCGGAGAAGGAGATGCGATACGCGCGGGCCGGCACGCCGGCCAGCGCGCCTTCGGCGAAGGCCATGAAGGGCAGCGCCTCGCGCGAGACATCCATGCCGCCGAGCGTCTCCAGCACCGCGCGCGCCTTGGGGCCGACCACGGCGACCTGGGCATATTGCTCGGTCAGGTTGGCGGTGAAGACCTTCAGATCCCACCATTCGGTCTGTAGCCATTCCTCGAGCCAGGCATGCACCCGGTCCGATCCGCCGGAAGTGGTGTGGCAGAGAAAGCTGTCCTCGGTCAGCCGAACCACCACGCCGTCATCGAAAAGAAAGCCGTTCTCGTTGCACATCAGCCCATAGCGGCAGCGGCCGACGGCGAGGCTCGACATGATGCTGGTATAGACGAGATCGAGGAACCGACCGGCGTCCGGGCCTTTCACCAGGATCTTGCCCAGCGTCGAGGCATCGAGCAGGCCGACGTTGCTTCGGGTGTTCAGGATCTCGCGGGTCACCGCCTCGGCGACGGATTCGCCGCCCCGCGGATAGGCATAGGGCCGGCGCCAGTCGGCGACCGGCTCCCAATGCGCGCCGTTCGCGTCGGACCAACCGTCGATCGGCGTCTTGCGGGTCGGCTTGAACAACGGCCCGCGCGCCTCGCCCGCCAGCGCGCCGAAGGTCACCGGCGCATAGGGCGGGCGGAAGGTCGTGGTGCCGACGGCCGGGATCGGCGCGGCCAAGGCATCGGCGAGCACGGCGAGGCCGTTGATATTGCTGAGCTTGCCTTGATCGGTCGCCATGCCGAGCGTGGTATAGCGCTTGGTATGCTCGACCGAGGCATAGCCCTCCTGCGCGGCGAGGCGGACGTCCGAGACCTTCACGTCGTTCTGGAAATCGAGGAAAGCCTTGGCGCGCAAACCGGGCGCCGCGCCTTGCGGCATCGACCAGACCGGCATCATCGGCGCTTCCGCTTCCGCCTCCGCCGCCGGGGCGGCGAGGTTGACGGAATGGCCGGTCTCGGCCGCGGCGCGCAGGCCGGCGCGGTGCGCATCGTCGAGCGCCGCGGCCGCCTCGAGCACGCCCGAGGCGGAGCCGGCGGAAACAACGAAACCCGCGCCGTCGGCGCCGAGCGGCGGGCGCGAAGGGTCGGGGGCGAAATGCGCCAGCGCCTCGTTCCAGGCAAGCTTGCCGCCGGAATGGGACCAGAGATGGACCACGGGCGACCAGCCGCCGGACATGGCGACGGCGTCGCAGGGGATGTCCTCCAGCACCGCGCCCTCGCCCGCCTGGGCGCAGACCCGGACGCCGGTGACCTGCTTGCCGCCCTTGACCGCGGCGACGCCCCTGCCCTCCAGCACCCGCAGGCCCAGCGCGCGGGCCTCGACGGGGAGCGCGCCGGTCGCCGAAGGCCGGGCATCGAGGATCGCCGGCACGTCTAGCCCGGCGGATTTGAGCGCGATCGCGGTGCGATAGGCGTCGTCGTTGTTGGTGACGAGCACGACGCGGTCGCCGGGGCTGACACCCCAGAGTGCCACGAAATCGCGCGCGGCGCCGGCCAGCATCACCCCCGGCAGATCGTTGCCGGCGAAGGCGAGCGGCCGCTCGATGGCACCGGTCGCGGTGACCACGCGCTTCGCACGGATGCGCCACAGGCGGTGCCGGGGACCGGCCGCGCCGGGCGCGTGGTCGGTCAGCCGCTCCTGCGCCAGCACATAGCCATGGTCATGGACGCCGGCCGCCATCATGCGCGCGCGGCGCGAGACGTTCGGCAGGGCGTCGAGCGCGGCGAGCGTTTCGGCTATCCAGTCCGCCGCCGGCCGCCCCTCGATCCGCGGGCCGTCGGTGAGCGCGCGACCGCCCCAATGCGCGGTCTGCTCGATGAGCAGCACCCGGGCGCCGGCCCGCCCGGCGGCGAGCGCCGCGACGAGGCCGCCGATCCCGCCGCCCACCACGAGCACATCGACGAAGGCGTAGAAATATTCGTAGCCGTCGGCGTCCGCCTCCTCGGGCGCGACGCCGAGGCCGGCGGAGCGACGGATCACCGGCTCGAACAGCGATTTCCAGGCGGCGCGCGGATGGATGAAGGTCTTGTAGTAGAAGCCGGCCGGGAACAAAGGTGCGAGGCGGGCGTTGATCGCGCTGACATCGAAGGCGAGGCTCGGCCAGCAGTTCTGCGGCGCGGCGGCGAGGCCTTCGAAAAGCTCGGTGGTGGTGGCGCGGACATTCGGCTCGGCCCGCGCGCCGGTGCCGAGCTGGACCAGCGCGTTCGGCTCCTCCGGCCCGCTCGCCACGATGCCGCGCGGCCGGTGATACTTGAAGGAGCGCCCGACCAGCGTCTCGCCGTTCGCGAGCAGCGCCGAGGCGAGCGTGTCCCCGGCATAGCCGCGCAGGCGCTTGCCGTTCCAGGTGAAATCGAGCGGGCGCGTCCGGTCGATCAGCGCGCCGCCGCTGGCGAGACGCGTGCTCATGACCAGCCCTTCCAATCCGGGCGACGGATCCTGATCGCGGCGATGAGCGGCGCGGGCGGGGCCGGGGCGCGGGCGGGATAGGCGCCGAACACCTCCAGCGTCGCGGTGTCGCGCGCGACATGGAACCACTTGCCGCAGCCATAGGCATGGCGCCAGCGCTCGAAATGCACACCGCGCGGATTGCGGCGCTCGAAGAGATAGGCGGCGAAATCCGCGTCGTCGCTGCCCGGGCCCTGGCGCTTCAGATGCGCCTCGCCGCCGGGGGCGAACTCGGTTTCCTCGGCTTCCACGCCGCAGCAGGGACAGGTCAGCGACAGCATGGAAGACCTCGGGAATTCACGATGAGCGAGGGACGGACTACATCATGATGTAGTAGGAAAACAGCGCGCCCGCGATCGGCACCACCAGCGGCACGGAGCGGGCGAAGAGCAGTTCGTCGTCCGCGGCCACGCATTGCATGTCGAGCCCGCTCCGCCTCTGCCTGCGCTGCGCCAGCCCCTCGAAGATGCGCGAAACGAGCGCGCCCGAGGTGGTGAGCAGCGCCAGCGTCGCGAGATGAATCGCCTGGACGCGGTGCGACAGGCAGTAGGCCATCATGCCCGCGACCACGCAGATGATCACGGCCGCGCCGCCGAAGAGAACGGGCCGAAGGGCCGGTCGGATGGTCATGGCAGTCTCCCAAGGGTTCCATTGAACCCTTCGGGCGACCGCGACCGATATTACCGGCGCGAAGGCTCACATTCGCGTGAGGAGTGGACATCAATGGGCCACCGCCGCGGCGACGCTCTCGTCGATCATCCGGCCCTCCCGGAAGCGGTCGAGGCCGAAGGGCGCGGCGAGTTCGCCCGGCGCGCCCCTCGCCAGCATCTCGGCGGTGGCCCAGCCGGAGCCGGGGATCGCCTTGAAGCCGCCGGTGCCCCAGCCGCAATTGATGAAGATGCCCGGCACCGGCGTCGGCCCGATGATCGGCGAGCGGTCGCCGGTCATGTCGACGATGCCGCCCCACTGGCGCAGCATCTTCAGCCGGCTGAGCATCGGGAAGGTCTCGATCAGCGCGCGCAGCGTCTCCTCGACATGCTGGAAGCTCCCGCGCTGGGTATAGTTGTTGAAACCGTCGGTGCCGCCGCCGATCACCATCTCGCCCTTGTCGGACTGGCTGACATAGCCGTGCACGGTGTTCGCCATGATCACGCAGTCGATCGCCGGCTTCACCGGCTCGGAGACCAGCGCCTGCAGCGCGAGGCTTTCGACCGGCAGGCGGAAGCCGGCCATGTCGGCGAGCACGGTCGAGGAACCGGCGACGACGATGCAGAGCTGCTTCGTCGCGATGGCGCCCCGCGTCGTGCGGACGCCGGTGACGCCGGCCTCGTCGCGGTCGACGCCGATCACCTCGCAATTCTGGATGATGTCGACGCCCATGTCGGAGGCGGCGCGGGCATAGCCCCAGGCGACCGCGTCGTGCCGGGCGGTGCCGCCGCGCGGCTGCCACAGGCCGCCGAGCACCGGATAGCGCGGGCCGTCGAGATTGATCGGCGGCGCGATCTCCTTGATCCGCGCCGGGCTCACCATCTCGCTCTCGATTCCGGCGAGGCGGTTGGCATGGGCGGTGCGCTTCCAGGCGCGGAGCTCGTGCTCGGTCTGGGCGAGCATCAGTACGCCGCGCGGGCTGAACATGATATTGAAGTTCAGATCCTGGCTCAGCGTCTCGTAAAGGCCGCGCGCCTTCTCGAAGATCGCGGTCGAGGCCGGCCGCAGGTAGTTCGAGCGGATGATCGTCGTGTTGCGCCCGGTATTGCCGCCGCCGAGCCAGCCCTTTTCCAGCACCGCGACGTCGCGGATTCCATGGTTCTTGGCGAGATAGTAGGCGGTGGCGAGCCCGTGCCCGCCGGCGCCGACGATGACGACCCGATAGGCGGCCTTCGGCTCGGGCGCGCGCCAGGCGCGATCCCAGCCGGCATGGTGGCGCAGGGCTTCGCGCGCGATGGCGAAAACGGAATAGCGACGCATGGCGGCGGCTCCGGGGGAAATGCCGCTTTCTCTTGCCCCATTCCGCCGCGGGGGCCAAGACCCGTTCCGGCGCTTCGAACCGCGTTCACGACATCGCGGCGCGCCGAATGGCCGATTGCCGCGCGGCGCGTGACTGGCTAGGGTCCAGGCCCGCGCGGCGGCGGCCCGCGCCGGCGCCGGAGATGGCCGCGCCGCGCCGCGGCGATGGGAGATGGCCGCCCAGCGGCGATGGAGGGTTCCGCCCGCGATGACTGCCCCGTCCCCGACCCACCGACCCGCGACCCCGACGGCCCAGCCCGGCGCGGCGCCGGGCTCCGGCCTCCGGGCCGGGTAGCCGACAGGGGCGGCCGCGTGGCGGAGGTGCTCTTCTGGGGGGTCGTGGCTTGCCTCGCGCTGGCGAGCCTCGGGCTTGCGCTGGCACCGATGCTGCGCGGCGGCCGCGCCGAGGGGCCGCGGGCGAGCTATGACATGCGGATCTATCGCGACCAGTTGCGCGAGGTCGAGGCCGACCGCGCGCGGGGCGTCCTGACCGAGGCCGAGGCCGAGGCGAGCCGGGTCGAAGTCTCGCGCCGGCTGCTGGCGGCGGCCGACGGCGCGGCGGGCGCGGTGGCGGACGGCGCGGCCCCGCGCGGCCTGTCGCGGGCGGTGGCGCTCGGGCTGATCGCCGCGCTGGCGCTGGCCGGCGCCGCGCTCTATGCGCGGATCGGCGCGCCGGGCTTGCCGGACGCGCCGCTGCGGGCGCGGATGGAGGCGGATGCGAAGCTGCGCGCCGCGCGGCCGGGACAGGACGCGGTGGAGGCGATGCTGACCGAGCAGGCGCCCCCCGACACGGCGCCGAAGCTCGGGCTCGAGGACGCCGCGCTGCTCGACAAGCTGCGGACGGTGCTGGTCGACCGCCCCGACGATCTGGAGGGCCATCGCCTCCTGTCGCGCAACATGAGCGCGCTCGGCCGCTGGCAGGAGGCGCGGGTGGCGCAGGGCGCGGTGGTGCGCATCCTCGGCGACCGGGCGACGGCCGACGATCTCGTCGAATGGGCCGAACTGATGATCCTCGCCGCGAATGGCTATGTCTCGCCCGAAGCGGAAGCCGCGCTTGGCCGGGCGCTGGCGCTCGATCCGACCAGCAAGCCCGGGCGCTTCTATTCCGGCGTGACGCTGATCCAGGGCGGGCGGCCGGACCTCGCCTATGGCCTCTGGACGGGGCTTCTGACCGAGGGTCCGCCAGACGCGCCCTGGGTTGCGACGATCAAGGCCGGGATCGGCGAGGTGGCGCGGCAAGCCGGCCTGCCGCCCCCCGATACCGGCGCCGCGGGCCCCGGCCAGGCCGAGATCGACGCCGCCGCCGCGATGACGCCCGCCGAACGCGAGGGCATGATCGCCGGCATGGTCGAGCGGCTGAGGGACCGGCTCGCCACCGAGGGCGGCCCGCCGGCGCAATGGGCGCAGCTCATCCAGGCGCTCGGCGTCCAGGGTCGGATGGACGACGCCGCGGCGGTCTGGAGCGAGGCGCGCGCCGCCTACGCCGCCGATCCGGCCGCCCTCGCCACGCTGGCCGAGGCGGCGCGGCTCGCGGGGCTGACGCAGTGAGTGGCGCGCTGATCGAGGCGGCGGAGGAGTTCGCGGCGGCCCTGCCCCCCGGCCGGGCGCTGATCGGGCTCGACCTCGGGACGAAGACCATCGGCGTCGCGGTCTCGGACACCGGGCGCCGGGTGGCGACGCCGCTGCGCACGATCCGGCGGACGAAATTCGGCGCCGACGCCACCGCGCTCGTCGCGCTGATGGCCGAGCGGCGGATCGGCGGCGTGGTGCTCGGCCTGCCGCGCAACATGGATGGCGGCGAGGGACCGCGGGCGCAGTCGACCCGCGCCTTCGCCCGCAATCTCGCACCGCTGATCGAGACGCCGATCACCTTCTGGGACGAGCGGCTGTCGACCGTGGCGGCGGAACGCGCGCTGATCGAGGCCGACGCCTCGCGGGCGCGGCGGGCCGAGGTGATCGACCATGTGGCGGCGGGCTTCATCCTGCAGGGCCTGCTCGACCGGCTCGGACATCTGGCGCGTCATGG
The DNA here is from genome assembly GCF_937891315.1 of uncultured Amaricoccus sp. Taxonomy (GTDB): domain Bacteria; phylum Pseudomonadota; class Alphaproteobacteria; order Rhodobacterales; family Rhodobacteraceae; genus Amaricoccus. The sequence goes on along the minus strand of NZ_CALAGI010000156.1, from coordinate 24,110 downwards.
CTGACGAGATCTGGCGCCGCGACGAGATCGAGAGCCCCTGCGTCAAGGTCTGTGTCGTGCATCCCGCGACCGGCCTCTGCGTCGGCTGCCATCGCACGCTGGAGGAGATCGCCGGCTGGTCCAGCCTCTCGCCCGAGGCCCGGCGCGCGGTAATGGCCGACCTCCCGGCCCGCGCCGCCCGCGCCAAGCCCCCCCGTCGGGGCGGCCGGGCCGGGCGGGTCCGGGATGCCCCCTAGCCGAGCAGCGCCTTGCGCAGCATGTTGAGCGCGACGATGATCAGGAAGCCGCCGAAGACGCGCTTCAGCGGCTTCGCGTTCATCGCATGGGCGAGGCGAACGCCCCAGGGCGTGGTGATCATCGTGGTGCCGACGACGAGCACGAAGGCCGGCAGGTTCACCATGCCGAGGGTCAGCGGCGGGCGTCCCGGCGTGCCCCATCCGGTCAGCAGGAAGCCGATCACCGAGGGCACCGCGATCACCATGCCGAAGCCCGAGGCGGTGCCGATCGCGCGGTGGATCGGCACACCATGCAGCCGCATCAGCGGCACGCCGAAACTGCCGCCGCCGATCCCCATCAGCACCGATAAAAAGCCGATGACCGGGCCGGTGATGGCGCGTCCGAGGCCGGTCGGCATGCGCTCGCCGAGCTTCCAGTTGTCGCGCCCGAAGGCGATATAGAGCCCGACCAGGCTGCCGAGCACGCCGAAGACGATCATCAGCACGGTCGATTTCAGGCCGCTGGCGGCGACGACGCCGACGATCGAGCCGATGGCGATGCCCGGTGCCCAGCCGCGCAGGATATCCCAGTCGACCGCGCCCTTGGCATGATGGCCGCGCACCGAGCGGGCCGAGGTGGCGGCGATGGTGGCGAGCGAGGTGGCGAGGCAGACCTGCATGATCATTGGCCCGTCATAGCCGAGGGTGGTGAAGGCATAGAGGAAGGCAGGCACCAGCACGATGCCACCACCGACCCCGAGCAGCCCCGCGATCACCCCCGCGACCCCGCCGATGGCGAGGAGCAGGGCGGCCATGACGAGAAGATGCGCGAAGTCGGGCGTGGGCATGGGCGAAACTCGGGATCAGGGGAGTTTCCCCCGCCCTAGCCCGCGTCGCGCCCGCTGGCAAAGGGAAAAACCCACCGGCCTTTCACGGAACGTGAAGTCCGCGATCGTCCAGGCGCCGCCCAGGGCGCGAGTGGACCAAGGCGCGGCGCATCGACCGCCACGCACTGATCTGGCACAAATCAGACGCTGGCACCCCGCCGCGGGGGAACCGGGGCGCTGCCGAGGCCTCGGCCCGAAGGCCGAGGCCCGAGGGGCGTCAGCCCTTGGTGCGGTTGCGGATCATGAAGCTGTCGTAGGTGTATTCCGCAACCTGGTTCCAGAGATAACCCTCGTTGCGGAAGGCCTTGACGTTGTCGATGATCGCCTTGAAGTCGGCGTTCTCGGCCGAGATCTCGTCATAGACCTCGTGCGCCGCCGCGTAGGCCGCGTCCATCACGTCGGCGGGGAACGGCTTCAGCTTGGCGCCACCAGCCACGAGCCGGCGCAGCGCCGGGGGATTGCGGGCGTCGTACTTGGCCAGCATGTCGGTATTGGTATAGGCCGCCGCGTTGGTCAGGATCGCCTGGTATTCCGGCGTGAGCGCGTTCCACTTGTCGAGATTGACGAAGGCGTGGATCGCCGGACCACCCTCCCAGAAACCGGGATACATGTAGTACGGCGCGACCTTGAAGAAGCCGAGCTTCTCGTCGTCGTAGGGACCGACCCATTCCGCCGCGTCGATCGTGCCGCGCTCCAGCGCCGGATAGATGTCGCCGCCGGGGATCTGCTGCGGCACGACCCCCAGCTTTTCCACCACCTTTCCGGCGATGCCGGCGATGCGCATCTTGATGCCCTTCATGTCTTCGAGGCTGTTGATCTCCTTGCGCCACCAGCCGCCCATCTGCACGCCGGTGTTGCCGGCCGGCATGCCGTAGAGATTGTGCTTGGCATAGAAGCCGTTCAACAGGTCGTTGCCACCGGCCTCATAGAGCCAGGAGTTCATGAGACGCGCATTGAGACCGAAGGGGACGGCCGTGCCGATCGCAAAGGTCGGATCCTTGCCCCAGTAGTAGTAGGAACAGGTGTGGGTCATCTCGACCGCGCCGGTGCCCACGGCCTCGGCCGCCTGGGGCATGGGCACGATTTCGGCGGCGGGAAATACCTGGATCTCGAAATTGCCTCCGGACATCTCCTTGACATGGGCCGCGAAGACCTCGGCGCCGCCGAAGATCGTGTCAAGCGACCGCGGGAAGCCGGAGGTCAGGCGCCATTGAAGCTTGGGCTGGGTCTGGGCGATGGCGGGGGCCGCGAGGGTCGCCGCGGCGGCCCCGCCGCCAGCGGCCACCTTCAGAAAGCTGCGTCTTTTCATATGTGTATCCTCCGATGATCTGAGCTTCGCCATCTGGCGTTACTGGTTGGGTGCGAGGTCGAGGTCCAAGGGTGGAATTCCGAGTTCGGTCGGCGCGCCCATATCGTCGCCGGGCATGGGAATCGCACCAAGCGCGTCCTCGACGGCGGTCGCGTCGAGCAATTCGTGCTCGCCGATCCAGTAGGTCACGGACTCGGGCCAGAAGATCAGCAGCGCGACCAGCAGGAGCTGAAGGACGATCCAGGGAATCGAACCCCAGTAGATGTCGCTGGTCTTGATCGACGGCGGCGCGATGCCGCGCAGGTAGAACAGCGCGAATCCGAACGGCGGATGCATGAAGGACGTCTGCATGTTCACGCAGAGCAGCAGGCCGAACCAGATGAGGTTGATGTCGAGCGCGGCGGCGACCGGGACCAGCAGCGGAACGACGATGAAGACGATCTCGAAAAAATCGAGAAAGAAGGCGATGAAGAAGACAAAGAGCATCGTGAAGATGAGAAAGCCGGTCTGCCCGCCCGGCAGGTCGCTGAGGATATGCTCGATCCAGCGGCCGCCGTTGACGCCCTGGAACACGAGGCTGAAGACCGTGGCGCCGAGCAGGATGAAGACCACCATCGACGTCAGTCGGGCGGTCGAGGTCATGGCCTGCCACATGAGATCGTTGCGATAGCGTCCGTGCAGCATCGCGAGTACGATCGCGCCGACCGCGCCCATGGCGCCGGCCTCGGTGGGGGTCGCGAGCCCCATGAAGATCGTGCCGAGCACGAGGAAGATCAGCACGAGCGAGGGGACCATCCCCCACAGTACCTTGGAGACCAGCGCCCAGCCGCGCAGCGTGCGCGCCTCGGGCGGCAACGGCGGCACCTTCCACGGCTGGAAGACCGCGACCGCGAGGACAAAGAGCAGGAACAGGGCGATCTGCAGGACCGAGGGACCGATGGCGCCGAGATACATGTCGCCGACCGAGACGCCGAGTTGGTCGGCGAGCACGATCAGCACGAGCGACGGCGGAATCACCTGGGTGATCGTGCCGGCCGCGGCGATGGCGCCGGTGCCGATCCGCATGTCGTAGCCATACCGCATCATGACCGGGATGGTGATCATGCCCATGGCGATGACCGAAGCCGCCACCGTTCCCGTGATGGCGCCGAGGATCGCGCCGACGATGATCACCGCGAAAGCCAGGCCGCCCGGGATCGGCCCGAACAGCTGACCGAAGCCGTCGAGCAGATCCTCGGCGAGGCCGCTGCGTTCGAGGATCGTTCCCATGAAGGTGAAGAACGGGATCGCCAGCAGGAGGTCGTTCGACATGATGCCGAAGACGCGGTAGGGCAGCGCCTGCAGGAATTCGGGGCCAAAGTAGCCGACCTCGATGGCGAGACCGCCAAAGAAAAGTCCCAGCGCGGACAGCGAGAAGGCGACCGGGAAGCCGAACAGCATGAAGGCGATCAGTCCGGCGAACATCGCCGGCGCCATGTAGCCGTATTCTAGCATGTCCCGCGGCTCCGCGATGTTTCGAGGCTCATTGCAGCGGCCTCTCGTATTCGACGGCCACGGCGTATTCCCCGCGCAGCGCCGCGATCCGCTTGATCAGCTCCGCCAGGCCCTGGAGAAACACCAGCGCCATGCCGAAGGGGAGCAGGAACTTGACCGGCCAGACCGGCAGGCCGCCGGCGTTGGAGGACATCTCGCCGGACTGGAAGCTCGAGAGAAAGAAGGGCCAGGCCATCGCGCCGATCATGATCGTGGAGGGAAACAGGAAGAAGATGATCCCGATGACATCGATCCAGAGTTTCCGCCGCGCGGAGGCCGACCCATAGAACAGATCGACCCGCACATGCTCGTTCACCTGCAGCACATAGGCCGCGCCGAGCAGGAATATGCCGGCGAACATCTGCCACTGGATCTCGAGCCAGGCGTTCGAACTGGCGCTGAGGATATAGCGCGACATCGCGTTGCCCGCGCTGATCAGGCAGCTGAGCAGGACCAGCCACGCGGCGATCCAGCCGAAGAACCTGGTAATCCGATCGATTACACCCGCCAGAAGCAGGAGCCCAGACATCCGATGTCCTCCCATTTCGCCGATGGGGTATCGGATCCCGCCACGGCCTTGAGGTTTTTCGTAGCCGCGTCTGATCCTTCAGACAAGAACTTTGAGTAACAAAACCACCTTAGCCGGGCAGCTTCGAGCGCCTTCGCAATCGGAGACCGAAGACGACGGCGGCGGTCGCGGCGACGAGAAACAGGCCGAGATCGCCGCTGGTCCGGGCGATGACCGAAATCGAGCGGCCGAAGCCGTATCCGAGGCCGACATAGAGCGCCGTCCAGACGACTTCGCCGGCCGCGGCGAAGACGAGGAACCGCCCCGGCGCGACGCCGATCAGGCCGCTGATCAGGTTCACCGCCGGCGCGATCGGGCTGACGAGCCAGCGGCAGAGGAAATTGCCGGCGTCGCCCCGATGGTCGGAGAAGTCGCGGGCACGGGCGATGGCTTGCCCCATGCCGTGGCGGCCGGCCCAGTCGAGCGCCCCCTGCCCGGCCCGCGCGCCGATGCCAAAGCCGACGAGATCGCCCGCCACCGCGCCGACGAACGCGGCGATGAGCACGGCGGCGAGGTTCATCTCGCCGCTGGCCGCGAAGGAGCCGGCGGCGAGCAGGGTCAGTGTCCCGGGCACCGGCAGGCCGATCGAACTCAAGAGGGCGGCCGCGAAGACGAGCAGCGGACCGTGGGCGGCGAGCAGGCGCAGCACATGCTCGCTCACGGTCGGCCGCCTCGTTCGCGGACGATCTCGGCCTTGGTCTCGGCCTTCACCTCGGCCAGTGGCCGCCCGGTGTCGCGGGCGACCTGCTCCAGCGTGAGACGCTCGCCGGGCCGTGTCTCCACGCCAAGCGCGGCGGCGAGCGCCGCGCGATCGATGTCCCAGGCGTTGGCGACGAAACCCAACGTCATCCACCCGGCGAGCGGCGTCTCCCGCTCGGCCCAGTGCAGCGCGGAATCGACGAGTCGCGCGGCGAAGACGAGCGTGAGGGCGGAGGCGACCAGGAAGCCGACGAGGGATCCGGCCCGGCCAGGGCGTTTCGCATGGTCGGGCACGGCGCACTCCCTGTCTGGGCGACCCTGACTATCGCCGGAGGCGCTCGTCCTGTCCATCGCGCCCATCGCGTGCATCGCGCGCGGCGAACGGCGCCCGGCCCTACGATGCAAGGGGGGTTTTGCATTCGTGGCCGCGAGGGGCTATCAGACCCGCGACAGCAGCCGGAGCCGCCGATGATCCTCTATCCCGCCATCGACCTGAAGGACGGGAACTGCGTGCGCCTGCTGCGCGGCGACATGGGCTCGGCGACCGTCTTCGGCACTGATCCGGCGGCGCAGGCGCGCCTCTTCGCCGACGCCGGGTGCCAGTGGCTGCATCTCGTCGATCTCAACGGCGCCTTCGCCGGGACGCCGGTCAATGGCGCGGCGGTCGAGGCGATCCTCGCCGCGGCGCGCATCCCGGTCCAGCTCGGCGGCGGCATCCGCGACCGCGCGACGATCGACGCCTGGCTGGAGAAGGGCGTCGCGCGGGTGATCCTCGGCACGGCGGCCGTGCGCGACCCCGATCTGGTGCGCCAGGCCGCGCGGGCGCATCCGGGGCAGGTGGCGGTCGGGATCGACGCGCGCGGCGGCCGGGTCGCGGTGCAGGGCTGGGCCGAGGAAACCGACCTCGACGCCGTCGATCTCGCGCGGCGGTTCGAGGACGCGGGCGTCGCGGCGCTGATCTATACCGACATCGACCGCGACGGCGCGATGGCGGGGCCGGACGTGCCGGGGACGGCGGCGCTCGCCCGCGCGGTGACGATCCCGGTGATCGCTTCCGGCGGTATCGCTTCGATCGAGGATCTGCGCGCGCTGAAGGCCTGCGACACGGAGCTCGACGGGGCGATCTCGGGGCGCGCGCTCTACGAGGGCAAGCTCGACCTCGCCGAGGCGCTGGCGCTGCTCGCGGCGTGAGGAGGGACGGATGACCATCGAGATCTGGCTCGGCTTCGTCGCGGCCTCCGCGGTGCTTCTGGTGATTCCGGGGCCGACGATCCTGCTCGTTGTCTCCTACGCGCTCGGGCGCGGCTGGAAGGTGGCGGCGCCGGTGGCGACCGGCGTAGCACTCGGCGATCTCACGGCGATGACGCTGTCGATGCTCGGGGTCGGCGCGCTGCTCGCCGGCTCCGCCGCGCTCTTCACGGCGGTGAAATGGATCGGCGCGGGCTATCTGGTGTTTCTCGGGATCAAGCTCTGGCGCGCGGGCGCCGCCTTCGAGGCCGAGGCGCGGACCGAGGCCGCGGCGCCGGGGCGGATGCTCGCCCATGCCTGGCTGGTGACCACGCTGAACCCGAAGTCGATCGTGTTCTTCGTCGCGTTCCTGCCGCAGTTTCTCGATCCCGCCCGTCCGTTCTGGCCGCAGATGGCGGTCTTCGAGGCGACCTTCGTCACGCTCGCCTTCGCCAACGCCTTTGGCTACGCACTGCTCGCCGCCCGCGCCCGGCGGCTCGCCGAGAGCCCGCGCGCCATCCGCCTGTTCAATCGCGCCGGCGGCACCGCCCTGATCGCGGCCGGCGCGGCGGCGGTCACGGTCAGGGCCGCCTGATGCTGAAGGTGCGGGTGATCCCCTGCCTCGACGTCAAGCAGGGGCGCGTGGTGAAGGGCGTGAATTTCGTCGACCTGATCGACGCCGGCGATCCCGTCGAGGCGGCGCGGGCCTATGACGCGGCCGGGGCGGACGAGATATGCTTTCTCGACATCGCCGCGAGTCAGGAGAACCGGGGCACCCTGCTCGACCTCGCCTCGCGCACGGCGGAGCAGTGTTTCATGCCGCTGACCGTCGGCGGCGGGGTGCGGACGCCGGAAGATGTGCGGGCGCTGCTGCTGGCCGGCGCCGACAAGGTGAGCTTCAACACCGCCGCCGTGGCCGATCCCGAAGTGATCTCGGCCAGTGCCAACAAGTTCGGCAACCAGTGCATCGTCGTCGCGATCGATGCCAAGGGCGTGGCGCCCGGCCGGTGGGAGATCTTCACCCACGGCGGCTCGCGCCCGACCGGGATCGACGCGGTCGCCTTCGCCCGCGAGATGGCCCGCCGCGGCGCGGGCGAGATCCTGCTGACCTCGATGGACCGCGACGGCACCAAGGCGGGCTACAACCTCGGCCTGACCCGCGCCGTCGCCGACGCCGTGGGCATCCCGGTGATCGCGAGCGGCGGGGTCGGCACGCTGGCGCATATGGTCGAGGGCGTGACCGAGGGTCATGCGTCCGCGGTGCTCGCCGCCTCGATCTTTCATTTCGGCACCTTCTCGGTCGCCGAGACCAAGGCCGCCATGGCGGCGGCCGGCATCCCCGTGAGGCTCGTCTGATGGATACGCTCGCCCGGCTCTTCGCCACGGTGGAGGCGCGCGCCGGCGCGCATCCCGACACCTCCTATACCGCGTCGCTGCTGGCCAAAGGCCCGGCGAAATGCGCGGAGAAGTTCGGCGAGGAGGCGGTCGAGGCGATCATCGCCGCCGCGCAGGGCGACCCCGCCGCCCTGACGCGCGAGGCGGCCGACACGCTCTATCACCTGCAGGTGATGCTCTGCGCCGCCGGTGTCGCGTGGCAGGATGTGCTCGCCGAACTCGCCCGCCGCGAGGGCCTGTCCGGCCACGCCGAGAAGGCGGCCCGCCCGCGATAGCGCACGGGCGGAGGGCGGCCTTTGCCGCCCATGCGGAGCGCGCGGTGCGCGCGAGTCTTTTTGATTTGTTTTCCGACCGTTGTCGGAAAACGACTGCTCTCCAGGTTAGCAAACCCGTATGAATGCCGGGGTGCGCGTCAGGCCGGGGCGGGTTCGGCGGCGGCGAGATCCGCTTTCAGCCGCGCGCGGCCGGTGGGGTCCCGGCCGAAGGCGCGGAGGCGGTCGGTCGCCATCACGGCGAACGCCGCGGCGTCGGCCCGGGGTGGTGGCGGACGCGGACAATTGGTCGCGGCGCGAACAAGGCCGATCAGACCGTGGCGGTCGAGCATGATATCCGAGACATCGAGCCGCCCCGTCACCTCCGGCCGACCCAGCGTCGGGTGGACGGCCTTGATGCGCGGCGGGTGCTGGCGGACTCGGCGCGATTCGAACGCGCGACCTTCGCCTTCGGAGGGCGACACTCTATCCAGCTGAGCTACGAGTCCACGTCGGCGTTCCTAGACGGAGGGGGAGTCGCTGTCAACCGAACTGCGAGCCCGGGTGGCCCTCGGGTGCCCAGCCTTCCTTTCGCGATCGAGACCGTCGGCGAGGTCGTAACGGTCGAACCCTGCCGAGGGCGCGCCCGTCCCGACATCCGGGATCCCGGGAAACCCGCCGCCCCTCTCCGGGAGTTTCCCGCCGGCTACCGCGGCGCCAGATCCGCCACGAGGTCGATCGCGGTCTTCACCATCAGCGGCCAGCCGGCGAGGCTGAACTGGTTCATCGAGACGAAGACCCCCACGTCGCGGGTCGGCGCGATCGCCAGGAAGGAGAACTCACCCTGCAGGCCACCGGACTTCACCAGCATCAGCGGGGCGGGACCGTCCGGCAGCACCGTCACCCAGCCCATCGCCATCGCGCCCATCTCGCCGCCGTCGTCGAGCCCGCTGACCGGCGACAGCCCGTCGCGATAGAGCCAGCCCGCGTGATTGAACCGCCGCCGCTCCGCATTGGCCGTGTCGTCGCGGTCGAGATGCCAGGCCATGAAGCGCAGCATGTCGCTGGCCGTCGAATAGAGCCCGCCGGCGCATTCGATCGTCACCGGGGTCGGCGCCAGCGGCATCGGCGAGCCATCGAAGAAATGCCCCTGCATGGCATTCGCCTCGTCGCCGGCGGCGAGATTGAACCTGGTCCGCGTCATGCCGCGCGGCGCCAGCACCCGCTCGGCCAGCAGGTCGGCATAGGGCTTGCCGCCGATGCCCTTGAGCGCGATGCCGAGCAGGTCGTGACCCCAGTTCGAATAGAGCGCGCCGGTACCCGGCGGAAACAGCAGCGGATCGCCCTTCAGCCCGGTGATCTGCGCTTCCATGGTGTTGCCGCCGAAGGGATCGCTGTCGGTGCCGCCGGTCTGCGGCACCTCGCGCGGCAGGCCGGAGGATTGCGTGACGAGATCGACGATCCGCACCGCGCGCCCGCCCTTCTCCGGCACCTCGAATTCCGGCGGCAGATGGGCCTGGACCGGATCGGTCATCCCGACCGCGCCCTCGGCGACCAGGCTCGACAGCACGTCGCCACAGAAGGTCTTGGAAATCGAGCCGATGCGCAGCAGCGTGTCGCCGTCCGGCTCCTTGCCCGAGCCGGTGGCCGTCTCGCCGAAACCGGCGATGGCCGTCTCGCCGTCCCGCACGGCTGCGATGACGAGGCCGGGCGCGCCCGCGCCGAGAAAGGCGATGCCGCCGGCGAAATTCACCGTCTCGGTCAGGAGCTTGTCCTCCGCCGCGGCGGGCGCCGCCAGCGTCGTGGCCAGCATCAGCGCGATCGCAACCTTTTTCCGTCCCTGCATCGTCCGACTTCCTCCTCTGCCCGGATCCGGCGGCACGCTAGCGGCTTTCGCGCCCGGTCCCGAGTCAAATCCGAAGCCGCGACCCATGGCCGTGAACCCGCGGGTATCCGCGTAACAAATTGTTATTGCATAAAAATTCACAATTCTAGCGCCTTGCGTCAGCGGAAGGCCTTGCGGGCACCCCGATGATTGCCGATGATCCCGCCGGACAAACACCCCGAGCGGAGCGCGAACGACCCCATGACGACCCCACACTCGACCACCCGGCGCGGGCTGCTCAAGGGCCTCGCCGCCGGCTCCGGCGCGCTCGCCGCGACCCATGCCTTCCCCGGCTTCATCCAGGCCCAGACCTCCGAACCGATCCGGCTCGGCTTCCAGCTGCACCGGACCGGCATCGGCGCCGCCTATGGCCGCTGGTACGAGCGCACCGCCAGGGCCGCGCTCGAAATCGTCAACGCCGGCGGCGGCATCAATGGCCGGCCGGTCGAGATCCTGTTCGAGGACGACGGCACCGATCCCAAGCGCGGCTCCGAGCTGATGGAGAAGTTCGCGACGCAGCTGAACTGCGACGCCGTGTTCGGCGCGCTGTTCAGCCATGTCGTGGTCGGCACCGCGCCGCGCGCCGGCGAACTCCGGATGCCCTATCTCGTCTGTTCCGAGGGTCATCACGTGGCCAGCGGCCTCAACCGCTGGACGCTGCAGCCCGGGATCACCGACGTGAAGAGCCAGGTCCAGTCGATGGCGCCCTGGGTCGCATCGAACCTCGGCAAGAAGGTGACGATGGTCTATCCGGACTATGCCTTCGGCTATGACCACCGCGACTTCTTCTCGGCGGCGCTCAAGGCCCAGGGTGGCGAGGTGATCGAAACCATTGCCATCCCGCCGACCGAATCCTCCTTCACCCGCTACTTCCCGCGGATCCCGCGCGAGACCGAGGTGATCTATCATGTGATGGTCGGCCCGGCCGTGCTGACCTTCGTCAAGGAGCTGGGCGAGTTCTATGGCACGGCGAACCATCCCCAGATCTTCGGCTTCATCGACTCGCTCGAAGGGGTGAACATCGCCACGCCTGGCCTTGAATTCCTTGAAGGTTCCCATTTCTGGGAAGGCCAGTGCCGGTATCTCCAGGCGGACGCGGGCCCGTCCGAGGGCTTCTATCGCGAGAAGGTCGGCGTCGACGATATCGGGGCATCGACGGCGGATCCGAAGGACATCTCGACCTATTCCCACATGTTCAGCCCGTGGGAGACGCTGTTCGCCCTCAAGGCGGGGATGGAGGCGTCGGGCTATCAGGGCCGCGACGGCGGGCAGGCGCTGATCGAGGCCTTCGAGGCGATGACCGATTTCCCGCTCTCCAACGAGCATCCGCAGGGCGACAAGATCTTCAATGGCCGGACCCATCAGGTCTTCGGCCACCAGTATATCTCCAAGGTCGAGGGCGGCGCGCTCAAGCGGGTGCATACCACCACGATCGAGGACGGGCTCTATCCCGACGAGGTCGACTACCTGACCCAGCCGTTCTGATCCCGCCGGGCCGCCAGCCTTGGATCTCGGTCCCTATCTTCTGCTCGCCGCGCTCGAGGGGCTGGTCATGGCGGCGGTGCTCGCCTTGACCGCCTCCGGGCTGTGCCTCGTCTTCGGTGTCATGCGCGTCGTCAACGTCGCGCATGGCGAGTTCTTCATGCTCGGCGCCGTCGCCGCCTGGTTCATCACCGATCACCTCGCCGGCCCGCCCTGGCTCGGCTTTCTCGCCGCGCTGGCTCTCGGTCCGCTGTTCGTCGGCGGCATCGCGATCCTGGCTGACCGGCTGATCCTGAAGCGCCTCGACTACGAGCCTGAAGCGACCATCGTGGCGACCATCGGTCTGCTCTACGTGTTCCAGCAGGCGGCGCTCAGCCTGTTCGGCCCCGATGCGCGGGCGGTGGCCGCGCCGTTCGACTGGCGCATCCAGCTGCCCTGGTTCGGCTATTCCGGCTACAAGCTCGCCGTGGTCGGCGCCGCCGTCCTGCTGCTCCTCGGGCTCTGGCTGGTGATGACCCGCACCCGCTTCGGCCTCGTCATGCGCGCCACCCAGTACGACCGCGAGACCGCGACCGCCTTCGGCATCGATGTCGACCGGGTCTATGCCGGCGTCTTCGGCCTCGGCGCCGCGCTCGCCGCCGTCGCCGCGGTGCTCGTGGTGCCGATCAGTCAGGCGCACTACCTGATGGGCGGCGATCCGCTGCTTCTCTCCTTCATCGTGGTCATCATCGGCGGGCTCGGCAGCCTGCGCGGCACGCTGGTCGCCGCGCTGCTCATCGGAATGAGCGATGGCATGATATCGGTCTTCTTCTCACCGACACTGGCGAAGATTCTCGCGACGCTGCTCGTCGCGCTGGTTCTGGTCTTCCGGCCCGAGGGCCTGTTCGGAAAGCGCGCGGCATGAGGCTCGACCGGGCGCTCCCGCTGCATGTCGGCCTTGTCGCGCTGCTTCTCGCGCTGAACTTCCTGTTGCCGGCCTATCATCATGCCAGCCTCGCGCGGATCATGGTGCTCGCGATCTTCGCCATGGGCTACAATATCGCCTTCGGATATTGCGGCTTGCTCAGTCTCGGCCACGCGCTGTTTCTCGCCGCGGGGCTCTACGCCGCCGGTCTCGCCGTGACGCTCGGCGGATGGACCGCCGGCCCGGCACTGGTCGCGGGCGTGGCGGCGGGAGGCGCGACGGCGTTCCTGATCGGCCTGCTGGCGCTGCGGACTACCGGCGTCGCCTTCATGATCGTGACGCTGATGTTCGCCCAGACCGGCTATCTGACCGTGCTCTATTTCGGCGATGTTACCCGCGGCGAGGAAGGTTTCGTCCTGCCGCGGGCCGCCCGGATGATCGGCGGGATCGACCTGTCGGGCGAGGAAACGCGCTATCTCGTCGCCCTCGCCGTCTTCTCCGTCGCCCTCCTCGCCAATCTCGCGCTTGTCCGCTCCGCCACCGGGCGGGTGCTGGTCGCCATGCGCGAAAATGCCGAGCGCAGCCGGATGCTCGGCTACGACCCCTTCCGCTATCGCCTGCTGGCGCTCGTCGTCTCCGGCGTCTACGCCGGAGCCGCGGGCGCGCTCTATGGCCTGCTCTTCGGCTATGTCGGCGGCACCTTCGCCTCGATCCAGTATTCGATCCTGCCGTTGCTCTGGGTGCTGCTCGGCGGCGCGGGGACGGTGCTCGGGCCCTTCGTCGGAACGCTCGTCATGTTCTATCTCATCGACCTCAGCGGCGGCGTCACCTCCGCCACGCTGCTGGTCGTCGGCCTCGCGCTGGTCGCGCTCGTACTCTTCGCGCCGCGCGGACTGCTCGGGCTGTTGCGGAAAAAGGCGCCGGCATGGCTGCCCTGACCGTCTTGCGCACCCGCCAGCTCAGCCGGCATTTTGGCGGACTCCGGGCGGTCCAGAACGTCGATTTCGAGCTGCTCGACCGCGAGATCCACGCGCTGATCGGGCCGAACGGCGCCGGCAAAACCACTTTCGTCAGTTTGCTCTGTGGCCGTCTCGCGCCGAGCTCGGGAAGCGTCTTCTTCGCGGGCACCGACATCACCCATCTACCGGCGCAGGCGCGGGTCCGGCTCGGCATCGCCTATACCTTTCAGATCACCTCGATCTACAACCGGTTGACGGTGCTGGAGAACGTCGTCCTCGCCGCCCAACGCTCGGGCACCCGCGACCTCGAGGCGCGCGCCCGCGCCACCCTCGCCCGCGTCGATCTCGACCGCTTCGCCGAACAGCGCGCGGGCACGCTCGCCTATGGTCACCAGCGGCTGCTGGAGATCGCAATGGGCCTCGCACTCGATCCCCGGCTCCTGATCCTCGACGAGCCGACCCAGGGTCTCGCCGAGGCCGAGATCGAGGCCTTCAAGGCGCTGGTGCGCGAGGTCTCGACCAGGGCGACCGTGCTCCTCATCGAGCACAACATGGAACTGGTCATGGATCTCGCCGATCGGATCAGCGTCCTCAATTTCGGCGAGATCCTCGCTCGCGGCACGCCGGAGGAGATCCGCGCCGATCCGGCCGTGCAGGCCGCGTATCTGGGGGGATGATGCTGCGGGTCGAGGAGATCGAGGCGGGATATGGCGGGGCCCGGGTGCTGCGCGGGCTGTCGCTGTCCGTCGCGGCGGGCGAACTGCTCTGCGTCATGGGCCGCAACGGCGCCGGCAAATCGACGGCGCTGAAGGCGATCATGGGTCTTGTCCGCCCGAGCGCCGGTCGGATACTGCTCGATGGTGTACCGATCGAGGCACTGCCGGCGCACCGGATTCCGCGGCTCGGCATCGCCTATGTGCCGCAGGGCCGGCGCCTCTTCGCCGAGCTGACGGTCGCCGAGAATATCGAGGTCGGCCTGATGACGCGCGGCCGGGGCACCGAGACGCGGGAGCGGGTGCTGTCGCTCTTTCCCCGCCTGCGCGACCGGCTGGCCCAGGTTTCCGGCACCCTGTCGGGTGGTGAGCAGCAGATGCTCGCCATCGCCCGCGCTCTCTGCCTCGAACCAAAGGTGCTGCTGCTGGACGAGCCGACCGAAGGGCTGCAACCTTCGATGATCACCCTGATCCGCGAGACGATCATGGCGCTGAAATCGACCGGCGTCGCGACCGTGCTCGTCGAGCAACGGGTGGAGGCGGTGCTGTCCATCGCCGACCGCGTGAGCTTCGTCGTCAACGGCGCCACCGCCGAGACGCTGGACGCCGCGCGGTTGACGCCCGACGCGCCGCAATTCCGCCAATATGTCGGGGTCTGAGGATCCGGCGTCGCCTCCGTTGTCCGGTCACCCGCTCGCCTTCTGGATCCATCGGCCGTCCTCCTGGGCCCAGTATTTCGCCGGCAGGCCCGCCGCGCGGACCGCGCGCCAGTCGCGCCGCGCCTCTTCCAGCCGCGGCGCGTCGTTGCCATCGAAGACGAGACAGGTGCGCTCGAACTCCCGCATCTCCTCCGGCGCCGCGCGGGCGCCATCGACCAGCATCAGGATCCGGGCGCGATTGGGATTCTCGTCGCCGATGGTCAGGTAGATCGGCTGCCGGTCGGCGTGGTCGCGTCGCGACGTGCCATGCGGCAGGAAGGACGCGTCGCGGTAGGTCCAGAGCAGCGCGTCAAGCTCCTCCATCCCGGCGGCGGAACCACAGCGCAGCAGCACCCGCCAGCCGCGCTCGAGCGACCGTTCGAGAAGGTTGGGCAGGGTCTGCTCCAGCGGCGAGGCGGTCAGTTGATAGAACCAGACCTCGGCCATGGCGCTCAGCCTTCGCAGCGGTCCCGGATCATCCGGTCGAGCGCGCGCACGCCCCAGCCGGTCGCGCCCTTCGGCGCGAGCTCGGTATCCTTGGAGACATAGGCGACGCCCGCGATGTCGAGATGCACCCAAGGGGTGGCGTCCCGTACGAAGCGGCGCAGGAACTGCGCCGCGGTGATCGAGCCCGCCGGGCGGCCGCCGACATTCGCCATGTCGGCGATCCGGCTCTTGATCTGCTTGTCGTAGCCGGCGCCGAGCGGCATGCGCCACGCGCCTTCGCCCTCGGCGGCGGCGGCGTTGAGGAAGGATTGCGCCAGCCCGTCGTCATTGGCGAAGACGCCCGCCTTCTCGTGGCCGAGCGCGATGATGATGGCGCCGGTCAGGGTGGCGAGATCGATCATGCCGCTCGGCTTGAACCGCTCCTGCGCGTACCAGAGCACGTCGGCGAGCACGAGCCGGCCTTCGGCGTCGGTATTGATGATTTCGACCGTATCGCCCTTCATCGAGGTTACCACGTCGCCGGGCCGCGTCGCGGCGCCGTCCGGCATGTTCTCGACGAGACCGACGATGCCGACCACGTTCGCCCTGGCCTGTCGCAGCGCCAGCGTCCGCATCACCCCGGCGACCACGGCCGAGCCGCCCATGTCCATGGTCATTTCCTCCATGCCGGCGGCCGGCTTGATCGAGATGCCGCCGGTATCGAAGACCACGCCCTTGCCGACCAGCGCGAAGGGCTGGCTGTCATCGCCCGCGCCTTGCCACTGCATCACCACCACCTTGGACGGGCTGACGGAGCCTTGACCGACGGCGAGCAGCGTACGCATCCCGAGCCGCTCCAGCTCCGGCTCCTCCAGCACCTCCACCTGGACGCCAATGTCGCGCAGCGCGAGCAGCCGCTCGGCGTATTCGCTGGTGGTAAGCACGTTCGCCGGCTCGCTGACGAGGTCGCGGGTGAAGAACACACCGGATATCTGGGCGGCGAACGGCGCGAAGGCCTCGGCCGCGGCGGCGGGATCGCGCACGAGGAAGCGGACCGCGCGGTTCGGCGCCGGCGCGTCGGCCTCGCGCGTCCGGTAGGCATCGAATTCATAGGCGCGGAGCCCGAGCCCGAGCGCCACCTCCGCGACCCGGGGCAGCGCGCCGGCGAGCACGGTCAACGGGACGCTGGTGTTGAAATTGGCGATGGCCGCCCCCGCGAGGCGCGCGTCGGCGACCGTCGGGCGGCGGGGCAGCTTCACGACCAGCGCCGCCTCGGCGGCGAGACCGCCGGGAAAGGCGAGCACATGGCCGCCGCCGGCCTTGCCCTTGACGAAGGCCGGGCTCTGCGACAGGCGCCTGACCGCGCCCCGCGTCAGTCGATCGACCCGCCGGGCCACCGCGCCCATGCCGCCGTCCTCGTCCAGGAAAACGACGATCCGGCCCGGAACGTCCTTTATTTCGACGGACTCGACCTCGGCGAAGGTGGTTTCCAGTGGCGCGGTCACAGCGGTCTCCGTAGGTTGCGTGGCGAGGGCAAGCCCTAGCGGCTTTCGCCGGCCTTGGCCAGACGGCCGCCGCGCGCCCCCGGGTACGACAACGCTGGTACGACGACGCTGTGACGACGGGGCTGGGAGACGAGGCGCGGACTTGAGGCGACTGGACCGCTACATCCTGGCTCAGCTGATCACGGCCTTCGGCTTTTTCGTGCTGGTCTTCACCGGCGTCGTCTGGCTGACCCAGGCGGTGCGACTGATCGATACCGTGATCGCCAGCGGCCAGAGTGCCATGGTGTTCCTGACCTTCTCGGCGCTCGTCATGCCGCAGGTCTTCGTCATTGTGCTGCCGCTGTCGGGGATCGGCGCCTCGCTCTTCGCGCTCAACCGGCTCTATACCGAATCCGAACTCGTGGTGATGATGTCGGCCGGGCTCAGCCCCGTCGGCCTCCTGCGCTCGGTCGGAGCCTTCGGCGCCATGGTCGGCGTGGCGATGGCGGTGGTGCTCATGTTCCTGGTGCCGCTCTCCGGCGGGTTGCTCGCCGACCGCACCCAGGCGATCCGCTCCGACCTCGCCAACGCGCTGATCGTCGAGCGGCAATTCCTGCACCCGCTGCCCGGGCTGACGCTCTTCATCCAGGACACGAGCCGGGCGGGAGAGATGTCGGGCATCTTCCTCAACGACCAGCGCGAATTCCTGCGGCCGATCACCTATTCGGCGGAGCACGCGCGGCTCCTGCGCGAGGGGGACGAGGCGCGGCTCGTGATGCTCGACGGGGTGGCGCTGTCGCTCAACGAGCGCAGCCAGCAGATGAGCACGGTACGGTTCGACCAGTTCGTGTTCGATCTCAGCGACCTTCTGCGCGACGAGAACGCGCGGACCCGGCGGCCGTCCGAATATTCGGTGATCGAGCTCGTCCGGCCGACCGAGACGATGCTCGCATCCGGACGCCACAGCCGCGGCGACTTCGTGGCCGAAGGGCACTACAAGCTGACGCTGCCTCTGCTCGCCACCATCTTCCCCATGATCGCGCTGGTGACGATCCTCGCCGGCGGCTATCGGCGCAGCGGCTTCGGACGCCGGGTGATCGTCGCGATCGGCGTATCGGCCCTGCTGCAGATCCTCGTCTTCGTCACCCGCGCGCAGGTACAGGAATCGGCCGACCTCTGGCCACTGATGTATCTGCCGATCCTGCTCGGCATCCTCTATGTCGTCGTGCTGGCACGGCGGCTCGCGCGGCCGCGCCGTCCGTCGGGAGTGCTGGCGTGATCCTCTGGAACTATGTCCTGCGCGGCTTTCTGCGCGCGCTGCTCGCGGTCTTCGCGGTGCTGGCGTTCGTCGTCGTGCTGTTCGGCTCGGTCGAGAACCTGCGGCGGTTCGGCGACACCGCCGCGGGCGGCGCCGACGTGATGCGCATCACGCTCCTGCAGGCACCCGAGACGCTCTACCAGATTTTCCCGCTCGTGCTGATGCTGGCCAGCCTCGTCACCTTCCTGCGCTTCGCCCGCACCAGCGAGCTCGTGGTCATGCGCGCCTCCGGCGTCTCGGCGCTGCGCCTGATCCGGGTGCCGGTCGGCGCGGCGGTGATCCTCGGCGCGATCTTCGTCGCGGTGGTCAATCCCTTCGTCGCGGCGACCATCAAGCGCGGCCTCGCGCTCGAGGACGAGTTCCGGGGCGACGGCGCCAGCCAGCTCTCCTTCTCGGCCGATGGCGTCTGGCTGCGCCAGGCCGATCCCGACGGCCAGAGCGTGATCCAGGCGGCGCGCACCAACGCCGACGGCACGGTGCTGAGCCGGGTGCGGGTCTATCGCTTCGACCGCGATGGCACGATCTACACCCGCATCGACGCGCCGGCCGCGCGACTGACGCCCGGCGCCTGGCTGATCGAGCAGGCGACGCAATGGGATCTCGACGCGGACGGGCGGTTCGAGCGCGTGTCGCAGGCGAAGCGGATCACCCTGCCGACCGCGCTGACCAGCGACCAGATCCTCGACAGCTTCGCGCCGCCGGAAGTGGTGGGGTTCTGGCATCTCGGCGGCTTCATCTCGCAGATGGAGGAATCGGGTTTCTCCGGCCAGCGCCACCGGCTGTTCCTTCAGAGCGAGCTGGCAAAGCCCGCGCTCTTCGCCGCGATGGTGCTGATCGGCGCCGCCTTCGCACTGCGCCCGACGCGGTTCGGCCAGACCGGGGTGATGATCCTGCTCGCGGTGATGGCGGGATTCGCGCTCTACTTCCTCAAGGATTTCTCGGAGACGCTCGGCGCGCGCGGCCAGATTCCGCTGCTGGTCGCCGCCTGGACGCCGCCCGTCGCCGCCATCCTGCTGGCCCTGGGCTTGCTGTTGCATCTCGAAGACGGGTAATCACGAAGGCGCGCGCGCAAAGCGTGGGATCGGTCACAGGAACGGCATGTCGCAGCGGGGTCGGTTCATCGCGTTCGGCCTTGCGCTCGCGGTCGCCGCGACGGGCCTGCGCGCCCAGTCGCCGGAGGCGGACCAGCCGCCGGCCAGCCTGATCGCCGACGAAGTGACCTACGACCGGGAGACCGGCCTCCTTGTCGCCACCGGCGATGTCGAGGTGCTCTACGAGGGTCGGGTGCTGAAGGCGACCTCGATCACCTATGACGAGAAGGCGGACAGGATTCGCGCGGTCGGCCCGATCCAGATCACCGATCCCGAGCGCGGCATCCTGCTCGCCGACAGCGCGGACCTGTCCGCCGATATCACCGACGGACTGATCGAGAGCGCCCAGCTGCTGATCGCCGGTCAGTTGCAACTCGCCGCCGCCGAGGCGCGGCGCTCGCAGGGACGCTACACCACGCTCTACCGGGCGATCGCCAGTTCCTGCACCATCTGCGAAGGCAATCCGACGCCGACCTGGGCGATCCGCGCCGCCCGGGTGACGCAGGACGCCGAGGCCAAGCGCATCTTCTTCGAGAATGCGACGCTCGAAGTCTATGGCGTGCCGGTCGGCTATCTGCCGCGGCTGAGCATTCCCGATCCCTCCGTCGGCCGGGCAAGCGGCGTTCTGGTGCCGGTCGGCGTCAATTCCAACATCTTCGGGCTGGGGCTCAAGATACCGTACTACTGGGCGCTGTCGCCGGCGGCGGATGCGACGGTCACGCCGTTCTTCACCACCACCGGCGCCAAGCTCTTCGAGGGCGAGTATCGCCAGCGCTATGCCAACGGCGGCTTCGACTTCAACGGCGTCGTGGCCCTCGACGACGGCCTCGGCGGCACGCCAGGGCGGGGCGCGGCCTTCGCGGTCGGCGAGTTCGCCCTCGGGGATTTCGGCCTTGGTGAGGGGTTCGTCACCGATTTCGATCTCGCGCTCGCCAGCGACGACACCTTCCTGCAGCAGTTCGACTATTCCGACTCCGACCTGCTGACCAGCACGGCGCGTATCCTGCGCAACCGCGAGCACGACTATTTCGAACTCGGCACCGTCGCCTTCCAGAGCCTGCGCGAGAACGAGGACACCGCCAGCATTCCTTTCGTGCTGCCGGAGTTCACCTATCATCGGTTGTTCGACGCTCCGATGGTCGGTGGCCGGATGTCACTCGACGCCCAGGCGCTCGGCATCATCCGCCAGGACGGCCAGGACGCGTTGCGCGGGGGTGGCGATATCGACTGGCGCCGGGTCTGGACCCTGCCCCAGGGCGTGCTGGCGACCGCCGGCGCGATCGCGGGTTTCGACATCTATCGGGTGTGGGATGATCCGGACCAGTCCGGCGACGTCCTGTTCCGCACCGACCCGAACGTGAATTTCGAATTGCGCTGGCCGCTGATGCGCGCGAGCGGCCGCGCCGCCCATGTCATCGAGCCGATCGTACAGGTAATTTATTCCGACACGCTCGGCGAAGACGACGTTCCGAACAACGACAGCACGCTCGTCGAATTCGACGAGACGAACCTCTTCGCGCTGAACCGCTTTCCCGGGGAGGATCGGATCGAGACCGGGCTCCGCGCCAATGTCGGGTTGGGCTATACCCGCTACGACCCGGCCGGCTGGTCGCTGGGCGTCGTCGTCGGACAGGTGTTCCGCGCCAAGGCCGATCCCGATTTCTACGAGAGCACCGGTCTCGCCGGGCAGTCGTCCGACGTGGTCGCCGCCGTATCGGTCAATTTCGGCACCGCCCTCAGCCTGGTGAACCGGGCACTCTTCGACACCGATTTCAGCTTCAACCGCAACGAATTCGCGATGACCTACGAACAGGATCGCGGCGCGCTGCGCGCGGCCTATGTCTATCTCGCGGAAGGCTACAATCCCTACTATGGCGCGCAGCCGGAGACCAACGAGTTCGGCCTCGATGCGCGCTACCGCGTGATGCCCAACTGGGAGGTTCGCGGCCTCTGGCGCTACGACGTCGTGACGGGCGCCAATCTGCGGGCGGGTGGCGGCCTGACCTATGGCAATGATTGCGCGGAGTTCGACCTTTCGGTCTCGCGCCGCTATACGTCATCGACTAATGTGCCGCCCTCGACATCGGTCGGCTTCAGCGTGCGCCTCGCGGGGCTTGGCGGATCGAGCGAGCGCAAATGGCCCGCGGGTGTATGCGCGGCGCGCAAGACGTGACGACAGGCTGCCCGGGAGGGGCGCGAATGCGAATGGCATGGAAGGCTCTTCTGGCGGTCTGCGGCCTCGGATTGGGCTACCTCGGACCGGGTGGGCCGCTCAACGCGGCGGACAATCGCTACGCCCCCGCGATCACCGTGAACCAGGGCGTCATCACCCATTATGACATCGATCAGCGCGCCCTGCTGCTCGGCGCCATGGGTGCCACCGGCGATCTGCGCGCGCAGGCCATAGAGCAGCTGACCGAGGATCGGCTGAAGATTCAGGCGGGCAAGGCTCTCGATATCGAGCTGCCCGACGGCGCGGTCCAGCAGGGGCTGGAAGAATTCGCGACCAATCGCGGCCTGACCATGGACAATGTGAACGAGGTGCTGGTCGCGCGGAAGATCGACCGTCAGACCATGGATGATTTCGTCGAAGCCGGCATCATGTGGCGCGAAGTGGTGGTCAACCGCTTCCGCGCCCGCGCGACGCCGACCGACGCCGACCTCGACCGGGCGCTCGAACTCGCGGCGACCAGCCCGCGCGAGATGGTGACCCTCGGCGAGATCGCCCTGCCCTTCGCCGAACGCGGCGAGCCCGAGACCATCGCCTTCGCCGATAACCTCTATCGCGACCTTTCCCGCGGCGCGAGCTTCGCGGACGCCGCGCGCACCCACAGCCGCAGCACCACGGCCGAGAACGGCGGCGTCATGGCCGAGATCCCCCTCACCCAGATGCCGCCCGCGATCCGGAGCCAGATCCTGCTGTTGCGCCCGGGCCAGGTGACGCGGCCGATGCCGATCGGCGGCGGGCTCGCGATCCTGAAGCTCATTTCCAGCCGGCAGGCCGCGCCCGAGCCAGTGCAGGCCGACGATCCGGCAGTGCGCGACGCCCTGCGCCAGAGGCTCTTCGGCGAGCGCATCAACAGCTTTGGCCAGGGCTATCTCCAGGAACTGCTCAGCGACGCCCTGATCGTCACGCGATGACAACGCCGGTTGCTCTGACCTTGGGCGATCCCGCCGGGATCGGCGGCGAGATCGCGTTCAAGGCGTGGCTCGAACTGCGCGACGCGGCGCCGTTCTTCATCATCGGCGACGTGTCGCATCTCGCGGGGATCGGCGGCGCGCTCGGCCTGTCGCCGCGACCGATCGCGGCCCCCGGGGAGGCGGCGGCGGCGATGGCCGAGGGGCTGCCGGTGCTGCCGCATGCCCTGCCCCGCCCCGCGCCGCCCGGCTCGCCGGCGCCCGAGAACGCCGCCGCCGTCATCGAGATCATCGCGCGGGGGGTCGAGCTTACCCGTTCCGGCGCCGCGCTGGCGCTCTGCACCAACCCGATCCAGAAGAAGGCGCTGCGCGAAGGGGCGCGTTTCGCCTTTCCCGGTCATACCGAATTTCTCGCCCATCTCTCCGGCGCGCCGTTGCCGGTAATGATGCTGGTGGCGCCGGATCTCCGCGTGGTGCCGGTGACGATCCATATCCCGCTCGCCGAGGTTCCGGTCGCGCTGACCCCGCCGCTGCTGGAGGAAACGCTGCGGATCACGCATCGGGCGCTGATCACCGATTTCGGCGTCGCGGCGCCCAGGATCGCGGTGGCGGGGCTCAATCCTCACGCCGGAGAGGGCGGAGCGATGGGGACCGAGGAGATCACGGTGATCGCTCCGGTTCTCAGCCGGCTGCGGCTCGAAGGGATCGCGGCGATGGGTCCGTATTCGGCCGATACGCTGTTTCACCCCGCGGCGCGGGCACGCTACGACGCGGCGGTCTGCATGTATCACGACCAGGCGCTGATCCCGATCAAGACGGTGGATTTCGAAGGCGGGGTCAATGTGACGCTTGGGCTCGATTTCGTGCGAACCTCGCCGGACCACGGCACCGCCTATGACATCGCCGGCCAGAACCGCGCCAGTCCGACCAGCCTGATCGCCGCGCTGCGGCTCGCGCGGTCGCTGGGCGAGACGCGACAGGCCAATCGGTGAGCGACGACGGCCTGCCGCCGCTGCGCGAGGTGATCGCGACGCATGGACTCGCGGCGCGCAAGGCGCTCGGCCAGAACTTCCTGCTCGACCTCAATCTCACGGCGAAGATCGCCCGGCGGGCCGGCGACATCGGCGCCTGCGACGTGCTGGAGATCGGGCCGGGGCCGGGCGGACTGACCCGCGCGCTGCTGATGGAGGGAGCGCGGCACGTGGTGGCGATCGAGCGCGACGCCCGCTGCCTGCCCGCGCTGACCGAGATCGCGGCCGCCTATCCCGGGCGGCTGACGGTGATCGAGGGCGACGCGCTGGCGCTCGATCCGCTGGCGTGTCTGACGCCGCCGATCCGGGTGGTGGCGAACCTGCCCTACAATGTCGGGACCGAGCTTCTGGTGCGCTGGCTGACCCCGCCGAGCTGGCCACCGTTCTGGCAGAGCCTGACGTTGATGTTCCAGAAGGAGGTCGCCGAACGGATCGTCGCGGCGCCGGGCTCCAAGGCCTATGGCCGGTTGTCGATTCTGGCGCAGTGGCGGGCGAACGCGCGCATCGCCTTCGAACTGCCGGCCCGCGCCTTCACCCCGCCGCCGAAGGTGACGAGCGCCGTGGTTCAGCTCGACCGGCTTGAGGCGCCGCGGTTTCCGGCCGACGCCGCGACCCTCGGCCGCGTCGTCGCCCTCGCCTTCGGTCAGCGCCGCAAGATGCTCCGCGCCAGCCTGCGACCTTTGGGCGACGTGGAGGCCCTGTTGGCGGAAGCCGGCATCCCGCCCACGGAACGCGCGGAACAGGTATCGCTCGAAGCATTCTGCCGGCTCAGTCGCGCCGTCGAGGCGCGGGCCGGGGCAAGACCGCCCCGTCCCGAAGCGACGCCCGGCTAGGATCTGTGAACACTTACCGTATCCAGAGTACGATAGCGGCGATGGTGACGACGGCGAGGAAGTT
>NZ_CALAGI010000155.1 GCF_937891315.1 uncultured Amaricoccus sp. | reverse complement strand
GCTCGTTGATGATGCGCAGCACCTCGAGCCCGGCGATCTTGCCGGCGTCCTTGGTCGCCTGCCGCTGGGCGTCGTTGAAATAGGCCGGGACGGTGATGACCGCCTGGGTCACCTTCTCGCCGAGATAGGACTCGGCGGTTTCCTTCATCTTCTGCAGGATGAAGGCGGAAATCTGGCTGGGGGAGTATTTCTCGCCCTTCACTTCGACCCAGGCGTCGCCGTTCGGGCCGGGAATGATCTTGTAGGAGACCATTTCCTTGTCCTTGGCGACCATCGGATCGTCGGTGCGGCGCCCGATCAGGCGCTTGATGGCAAAGAGGGTGTTTTCCGGATTGGTGACCGCCTGGCGCTTGGCGGCCTGGCCGACGAGGCGTTCCTCGTCGGTGAAGGCGACGATCGACGGAGTCGTGCGCGCGCCCTCCGAATTCTCGATGACCTTGGCTTGGCTGCCGTCCATGATGGCGACGCAGGAATTGGTGGTGCCGAGGTCGATACCGATGACTTTGGACATAGAACTTCCTTTCAAGCGGCGATTTTGCTGGCCGGGTCCGGCTTCGGCCCCCGGCCTTGTATCCCGTCCGGACCGCCGTTTTCGGCTGGGGTCCGGCTTTGGCTGGCTATATAGGACCCGGGGTTTTCGCCTGCAAGAAGCCGCCCGGCGCGGCTTCGGGCTTTTTTCGGGCGGTCACGTGCCATGATCACGCTCAAAGACTTCGAGATTCACAAGGCTTACCTCCCTCCCGCCGCGCAGGCCGCGATGGTCGAGGATCTGCGCGAGGTGGCTCGCGCCGCGCCGTTCTTCGCGCCGCTGACGCCCTGGGGCAAGCCGATGAGCGTGCGCATGACCTCGGCCGGCCGCTACGGCTGGATCACCGGTCGCGGTGGCTATCGCTACGAGCCGCGGCACCCGGACGGCCAGCCCTGGCCGCCGATCCCGGAGGCGGTGCTCGTCGTCTGGCGCGATCTCGTCTCGGCGACGCGCGCGCCGGATTGCTGCCTCGTCAATTTCTACGGCGAGAAGGCGCGGATGGGGCTGCATCGCGACGCGGACGAGGCGGATTTCGGCTGGCCGGTGCTGTCGATCAGCCTTGGCGATCCGGGCCTGTTCCGGGTCGGCGGGCTGGAACGCGGCGACCCGACCGCCTCGGTGCTGCTCGAAAGCGGCGACGTGGTGGTGATGGCCGGGCCCGCGCGCCGCGCCTACCACGGTATCGACCGCATCCGGTTCGGCGCCTCGCGCCTGTTGCCCGGGGGTGGCCGGATCAACCTGACGCTCCGTGTCGTCGATTGAGTGAAACGACGGAGAGTCGTTCCGCCGCCCAAGCCCCCGCCTCGGCGACCACGGGGTCGGCGTCGGCCGCGAGCAGCCGCGCGGACCGCAGCAGCGCGGGGTCGCCGGAATTGCCGAGGGCGTAGGCGACGTTCCGCACGAACCGGTTCCGACCGATGCGCTTGATCGGCGAGCCCTGGAACAGCGCCCGGAATCCGGCGTCGTCGAGCGCTGCGAGATCGGCGAGCTTCGGCTCGCGCAGCGTCTCGCGGGCATGATAGCCCGCCTCGCGGGCCTCCGCCGCGAACTTGTTCCAGGGACACACCGCGAGGCAGTCGTCGCAGCCGTAGATCCGGTTGCCGAGCGCCGGCCGCAGCGCGGGATCGACCGGGCCGTCGTGCTCGATGGTGAGGTAGGAGACACAGAGCCGCGCGTCGAGCCGGTAGGGCGCGGGGAAGGCGCCGGTCGGGCAGATGTCGAGGCAGGCGCGGCAGGAGCCGCAATGGTCCGCCTCGGCGCGGTCGCGCGGCAGCCAGAGTTCGGTGAAGATCGCGCCGAGAAAGAACCAGCTTCCAAGCTCGCGCCCGACGAGATTGGTATGCTTGCCCTGCCAGCCGAGGCCGGCCGCCTGGGCGAGCGGCTTTTCCATCACCGGCGCGGTATCGACGAAGACCTTGATCGCCGCGCCGGTCTCGGCGACGAGCCAGCGCCCGAGCCGTTTCAGCCGCTTCTTGACCAGGTCGTGATAGTCCCGGCCGCGGGCATAGACACTGATATTGCCGCGGTCGCGTCGAGATAGCAGCGCGAGCGGATCGGTGCCGGGATCATAGGGCTCGGCCAGCATCACGACCGAGCGCGCCTCGGGCCAGAGCGCCGCCGGATTTCCGCGCCAGCCCTCGCGCTCCGCCATCCAGCCCATCCGCCCATGGTGCCCGGCGGCGAGAAAGGCGCGCAACCGCCCGGCCGCTTCGGGGATCGCATCGGGGGCGCAGACGCCACAGGCCGCGAAACCCTCCTCCCGCGCCCGCGCCCGCAGCCGGGTGGCGATCGCCTCCGGGTCGCCCGCGATCGCCGGGGCCGGAGTAGCCCGCCCCGGCGCGCTCATGTCAGGCCGCGCCCATCAGAAATCGAGGTCGGCGTAGTGCTGGGGCGGCGTGAAGCCCGGCACCAGATCGGCGAGGATCGAGCGAAAGGCGGGCCGCGACTTGATCTTGGAATACCAGTCGTGCAGCCCCTGGTTCCGCGTCCAGTCGACATCGCCCACATAGTCGAGGCAGGAGAGCTGCGCGGCGGCGGCGAAATCGGCGATGGTCATCTGGTCGCCGGCCAGCCAGCGGCGCTGGTCGATCAGCCAGCCGATATAGTCGAGATGGTACTTGATGTTGCGCAGGCCGGCCTTGATCCGATCGCTCTCGGGATAGCCGGCCTTCATCAGCTTCTTGTTCACCCGCTCGTAGAGCAGGTTCGCGGTCACCTCGTGGTGGAACTTGTCGTCGAACCAGGCGACGAGCCGCCGGGCCTCGGCCCGCTCCGCCGGCCGCTTCGGCAGCAGCGGCGGGTCGGGCTGGACCTCCTCGAGATACTCGAAAATCGCGGTCGACTCACCGAGCACGAGGTCGTCGGTACGAAACAGGGGCACCTTGCCGGCCGGATTGAGCCGCAGATATTCCATCCGCCGCTCCCACGGCCGTTCCTCGACCAGCTCGACCTCGATCTTCTTCTCGGCGAGAACGAGGCGAATCTTGCGGCAGAACGGCGACAGGGGCATGTGATAGAGACGGCGCATTGATGCTCTTTCAGTTGCTCGATGCCTCTTATTCATCCAACCGGGGCGGCAATTCAACCGACGCCGTCACCCGCGGCGAATTCGCGCCCGCCCGCTGCTTGCCCGGCGCGGCGGAGAACCATAGGTAGAGCCCGACCAGGGCAATCCGAGAGGTGCGAGGGGCATGAGCAAGCCGAAGATCGAGACGCGTTTCGAGCGGGGGCTGTTCGCCGCGCGCTGGCTCATGGCGCCGATGTACCTTGGCCTCGTCGTGTCGCTGGCCATGTTGATGGTGATCATGGCGCGTGAGGTGGCCTACTACGCACCAAAGATCATGGTGCTGTCGAGCGAGGACGCCATCCTATCGGTGCTGACGCTGATCGACCTGACGCTGGCCGGAAACCTGCTGCTGATCGTGCTGTTCTCGGGATACGAGAATTTCGTCTCGAAACTCGACATCGACGCGACGGCGGACCGGCCGAGCTGGATGGGAACGGTGGATTTCTCGGGGCTGAAGATGAAGCTGATCGCCTCGATCGTGGCGATCTCGGGGATCCATCTGCTGAAACGGTTCATGGAGATCGGCGAGAAGCATGCCGAAACGCCGTTCGACCCGACGCAACTGCGCTGGATGGTACTCATCCATCTCACCTTCGTGGCCTCGGGCGTGCTGCTGGCGGTGATGGATCTTCTCGCGGCCAAGACGGACAAGCACTGACGTTTCCCGTCTCATCGCGGCGACGCCCTTTTCGGGGGCTGATTGGCGAACAACGCGGAAACCCGGACCCCATGTCGCACTTCGGGCGCTCAGGCACGGGGGCCGCGATCCAGGCCGCGCAGGCATCGTGCCTCCCGTCCGGGAGGGGCGACACTCATCGGGAATTCGGGATGGAACCGGCAGGCTCCGCGCCCGTTTAAGCCGGAGAGTTGCAAGGGGCGGCGTTTGCCAGCACATTCGGGTGGGGAAACGCCGACGAGAGGAGCATCAGATGGATATAGTAGACCGGCACGCGGATCTGCAGGCGCGGATCGACGCGGCGCGCCAGCGACTCGCCGAGGACAACAAGAACGAGTGGGCCGAAATCGGCAACATGCTCGAAGGCCTGTCCGAGGAGCTCAATGGAGTGGACGAGCCGGAGGGAAAAGCCAAGCACGGCATCTACGACCGGATCGAGCAGGGGATCGCCGCGATTCACGCCCGGCTCGACGCCAAATAGGCCAGCGGGCGGCGCGGCGCGGCGAAGCAGCGCGGCCCGCTAGGGGCGCGCCGCCTGATCGCTGAGCCTGGCGATATTGAACGCAAGGAGCCCACGCGTGGCCGAAGCACTCCGTGCGACCGCCGGCCTGCCGTATCCGCTCGGCGCGACCTGGGACGGGATCGGGGTCAATATCGCCGTCTTCTCGGCCCATGCGACGCGGGTCGATCTCTGTCTCTTCGACGACGATGGCCGGCGCGAGACGACGCGGATCGCGCTGCCCGAGTTCACGCACGAGGTCTGGCACGGCTATTTTCCCGACCTCCGGCCGGGACAGCTCTATGGCTTGCGGGTGGACGGGCCCTACGCGCCGGAGGCGGGGCACCGGTTCAATGCCAACAAGCTGCTGCTCGATCCCTATGCCAAGGCGATCCACGGCAAGCTCCGCTGGCACGATTCGCTGCATGGATATCGCATCGGTCATCCGAAGGCCGACCTCTCCTTCGATCGGCGCGATTCGGCGCGGGCGATGCCGAAATGCCGGATCATCGACCCCGCCCATACCTGGGGCGAGGATCGGCGGCCGCGCAGCGCCTGGTCCGAGACGGTGATCTACGAGGCGCATGTGAAGGGCATGACCGCGCGGCGCGAGGATGTGCCGGAGGAATTGCGCGGCACCTTCGCCGGCCTCGCGTCGCCCGGGGTGATCGAGCATCTGGCGCGGCTCGGCGTCACCACGGTCGAGCTGATGCCGATCCACGCCTTTTTCGACGAGCGCTATCTGACCGAGCGCGGCCTGACCAACTACTGGGGCTATGCCACGCTCGGATTCTTCGCCCCGGCGCCGCGCTACATGCCGCCGGGGCGAGATCTGCGCGATCTGAAGCTGATGGTGCAGCGCCTGCATGGCGCGGGCATCGAGGTGATCCTCGACGTGGTCTACAACCACACCGCCGAGGGCAACCATCTCGGGCCGACGCTCAGCTTCCGGGGGATCGACAACCTCAGCTACTATGTGCCAGCCGACGATCCGCGCTATGTCTTCGACACCACGGGCTGCGGCAACAACCTCAATATCCGCCATCCGCGCGTGTTGCAGATGGTGATGGATTCGCTGCGTTACTGGGTCGAGGATTGCCATATCGACGGCTTCCGCTTCGATCTGGCCGTGACCCTCAGCCGGGATCGCGACAAGTTCGACCAGAACAGCCCTTTCCTCGACGCCGTGGCGCAGGATCCGGTGCTCGCCCATGTGAAGATGATCTCCGAGAGCTGGGATCTCGGGCCGAACGGCTATCAGGTCGGAGCCTTTCCGCCGGCCTGGGCGGAATGGAACGGCCGCTACCGCGATGCGATGCGCGGCTTTCTCAAGGGCGATCGGGGCGGCGTTCCGGCGCTCGCCTCGCATCTGCTCGGTTCGGCGGACATCTTCGACCGGCGCGGTCGGCGGCCCTGGGCCAGCGTCAATTTCCTGACCGCGCATGACGGTTTCACGCTGATGGACCTCTACAGCTACAACGAGAAGCACAATCAGGCGAACGGCGAGGACGGTCGCGACGGCCACAATGACAACCGGTCATGGAACTGCGGCGCCGAAGGCGAGACCGAGGACGCGGGCGTCATCGATCTCCGCGACCGGATGCGGCGCTTCGCCATCGCGGCGCTCGCGGTGTCGCATGGCACGCCGATGCTGCTGATGGGCGACGAGCTTGGCCGGACCCAGGATGGCAACAACAACGCCTATTGCCAGGACGGGCCGCTGACCTGGGTCGACTGGAGCGATGATCCGCGCGCGCTCGCCTTCAGGGATTTCGTGGCCGGGGCGCTGGCGCTGCGGCGCGAACTGCCGCTGCTGCGCAGCGCGCGGTATCTGCACGGCGATCCGGTGGGACCCGAGGGTCGACCCGACGTGCGCTGGCTGCGCCGCGACGGGCGGGACGCGACCGGCGACGACTGGGCGAACGGCCTCGACCGCGACGTGGCCGTGGTCCTGCGCGACGAGCTTGGCGCGGTGCTGATCATCGCCAATGCCTCGGACGGCGGGGTGGATTTCACCCTGCCCGAGGCGGTCGGGACCGGTGGCTGGCGGCCGCGGCTCGATAGCGGCGCGGGCGATATCGACCCGGACGCGCCGCTCGTCGCCGCCGGCGAGGTCCTGTCGGTGCCGGGCCGCGCGCTGTTCGTGCTGTCGTCCTGACCGATACCGCCATTGGGGGAACCGCTTCCGGTTCGGAACGTTTGCTCGCCGAGGGCGAACTGGCCCTGATCAAGATGGAGGTTCTCGATGAACTGGGATCAGATCGAAGGCAAATGGAAGGAAATGACCGGCAAGGTCCAGACTCAGTGGGGCAAGCTCACCGACGACGACATGCAGCGGATCAAGGGTGATCGGCGCGAATTGTCAGGCCGGATCCAGCAGAAATACGGTGTGACCAAGGAAGCCGCCGAAGCGCAGATCGACGACTGGATGAAGGCGAACTGACCTCGCGGATGATTGTGGAACGGGGCGCCGCGGATCCTGCGAGGGATCCGCGGCGCATTGCGTTCCGGGCCGCGTCTGGCGCCGCTGACGGCCCTCCGCCTTCCGCGACGCCGAATCTCGGGACGAGAATTGGCGCTGCTCGTTTGGCGATTGTCGGGTTTCGGCGGAACCCGAGCCCGGTGGGGACGTTGATTTCTCGTGAAGCCCGGCGGCGGTGCCTTGGGCAAAATGGGAGTTTTGGGATGAAGAAGCTGATTGTCACGACCGCGCTCGGCGCGCTGCTCGCCACCGGCGCCTACGCGGAAAGCGCCACGGATCATTCGGCCGACGCTCCGGCGGCGGTCCAGCCGCTCGGCGGCGAGCCCGCCCCCGCTGGGATGGGTTGGGACCTGAACGAGGGTCAGGCGCGGGTCGATGTGACCACCGTCTCCGCCGACGCGCTGATCGGCGCCCGCGTCGAGACGTTGAGCGGCGAAAAGGTCGCCGATGTGAAGGACGTGATCCTGTCGGACGATGGCAAGGTCGAGAATATCGCCGCGGGCTTCGGTGGCTTCCTCGGCTTTGGCACCGACGAGGTGCTGCTGACGCTCGATGAGGTCGATTTCGTCACGGACATCAATGACACGCTGATCGTGCGGACCAACCTGACGCCGGAGGCGTTGCAGGGCCGGCCGGTCTATGAGGGGAGCTGACCCTTCGCGCCTGTTTTATTCTTCGCGGCGGCCGCCTTGGCGGCGGCCGCGCTTCGTTCGACGGAAGGAGAGAGAGATGAGTGCGCTTTTCCCGGACAAGGTGCGCGACGCGGCGCCGGATATGGACGACCTGCGCAAGGAATTGGCCGCGCTTCGCAAGCAGGTGGCGGATCTTGTTGGCGCCGCCGCCGCCGACGGCCAGAAGAAGGCGCGCCGGTTGGGCAAGGAGGCGTTCGACACCGTGAGCCTGCTCACCCACGACGGCGAGGCGCTGGCCTCCGATGTTGGCCGCGAGCTTCGTCGCGTGGAACGCCGGGCGGTCGAGACGGTGCGTGAACGTCCGGGCCAGTCGCTGGCGGTGGCACTCGGCCTTGGCCTCGTGGTCGCGGTTCTGTTGCGTCGCTGAGCATTGCGCGTCCGGAAGGACGAAAGCTCCGGGTCGTGCCCGGGGCTTTTTCATGTCCGCGCCACCTCCAGCCGAGGCGCCGCGATCAACGGTCAGCGATTTCACCCGGCGAAGGCGCGGCCGACCATTGTCGCGTTGTGGCCATCGGGGCCGTAGTCACCCGGACCGTTGATGTCGAGCGCGGCTTGCAGGCGGTTGCGGGCGCGGCTGACGCGGCTCTTGATCGTGCCGACGGCGCAGCCGCAGATCTCGGCCGCCTCTTCGTAGGAAAAACCCGAGGCGCCGACGAGCAGCAGCGCCTCGCGCTGGTCGTCGGGCAGCTTGGCGAGGGCGCGGCGGAAGTCGGCCATGTCCATCACCCCGTCATGGGCCGGCGCGACGCTCAGCCGCTCGGTGAAGGTGCCCTCGCTGTCCTGAACCTCGCGACCGCGCTTGCGCATCTGGCTGTAGTAGCTGTTGCGCAGGATGGTGACGAGCCAGGCCTGCATGTTGGTGCCGAGCCGGAAGTCAGTCTGCTTGGCCCAGGCCTTCATCACCGTTTCCTGCACCAGGTCGTCGGCCCGGTCCGGCCGACCACTGAGCGACAGCGCGAAGGCGCGCAGCGACGGCAGCGCTGCCAGCATCGCCTGCTTGAAGCTCGGTGGCGGGGGCGGCTGCGAAGAGGAAGGCGAATTCGCCTGCGAGTTCGGGGGCGATGCGTCTTTCATCGCGCCGCCTGCTCGTCCGCCGCCACGGACCCGGCGCCCTCCGCCTCGTCGAGCTGTTCGAGCAGCGCGATGAGGTCGGACGGGATCGGCTCCTGGGCGTCGGCGGAATAGAGGGCGCGGAGCCGCCGCGCGATCTCGCCATGCGGATCGAGCGGGTCGGCTCCCGAGCGGGAGCGGCGCGGCCGCCCGGTCGAGGGAGTGGGGAAATCAGTCATGGAACGCGTGCGCTTCTCGAATGTTGTTCAGGAGCGTCGATGGTGCTCCGGGATCTTCCGGTTGCAGAATGCGCCAGATACGGGGAAGTTCCCACTTCGCGGGAACTTTTCTCGCAGCCTGTCGTTAGGGTTTGTTTGGCCGCCATTGGCGCCACCATATCCGGAGCCTGAACGCATGACCCTGTCCACTCGCATCGCCCCGCATCTCGCCTACCTGCGGCGCTATTCGCGCGCGATAACCGGGTCGCAGACGTCCGGTGACGCCTATGTCGCGGCGATGCTGGAGGCGCTGATCGCCGACATTTCGATTTTCCCCCAGGCGAGCAGCGACCGGATCGGCGTGTTCCGCCTTTTCGCCTCGATCTTCTCGCGGATGCAGGTCACCATCGATCCCGAGCGTTCGCCCTTCGCCTGGGAGCAGCGCGCGGCCGCCAACCTGGCACAGGTCTCGCCGCTCGCGCGGCAGGCGTTCCTCCTGAACGCGCTCGAAGGTTTCTCGCGCGCCGAAGTCGCCGAGATTCTCGATATCGAGGAAGACGCGGCCGGCGACCTGCTGGCCCAGGCCGCGGAGGAAATCTCGCGGCAGGTCGCGACCGATATCCTGATCATCGAGGACGAGCCGCTGATCGCGATGGATATCGAACAGATGGTTCTGTCGCTCGGCCATCGGGTTACCGGCATCGCCCGCACCAAGGACGAGGCAATGGAGCTGTTCCGCGCCGATCCGCCGGGAATGGTGCTGGCCGATATCCAGCTGGCCGACGGCAGCTCCGGCATCGACGCGGTGAACGACATCCTGCGCGCCAGCCTGTTGCCCGTCATCTTCATCACCGCCTTTCCCGAGCATCTCCTGACCGGCGAGCGGCCGGAGCCGGCGTTTCTCGTGACCAAACCGTTCGACGAGAACATGGTGAAGGCGCTGATCGGCCAGGCGCTGTTTTTCCATGAGGCGGCGTCCGTGGCCGCCTGATGCCTTGGTCGCCCGCTGGAACCGATGGCATGGCGCAGAGTTTTCGACCGTAGAGCCGGGCCCGCCAAGCCGGCCAAGGCGCGGCGCGGGATGCCCGGCCCCCGGTTCGGCCCGGTCGGGGCGACGGCAAGCGAAGGGCCATCATGAATTCTCCCGATCTCGCCGGGTATGACCGGACCCGGGCCCTGGCCCGGGGCCTCCGCGGCGCGGGATTGTGCATCCTCTATCACGACCGCCATCTCGCCTTGCGGATGATCGAGAACGCGCCGGCGGCCTGGCCACCGAGCGAGGACATCATCGCCCGGGGCGACGCGGCGATCTTCGACGCCGAGACGGCGGCGCAGGTGGTCGAGGTCAAGCGCGGGGTGATCGACTCAGGGCTGCCCGCGCGGATGGAGGTGCCGATGCGCGCCGCCAAGGAAACCACCTGGTACGAACTGCATATCGAGGCGGACCATGGCGAGTCCGGGGGCGAGACGGGGACCGGATCGCACGACGCCGCGGCGGTGCGGGGCCTTGTCGTCTCGGCGGTCGAGATCACCGAGCGCAAGCGGCGCGAGGAAGCGATGCGCGCGCTGCTCTACGAGGTCAGCCATCGCTCGCGGAACCTGCTCGCGATCGTCCAGAGCGTGCTTGGCCACAGCGCGCGCGACACCGACAGCGTCGCCTCGTTCGAGCGCAAGTTCCGCGGGCGGATCGCGGCGCTGGCGCATAGCCAGGATCTCATCACCCGCTCGAACTGGCAGGGCGTGCGCTTCCACCCGCTCATCGAGCGGCAATTGTCGGAGTTCCGCGACCCGGGGATCGCGCCGCCACTCGTGGTCGGACCGGATACGATGATCGGGCCGAACGCGGCGCTCTATCTCGGGCTCGCCTTGCACGAGCTCGCCGCGAATTCCGCGCGGTTCGGAGTGTTCGCGCTGGGGGGCGATATCCTGATCGAGACCGATACCACCCGGGACGGGCACCGCATGACCTGGACCGAGGATCTCGCCCTGCCCTCGACGGAGTCGCCCGGCCGCGGTTTCGGACAGGCGATCCTGACCCAGATCGTGCCGCGCGCGGTCAATGGTCGCGTCGAATATCAGATCGCGCCGCGCGGCATCGTCTATCGCATCGACTGGCCGGAGGCGATCGCGGTATAGCGTCGGCATATCGCGAGGCGCCCGGCCAGCTTGAACGGCTTGGCCAGCGGCGACGGACCGGAGAGCCGTCGCCCGCTGATCCGAACGCTGAACCGATCGGGCGGGGAACCGAACCGGACGGCCGGCGTTAACCCGAGCAAACGACGCTCGGTCACGGGGAAGCAAGAATGAACAATATCATCTATCTCGTCGGTCTGGTGGTGATCGTGCTGGCGATACTTTCGTTCGTCGGCCTGACGTGAGCGGAGGTTCGAATGAAGGAGGTCCCGATGGACAATGCATCCAAACCCGCCGCGGGTCCGGAGGATGTGCTTCGCGCCGATCTCCAAGTCCTGAGGGGTGATCTCGACGCGCTGGCGGCCGACGTGGCGGGGCTCGGCCGAAATCAGGCGCGCCGCCTGAAGGCCAGCGCCGAGGATCTGATCGCGGCCGGCGAGGACAAGGTGCGGGAAGTGGACGATTCGCTTTCGATGGCCGTTCGCGAGAATCCCGTCAGGTCGATCGCGATCGCCTTCCTCGCCGGCTATGTCTTCGCGGCGATCGTGAGATAGCCCGAGCCCGAAACGGCTCGGCGCGACGATGTCCCTGACTGCGAGTGTCGCATCCGCGCCACTCGCTTTTTTTTCAGCGCGCCGCGCCGCGCTCAGCTTCGTCCAGCGCGCTCAGCAGGGCTGCGAACCGGTCGTCCCGATCTTCCCGCTCCGGCAGGGAGCAGGCTTCGCGCAAGGCCATGCCGATCCGCTCGGCCACGCGGGCCGCCGCCCGTCGGGATACCTCCGCGGCGTCTTCGAATTTCTCTCTCATACCGCTCACCAACCGTTTTCCGCTTTCGCCCCCCCCAAGCGCCCGAAGCGGTGGTTGGTTCCCCCCGAAAACGCTGCCTTGTCGCCTGTGTGACGCATCTGCAACACGTAACGATTGAAATAACCATTGCGAATCACGATCAAGTCTGTCGTGTTAGTCAGATAAACATCGAACGTCGCCGCCAAGAGAATCACTGCCCGGACCGAATCTGAAACCCGCGCCATCCGAACCGAAGGAGAACTGCCATGCCTGGAGTATCTGACATGACGCTATCCGACATTTCCGGAACCCCGGTTTCCGCGACTCTGGTCACCCATGGCGGGGCGCTTGGTACCCTGCGCGCGCTGGCGCGGCGGCTCGCGCCGTCCCGCGACGGATATCCGATTTCATTCGACGGCGTGGTGTCGCGCCACGAAGCCGGCTTTGCGGTCGAGGGCTATCCCGTCCGGTCGCGCCGGGCGCCGGTCGAGAGTTCTCCGGCCCGCGCCAGGGCCGAGGCGGTGTCGGCCGCGCGGCTGCGGGCCAATGCGCGGGCCGCCTATTCCAGCGTGGTCGGAACCCACGAACAGGCGCTCGACGCCGCGCTCGCGGTGATCGAGGCCGAACTCGTGGCGGTTCGCGCCCGTTGCGACGCGCATGCCGAGGCGCTGAAGTCGATCCGCCTCTATGCGACCGACGCCGAGACCCGCGCCCTCGCGGCGCGCGGGCTCGATGCCTGCGCCGAGGTCTTGGCTTGTCGTGCCGCGACGGAGGCAGGCTGCCCGCGCGCCGCCGAGGCCGGTGAAGACGGCCGCGACTGAGACTTTCCGCGATCCGGCCCGCGCCTCGGGTTGGCGCGGACCGGATAGAGCGAGATCGAGATGACAACTCCTTTCCGTGATTTCCCCGGCGCCGATGGTGCTCGTCCGGCACCGTTCCGATGTAGAAGCGCGCCGCCGTCCGCCCGCCGCGCGACGGCCTGATTCCGTTTCCCGTTCCGTTCGACCGTGACCGAGTCGCCCCTGGCGACCGGGCGGTGCCCATTCCGGAATCCCTCGATTTCCGACTTCAAGGATTGATCCCATGCTGAACAGACGTCGTCTGTTGTCCACCAGCCTCGCCGGCGCCCTCCTTTTCGGCGCGTTCGTTCCGCTCGTCAGCGCCGAGGGCGTGCCCGAGGAGTTTCGCGTTGGCTACCAGAAAGGCAGCGCGATCCTCGTCGTCGCCAAGCAGCGCGGCGCGCTCGAGGCGCGTCTCAAGGAGCTTGGCGTCGAGAATGTGCGCTGGGTCGAGTTCCAGTTCGGCCCACCGCTGCTCGAAGCTCTCGGCAGCGGCGCGGTCGATATCGGCGTCGTCGGCGACGCGCCGCCGATCTTCGCCCAGGCCGCCGGCGCCGACCTCGTCTATGTCGCGAGTTCACCCGCCTCCGCCTCGGCGATCCTGGTGCCGAAGGACAGTGCGATCCGGTCGGTGACCGATCTCAAGGGCAAGAAGGTCGCGATCGCCAGGGGATCGAGCTCGCACAATCTCACCGTGCAGGCGCTGAAGGCGGCGGGCCTTTCCTTCAACGATATCGAGCCGGTCTATCTGACCCCGGCCGACGCGGCCGCCGCCTTCGCCAGCGGCAAGGTCGATGCCTGGACGGTCTGGGACCCCTATTTCGCCATTGCCGAGACCCGGCACGATGCGCGGCCCGTCATCACCTCCGACGCGTCGGGCCTCGCCAGCAACAGCTTCTATCTCGCGAACAGGACCTTCGCCGAAGCCCATCCGGACGTGCTCGGGGCCGCGCTGCGCGCGATCGGTGAAGTGACCGACTGGGCGGCGGAGAACCGGGGCGAGCTCGCGCGGATTTCGTCGGAGGTGACCGGCGTCGATCTTCCCTCGCAGGAGATCGCCAGTGGCCGCTACGAGATCGACCTTCGGCCGATCTCGGAAGAGACGGTGAAGCAGCAGCAGGCCATCGCCGACACCTTCCTGGAACTCGGGCTGATTCCGAAACCGATCGAGGTTCGGAAGATCGTCTGGGACGCCCGGCCGAACATCTGAGCGCGGAGACAGTCATGACCATCGGTTTCACGCCCAGTTTCGCGCCGGCACGGCCGCTCGACTTCTTCTGGTTCATCCCGACCCATGGCGATGGCCGCTATCTCGGGTCGGAGGACCAGCAGCGCCCGCCCGACTTCCGCTATTTCAAACAGATCGCCCAGGCGGTCGACAATCTCGGCTACAAGGGTGTGCTCCTGCCGACCGGCCAGAGCTGCGAAGACAGCTGGATCACGGCGGCGGGCCTCGCCACCGTGACAGAGCGGCTGAAGTTCCTGGTCGCGCTGCGGCCGGGGATCACGCTGCCGAGTTTCGCCGCGCGACAGACCGCGGCGCTCGACCGGCTGTCGGGGGGCCGGCTGCTGCTCAACGTCGTGGTCGGCGGCAATCCGGTGGAGCTCGCCGGCGACGGCGTCTTCCTGCCGCACGATCAGCGCTATGCCCAGGCGGCGGAATTCCTGCATATCTGGCGCGAGCTCCTCGCCGGCCATCAGGTCGATTTCGATGGACGATACTACAATATCGATGCCGGACGGCTCGACATCCCACCGGTCGACGGCGTGCCACCACTCTATTTCGGCGGCTCGTCCGAGGCGGGACAGGACATGGCGGCGGAGATCGTCGACCACTATCTCACCTGGGGCGAGCCGGTGGAGGCGGTCGCCGAGAAAGTGGCAAGCGCCCGCGCCAAGGCCACCGCGCGCGGCCGGGCGCTGCGCTTCGGCATCCGGCTGCATTTCATCGTGCGCGAGACCGAGGCCGCGGCCTGGGAGGCGGCGGACCGGCTGATCAGCCAGATCACCGACGACCAGATCGCGCGGGCGCAGGCGCGGTTCCTGAAGCAGATGGATTCGGTAGGTCAGCGTCGGATGGCCGAACTGCACGGTGGCCGGCGCGACAGGCTGATCGTCGGGCCGAACCTCTGGGCCGGCGTCGGCTTGGTGCGCAGTGGCGCCGGCACCGCGCTCGTCGGTACCCCCGCGCAGGTCGCCGAGCGGTTGCGCGAGTACCAGGCGGCGGGCATCGACACGGTGATCGGCTCCGGCTATCCGCATCTGGAGGAAGCCTATCGCGTGGCGGAGCTGCTGTTTCCGGTGCTCGGGGCGAGTGGTTCGGCGCCGCGGGTCGCGGACCGGATCGCCAACGAGTTCTCGGTCGGCTTCCACGGTCACGCACCGCTCGGAGTCGCGTCGTGAGCACGGCGGTCGGGCGGCGGCGGCACCCCGCTATTTCACAGCGTTTGAGGTGAACGAAATGATCGAAACCAAGCATTTCGTCGGCGATGAGGTCGTGTTTCCGGTGCCGGGCGCGCCGCCGGCCTCCGGCGCCGCCCTGACGTTTCGCGGCATCGGCAAGAGCTTCGGCGAAACGCCGGTGCTCGCCGGCATCGATCTCGTGGTGCCGCCCGGCCAGTTTCTCGCCATCATCGGCAAGAGCGGCTGCGGCAAGAGCACGCTTTTGCGGCTGCTCGCGGGGCTCGACCGGCCGACGGCGGGCGAGATCACCCATGACGACGCCGCGGACGGACAGGCCGACACCCGCATCATGTTCCAGGAGCCGCGTCTCCTGCCCTGGGCGCGGGTGGTGGACAATGTCGCGGTCGGCCTGACCGGCACGCCGCGCGGCGTCGCGCGGGAGCAGGCGCGCGCCATGCTGGGCGAGGTCGGCCTGGCCGATCGCGCCGGAGAATGGCCCTCGGTCCTGTCGGGCGGCCAGCGCCAGCGCGTGGCGCTCGCCCGGGCGCTGGTTGGCCAGCCGCGGGTGCTGGCGCTCGACGAGCCGCTCGGCGCGCTCGACGCGCTGACCCGGATCGAGATGCAGGACTTGCTCGAACGGATCTGGCGCAAGCAGGGCTTCACGGCCGTGCTCGTCACCCACGACGTCGCCGAGGCGGTCACTTTGGCCGACCGGGTGGTCGTGCTCGACGCCGGACGCATCGCGCTCGACATCGCCGTGCCGCTGCCTCGGCCCCGTCCGCGCGGCGACGCCGCCGTCGCGCGGCTGGAACAGCGCATCCTGCGCCAGCTGTTCGGCACCGGACGATAGCCGGGCGACAGACCCCGCTGGACCCGCCCCACGTCCCGGCCTATTGGGGTTGAGGGAGTTTTCCCGGGGGGCGCATGTTCGACCTTGGCTCGACGCTGCGGATCCTTCGGCCCGCGCCGAAGGTGATCGGCTTCTACGATGGCCGGATCGATGGGCTGCGCGCCCATGGTCCGGGCGAGAACTGGCTCGACGACGGCGCCTTCGCGCTCGGGGTCTGCACCTATGCCGTGGTCGATGGCGGCGAGGCGCTGGTCTATGACACCCATGTCTCGCTCGCCCATGCCCGGGCGATCCGCGCCCGGCTCGCCGCCGAGGGCGCGCGGGTGAAATACGTGGTGCTGAGCCACTGGCACGTGGACCACGTGGCCGGCAACGAGGTCTTCGCCGACGGCCCGATCCTCGCGAACCGGCTGACGGCCGAGCTCCTCGCCGCGCACCGGGCCGAGCTCGAGGCGGACGATCCGCCGATCCGGCCCCTGGTCATGCCGAACGAGATTTTCGACGATGATTTCACCCTGACCATTGGCGGGACGACGGTCGAGGTCCGACGGCTCGATATCCACAGCATCGACGGGACCGTGCTCCTGCTGCCGGAAGCCGGTCTTCTGCTCGCCGGCGATACGCTGGAGGATCCGGTCACCTATGTCGCCGAGCCCGCGCGGCTGGCGGAGCATCTGCGCGATCTCGACCGGCTCGAGACCTGGGATTTCGCGCGCGTGCTGCCCAACCACGGCGCCGAGGAGGTGATCGCCGCCGGCGGCTATGACCGGCGGCTGGTCGCGGCGACCCGGCGCTATGTCGAACGGCTGCTCGACGCGGAGCGCGCGGTCGGCCCGTTGAGCGATTTCATCGCCGAGGATCTCGCCTCCGGCGCCGTCCGCTATTTCGCGCCCTACGAGGCGGTGCATCGCCGCAACCTCGCCGATGTGCGCGGCGAAGCGCTTGTTCCGCGCGAATGATGGTTCTATCAGAAATCATGGCCCGTACCAGGAGAGTGCCCATGCAGAACCAGATCCCAGCCATCGGGGCTCCGATCGTCACGGTCTTTGGCGGTTCGGGTTTCATCGGCCGCTACGTGACCCAGCGCCTGGCGCGCGCCGGCTGGCGCATCCGGGTCGCGGTGCGACGGCCCGACGAGGCGGGATTCGTCCGGCCTTATGGCGTCGTCGGCCAGGTGGAGATTCTGCAGGCGAACATCCGCGACGAAGCCTCGACCCGCCGCGCGATCAAGGGCGCGAACGCGGTGGTGAATTGCGTCGGCATCCTCGGCGAGGCCGGCAAGCAGACCTTCGACGCCGTGCTTGCCGAGGGCGCGGGTCGGATCGCGCGCATCGCGGCCGAGGAGGGCGTTACCCGTCTCGTCCATGTCTCGGCGATCGGCGCTGATCCCGACGGCGCCAGCACCTATGCCAAGGGCAAGGCGGCGGGCGAGGCGGCGGTTCTCGCCGCCTTTCCCAAGGCGGTGATCCTGCGGCCCTCGGTGGTGTTCGGCGACGGCGACGGCTTCTTCCGCAAGTTCGCCTCCATGGCACGCATGTTCCCGGTGCTGCCGATCGTCGGTCCCGGGACGCGCTTCCAGCCGGTCTATGTCGACGACGTGGCGGCGGCGGCGGTCGCGGCCCTGTCCGGTGAGGCGACGGGCGTCTACGAACTCGGCGGGCCCGAGGCCAAGACGTTTCACGAACTGATGACCGAGATGCTGGCCGTCATCCGTCGGCGCCGGCCGATCATCAGCCTGCCCGGCTGGCTCGCACGGCTCCAGGCGTACGTGCTCGACAAGGCGCAGGGCCTGAGCTTCGGCCTCTTCACCAACACCGTCGTCACGCGGGATCAGCTCAGACTGCTCGCCAGGGACAACGTGGTGGCGCCCGGTGCCAAGGGCTTCGCCGATCTCGGCATCACCGATCTCACGGTAATGGAGACGGTGCTCGATTCGTATCTCTACGCCTACCGGCCGAACGGCCAGTACGATGCGATCAAGGAATCCGCCGAGCGGCTCTGGAACCACTGAGCCGTGGCATCTCAATCACTGTTCGACGCCGCGGTCCTCGGCGTCCTCGAAGGTCTGACTGAATTCATCCCGGTCTCCTCCACTGGCCACGTCCTGCTCGCGGGGCATTTCCTCGGCTTCGAATCAACCGGCAAGGCGTTCGAGGTGCTGATCCAGCTCGGCGCCATCCTCGCCATTCTCTCGGTCTACGCGGCGCGGCTGCTCGAGATCGCCAAGGCGGTGCCGACCGATCCCAAGGCCCGGCGGTTCATCACGGCGGTGCTGCTGGCGTTCCTCCCGGCGGTGGTGATCGGCGTCATCGCGCATGATTTCATCAAGACCGTGCTGTTCGAGACGCCGATGCTGATCGCGGCGATGCTGGTCTTCGGCGGATTCGTCCTGCTCTGGGTCGATCGGCGGGTGCACAACCCGCGGTATCACGACGTCATGGACTTCCCGCTGCCGCTCGCCTTCAAGATCGGGCTGATCCAGTGCCTCGCAATGATCCCGGGCGTCTCGCGCTCGGGTGCCACCATTGTCGGCGCGCTGCTTCTCGGCGCCGACAAGCGCTCGGCGGCGGAGTTCTCCTTCTTCCTCTCGATGCCGACCATGGCCGGCGCCTTCGCCTTCGATCTCTTCAAGAACCGCGACATCCTCAGCTTCGACGACGCCGCGGTTATCCTCACCGGCTTCGTCGCGGCGTTCATTTCGGCGGTGTTCGTCGTCCGTCACTTGCTCGATTTCGTCGCGCGGCGCGGCTATTCGATCTTCGGCTGGTGGCGAATCGTGGTCGGAACCGCGGCGCTCGTTGCGCTTTGGCTGACCTCTCCGGGTGGTGGTGCCTGATAGGGCGCCATTCGACCCGCCACCTCTGCTTAAAAAATACACTAACCCCCGCCACGGCCATGGTTTCGGAAAAATGGGTCAGCAATTATGACTTTTATTGCCTTGCAGCATGTCTTAGAAAGGAAGTGACCGCGAAAGCGGGGGAACGGGTGCATCGCGGAGGGATGGATGGCCGAGCAGCGGATGCTGAAATTCGTGAAGGTCCCGCGCGACATGCCGGCCAAGCGGAAGGCCGTCGAGCGTCGCGAGGACTTCGCCGAAATCTATGCGCAGTACGCCGCGGCCAAGGCCGAGGAGCAGGCCAGCCGTTGCTCGCAATGCGGTGTGCCCTACTGCCAGTCGCATTGCCCGCTGCATAACAATATCCCCGACT
Source organism: uncultured Amaricoccus sp. (assembly GCF_937891315.1). Classification (GTDB taxonomy): domain Bacteria; phylum Pseudomonadota; class Alphaproteobacteria; order Rhodobacterales; family Rhodobacteraceae; genus Amaricoccus. Next base: position 44,355 of record NZ_CALAGI010000155.1, on the reverse strand, counting down.
GGCTGAAGCTGACCGCCGAGGGCCGGTTGCGCGAAGCATACGACCTCAGCCAGGCCACCAACACCTTTCCCGAGATCTGCGGCCGCATCTGCCCGCAGGACCGGCTCTGCGAGGGCAACTGCGTCATCGAGCAGTCGGGCCACGGCACGGTGACGATCGGCGCGGTCGAGAAATACATCACCGACACCGCCTGGGCCGAGGGCTGGGTCCAGCCGATCAAGCCGGCGTCCGAGCGGGCGGAGAGCGTCGGCATCATCGGCGCCGGACCGGGCGGGCTGGCCGCGGCGGACACCCTGCGCCGCGCGGGGCTCCAGGTCACGGTCTATGACCGCTACGACCGGTCCGGCGGCCTGTTGGTCTATGGCATTCCCGGCTTCAAGCTGGAGAAGGACGTGGTGGTCCGCCGCAACGATCAGCTGGCGCAGGCCGGCGTGACCTTCGTTCTGAATTGCGACGTCGGCGTGGATATCTCGTTCGACGAGATCCGGTCGAGGCACGACGCGGTGCTGATCGCGACCGGCGTCTACAAGACGCGCGACCTCGGCGGCCCGGGCGCCGGTCTGACCGGGATCGTGCGGGCGATCGACTATCTGACCGCGTCGAACCGGAAGGGATTCGGCGACGAGGTTCCCGAGTACGACAGCGGCGAGCTCAATGCCGAAGGGCGGCGCGTGGTTGTGATTGGCGGCGGCGACACGGCGATGGATTGCGTCCGGACCGCGATCCGCCAGGGTGCGAAATCGGTCAAGTGCCTCTACCGCCGGGATCGGGCGAACATGCCGGGCAGCCAGCGCGAGGTTGCCAACGCCGAGGAAGAGGGCGTGGAATTCGCCTGGCTGACCGCGCCGCGCGGTTTCACCGGCGATGCGTCGGTAACGGGCGTGCGCGTGTCGCGGATGCGTCTCGGCGCGCCGGATGCCACGGGGCGCCAGTCGCCCGAGGAGATCCCCGACGCCGACTATACCGAGCCGGCGGAACTCGTGATCAAGGCGCTCGGCTTCGAGCCGGAGGATCTGCCGAAGCTCTGGGGCATCGACGGGTTGGAAGTGACCCGCTGGGGCACCGTGAAGGCCGATTTCGTCACCAAGCAGACCAGCCTCGAGGGGGTCTACGCGGTGGGCGATATCGTACGGGGCGCGAGCCTCGTGGTGTGGGCGATCCGCGACGGGCGCGAGGCGGCGGCGAGCATGCTCGCCTTTCTCGGCGCGCGCTCGACCGTGATCGCCGCGGAATAGCGGGGGCGGGCATGGCGCCGCGCGCCCAGGTCAGCGGCCATTGCCTGTGTGGGACGGTCCGCTTCACGGCCGCGGTGAGGACGCGCGAGACGCATTGCTGCCATTGCGAGATGTGTCGCCGCTGGACAGGATCGGCGCTGCTGGCGGTTTCCATCGCGCCGGACGACATCGTGTTCGACGGAGCGGAGACTATCCGGACCTATGCCTCCTCGGACTGGGCCGAGCGTGCCTGGTGCGACCGCTGCGGCTCCACGCTCTACTACAGGCTGTCGGTCGATGGCTTCGGGCCCCGGACATACGAGATGTCGCTGGGCCTGTTCGATGATCCCGGAGCCTTTCCGATGGCGAAGGAGATCTTCATCGACCGCAAGCCGACGGCCTATGCCTTCGCGGGCGACCATCGCCGCCTGACCGAGGCGGAGCACCTGGCGGCCCGGGGGCTTGCCTGAGGCGCTGTTCGGCCATGAGAACAAAGGGGGAGATCGGCTTTGCCGATGTTCCCGAGACGGATCGACCGAAGTGACGGGCCCGCGTGCGGACACGCCGCGCCCAAGCCAGGAGGAAAGCCATGACCCTGTATGATGACGCCTGGGTGGCCCGCATGGAAGCCGAGTTCGCCCGTCTGGAGGCGGAGGGTCTCTATCATCCCGAGCAGGAGCATTCGTCCTGCGGCGTCGGGCTCGTGGTCGCCATCGACGGCCGGCCCCGCCGGCAGGTTGTCGAGAATGCGATCAAGGCGCTGAGCGCGATCTGGCATCGCGGCGCGGTCGACGCGGACGGCAAGACCGGCGATGGCGCCGGCATCCATGTGCAGATCCCGCAGGCCTTCTTCGAGGATCAGGTGCGGCGGACCGGCCATGCCCCGCGTGGCGAGCGGCTCGCGGTCGGTCAGATCTTCCTGCCGCGCAGCGACTTCGCCGCGCAGGAGACCTGCCGTACGCTGGTCGAGATGGAAGTGCTCCGCATGGGCCACTACATCTATGGCTGGCGGCATGTGCCGGTCGACATCAGTTGCCTGGGCGACAAGGCCAATGCCACCCGGCCCGAGATCGAGCAGATCCTGATCTCGAACGCCAAGGGCATCGACGAAGAAGATTTCGAGCGTGAGCTCTATGTGATCCGCCGCCGCATCGAGAAGGCGGCGAGTGCCATCCGCGACTTCTATATCTGCTCGATGTCCTGCCGGTCGCTGATCTACAAGGGCATGATGCTGGCCGAGCATGTGAGCGTCTTCTATCCCGACCTGCAGGACGCGCGGTTCGAGAGCGCCTTCGCGATCTATCACCAGCGCTATTCCACCAACACCTTCCCGCGCTGGTGGCTGGCGCAGCCGTTCCGCATGCTGGCCCACAACGGCGAGATCAACACGCTGAAGGGCAACCTCAACTGGCTGAAGAGCCACGAGATCCGCATGTCGAGCGACGAGTTCGGCGATCTCGCCGAGGATATCAAGCCGATCGTGCTGGCCGGCTCGTCCGATTCCGCGGCGCTCGACAACGTGTTCGAGGTGCTGGTCCGCGCCGGCCGCATCGCGCCGATGGCCAAGACCATGCTGGTGCCGGAGGCCTGGTCCAAGCTCGCGACCAAGATGCCGCAAGCCTGGCTCGACATGTACGCCTATTCCAACGCGGTGATGGAGCCTTGGGACGGCCCGGCGGCGCTCGCCATGACCGACGGCCGCTGGGTCTGCGGCGGCCTCGACCGCAACGGCCTCCGGCCGATGCGCTATGTCGTGACCGGCGATGGGCTCGTCATCGCAGGGTCAGAGGCCGGCATGGTGCCGACCGACGAAATGACGGTGCTGGAGAAGGGCGCGCTCGGACCGGGCCAGATGCTGGCCGTCGATATGAGCGAGGCGAGACTCTACCATGACGCCGATCTGAAGGACATGCTGGCGGCCAGCCAGCCGTTCGGCGACTGGGTCGGCTCGATCACCGATCTCGACGCCATGACCAAGGACCTCGAGGAACGGACACTGTTCGAGGGTGGCGAATTGCGCCGCCGCCAGATCGCCGCCGGCTATTCCGTCGAGGAGCTGGAAGTCATCGTCCACGCCATGGCCGAGGACGGCAAGGAAGCCATCGGTTCGATGGGCGACGACACGCCGCCCGCGGTGCTCAGCGACAAGTACCGCCCGCTCAGCCACTATTTCCGCCAGAACTTCAGCCAGGTGACAAACCCGCCGATCGACAGCTTGCGCGAGCATCGGGTGATGAGCCTGAAGACCCGGTTCGGCAACCTCAAGAACGTGCTCGACGAGGACAACAGCCAGACCGAAATCCTGCAGCTCGAGAGCCCCTTCGTCTCGAACGCCCGGTTCGAGACGATGGTCAGGCATTTCGGCGACACGGTGGTCGAGATCGACTGCACCTTCCCGGCCGGGGCCGATTTCGGCCTGGCCGAAGGGCTTGCGCGCATCCGCGCCGAGGCGGAGGAAGCGGTGCGCGCCGGGGCGAACCATCTCATTCTGACCGACCAAGGTCAGGGCGTGGAGCGCGCCGGCATGCCGATGATCCTCGCGACCAGCGCGGTGCATTCCTGGCTGACCCGCAAGGGCCTGCGCACCTTCACCTCGCTGAACGTGCGCTCGGCGGAATGCATCGATCCGCATTATTTCGCGGTGCTGATCGCCAGCGGTGCGACCACGGTCAATGCCTATCTCGCGCAGGATTCGATCGCCGATCGCATCGCGCGCGGCCTGCTGCCGGGCACCCTGACCGAAGCGGTCGCCCGCTTCCGCGAGGCGGTGGATCAGGGTCTGCTCAAGATCATGGCCAAGATGGGCATCTCGGTCGTCTCCTCCTATCGCGGCGGCCTGAATTTCGAGGCGGTGGGCCTCAGTCGCGCGATGGTGGCGGAATACTTTCCGGGCATGTTGAGCCGCATCTCCGGCATCGGCGTCACCGGCGTGCAGCGTCAGGTCGAGAGCGTCCATGCCCGCGGCTGGCGCGGCGACGCGGTGCTGCCGATCGGCGGCTTCTACAAGGCGCGGCGCGCCGGCGAGACCCACGCCTGGGAAGCGCAGGCGATGCATATCCTGCAGGCCGCCTGCGACCGCGGCTCCTATGATCTGTGGAAGCAGTATTCCAAGGCGATGCAGGCGCGTCCGCCGATCCATCTGCGCGACCTGCTCGACTTCCAGCCGAACCGGCCCGCCGTGCCGCTGGCCGTCGTCGAGAGCATCACCGCGATCCGCAAGCGCTTCGTCACACCCGGCATGTCGCTCGGCGCCCTCGGGCCGGAGGCGCACAAGACGCTGAACGTCGCGATGAACCGGATCGGCGCCAAGTCCGATTCCGGCGAGGGCGGAGAGGATCCGGCGCATTACCTGCCGGAGCCGAACGGCGACAATCCGTCCGCCAAGATCAAGCAGGTGGCATCGGGGCGCTTCGGCGTCACGGCGGACTATCTCAACCATTGCGAAGAGCTCGAGATCAAGATCGCCCAGGGTGCGAAGCCGGGCGAGGGTGGCCAGTTGCCCGGCATCAAGGTCACCGAGCTGATCGCCAAGCTGCGCCACGCGACCCAGGGCGTGACCCTGATCTCGCCGCCGCCGCACCACGACATCTATTCGATCGAGGATCTGGCGCAGCTGATCTACGACCTGAAGCAGATCAACCCGCGCGCCAAGGTCTGCGTGAAGCTGGTCAGCCAGTCGGGCGTGGGAACGATCGCGGCGGGCGTGGCGAAGGCGAAGGCCGATATCATCCTGATCTCGGGCCATAACGGCGGCACCGGCGCCTCGCCGGTCACCTCGATCAAGTTCGCCGGCCTGCCCTGGGAGATGGGCCTTTCCGAGGCGCATCAGGTGCTGACCATCAACAACCTGCGCGACCGGGTGACGCTGCGCACCGACGGCGGCCTGCGCACCGGCCGCGACATCGTCATCGCGGCGATGCTCGGCGCCCAGGAATTCGGCATCGGCACCGCCTCGCTGATCGCCATGGGCTGCATCATGGTGCGCCAGTGCCAGTCGAACACCTGCCCGGTCGGGGTTTGCACCCAGGATCCGGCGCTGCGCGCGAAGTTCACCGGCACCGCCGACAAGGTGGTGAACCTGATGAGCTTCTACGCCCAGGAGGTGCGCGAGGTGCTGGCGAGCGTCGGCGCGAAGTCGATCGACGAGGTCATCGGCCGGGCCGACCTGCTGACCCAGGTCAGCCGCGGGTCCGAGCATCTCGATGACCTCGACCTCAACCCGTTGCTGATCAAGGTCGATCAGGGCGAACAGACCAGGTACGATCGGTCCCAGCCGCGACAGAAGGTGCTCGACACGCTCGACGCGCAGATCGTCACCGATGCCGATCCGTTCTTCAAGGACGGCGAGAAGATGCAGCTGAGCTACGCCGTGCAGAACACGCTGCGCTCGATCGGCACGCGGGTGTCGAGCCATATCGTCGGCCGGTTCGGCATGCGGAACACGCTGCAGCCCGACCATCTGACAATCAAGCTCTCCGGTTCCGCCGGTCAGTCGCTCGGCGCCTTCGCCGCCCCCGGCCTCAAGATCGAGGTCTCGGGCGAGGCGAACGACTATGTCGGCAAGGGTCTGTCCGGCGGAGTCATCGTGGTGAAGCCGCCGCTCGGTTCGCCTCTGGTGCCGCATGAGAATGCGATCATCGGCAACACGGTTCTCTATGGCGCGACCGCCGGCAAGCTGTTCGCCAATGGCCGCGCGGGTGAGCGGTTCGGCGTGCGCAACTCCGGCGCCACCGTGGTGATCGAAGGTTGTGGCTCGAACGGCTGCGAATACATGACCGGCGGCGTCGCGGTGATCCTCGGCCGGTTCGGCGACAATTTCGGCGCCGGCATGACGGGCGGCATGGCCTATCTCTACGATCCCGACGGCGAGATCGACAGCCGTCTGAATCCGGAGACGGTGATCGCGGTACCGGTGGCGGCCGAGGCATGGGCGGCCGAGCTGCGCGGGCTGATCGAGACGCATCTGGCCGAGACGGGCAGCCCTCGCGCCGCCGAGATCCTGCGCCACTGGGCGGGAGAGTTGCCGAAGTTCCGGCAGATCGTCCCGAAGGAGATGCTGTCGCGGCTCGCCCACCCGCTGACCGACGCCCCGAGCGTCGCGACGGCCTGACGCCACCGCCGCGCCGATATCGGGCGGCCCTTCGGGGCCGCCCTTTTCTTTGCGCGTTCCGCGACACGCGCGCGCTTGCGTGACGACGGGTTTGCCGGCAGGAAAAGGCAATGGCCATCGCGGGCACGAAACGGCGGGTACGGTGGCTCTGGCGGGCCTTGCGGCGGGGTTTGATGCTCGCCGCGCTGGTCGCCATACTGCTGGTCCTGCTGTTTCGCTGGGTAAATCCGCCGATCAACTACTTGATGGCGCGGGAATGGATCCGGCTCGGCGGAATAGAACGGAGCTGGGTGCCGATCCGGTCGATGGCGGACGGCCTGCCGCTCTCCGCGGCCGCCGCCGAGGATGCGAATTTCTGCCGCCATGCCGGGTTCGATCTCGACGGCATCCGTGACGCGCTCGGCGACCGGAGCCGCGTGCGTGGCGCCAGCACGATCAGCCAGCAGGTCGCCAAGAACGTCTTCCTCTGGCCCGGCCGCTCCTGGTTGCGCAAGGGGCTGGAGGCGGGCTTCACCGTGCTGATCGAACTCAGCTGGCCGAAGCGGCGGATCATGGAAGTCTATCTCAATGTCGCGGAATTCGGCGAGGGCGTGTTCGGGGTCGAGGCGGCGGCGCGCCACTATTTCAAGACCGGCGCCGACGCGATCGGGCCACGCAGCGCCGCGCGGCTGATGGCGGTGCTGCCGGCGCCGCGCGACCGTTCGCCGGTCAGCGGCTCGGGCTATATCCAGCGCCGGGGCGCGGCGATCCAGCGTGGCGCGGAGACCATCCGCCAGGACGGCCGCGCCGCCTGCTTCCTGTGAGCGGACGGCGCGCCACCGTTCAGAATTGCCAGTAGAGAAATTCGCTCTTGCCGGTCAGCCACAGCATCGAGACCGCCGCCATACCGGTGATCGCCAGCATCCAGACGACATTCGGCGCCCAGTAGACCGTCCAGCGGGTGCCGGCGATGAACGGCGGCTGCTTCGGCGTCTGCAGCACCGGATCGTGGCGCGACATCATCTGCAGCGTGTTCGGCATCAGCAGCGCGATGGCGAGCAAGGCGACGGTATAGGCGCTGGCCGTGGCGAATTCCCGGACATCGACCACCCCCTCCAGCACCCGCATCGGCGGCAAGCCGGTCATGGCGGCGAGCCGGCCGGGCAGACTGACTCCGCCGAGACCGAACATGCCCTTGATGACATTGACCGCCGTCGCCACGTCGGGCGCGCGGAATACAACCTGCGCCACCACCACGGCGAGGAAGGTGACGAGGAAGCTTGCCGACACGGTCCAGGCCGATTTCGGGACGGCCGGATTGGCGGGGCGCGGCCCATATTGCCGCCAGGCGTGGTTGATGACGAGATAGAGCCCGTGCATCAGACCCCAGAGCACGAAGGTATAGCCCGCGCCGTGCCAGATGCCGGACAGGAGCATGGTGAACAGGATCGGCCAGGCAATCAGATGGAAGAAGGCCCAGAGGTTCGAACCGCGCGCCTTCAGCATCGGCAGCCGCGCCACCACGCGTTTGCGCGTCAGGCGCAGCGTGATCGCGTTGAAGACATAGGCGGTCAGGAACCGGGTCAGCGTCACGTGCCAGCGCAGCCAGAAATCGACGATGCTGGTCGCGCGCAGCGGCGAGTTGAAGTTGAAGGGCAGGCGGATGCCGAAGAACAGCGCCGCGCCGCAGGCCATGTCGGTATAGCCCGAGAAGTCGAAATAGATCTGCAACGTGAAGCCGAGCGCGGCGAGCCAGCCCTGAAGCAGCGTCACCACCTCGCCGGTGGCCGCGTAGGAATAGATCGGCGTCACATGGGCGGCGATGCCGTCGGCCAGCACCACCTTCTTGAACAGGCCGAAACAGAAGAGCGTGATGCCCATGGCATAGAGGGTCGGGTCGTAGCGGGTCTCGGCGCGCTGAAACTGCGGGATGGTCTCGGGATAGTGGACGATCGGGCCGGCGATCAGCTGCGGGAAGAACATCACGAACAGCAGGAAGTCGCGCAGGGTGAAGGACTTGATCCGCCCGCCGGCGATGTCGATCAGGAAGGCGATCTTCTGGAAGGTGATGAAAGAGATGCCGAGCGGCAGGATGATGTTCTTGAAGACGAATTCGGTGCCACCGACGTCGTTCGCCACCGACAGCGCGAAGTTCGCGTATTTGAAATAGCCGAGGAAGCACACGTTGAAGATGATACCGATCACCAGAAGCGTGCTTCGGAGCCGCGCCTTGCCGGTGTCCGCCATCATCCCGAGGATCGCGCGGCCGAGCAGGTAGTTGACGGCCAGCGACGGCCCGATGATCAGCAGATTCAACGGCCGCCACCAGCCGTAGAACACCACCGACGCGAGGATGAGCCAGCCGAGCGCCCAGGGCTTCGAAAAACGGCCAAGCACCAGATAGCCGGCGATCGTCACCGGCAGGAAACCGAGAATGTACAGGTACGAGTTGAACAGCATCTGTCTGTCGTGCGTCCGCTAGTTCTTCAGGGTCTTGATCTGCCGGACGATGTCGCCGACCGTTTCGAACGACTCGACATCGGCCAGGTTGAACTTGATGCCGTATTCGACCTCGACCGCGACGATGAAGGTGACATAGGCGAAGCTGTCCCAGCGCGGCACTTCCGGCCGGGTGGTCGCCGCGGTCAGCACGATGTCCTGGTCGTCGAGCAGGTCGCGCAGGATGCGCGTCAGGGTCTCGAGGATTTCGGCGTCAGTCATTCACCAGTTCCTTTCGGGCAATCCGCGTCGGCCGGGGGGCATGATCGGCGAGCCGCAGCGTCCAGCGGCTCGCCCCCTCGGGCAGATCGGGCGCGGCTTCGGGCGAGAAGCCGAGGCCCTGATAGAGCTCCCTGACCACCGCGTTCTTGGACGTGGGCAGGAAATCGGCGCGGATGGCGCGCGCGCCCCTTGCGCGGGCGGCCTCGACGAGGATGTTCATCGCCTCCTCCTCGAGCTGGCGACCGAAGACCCGGCAGCTCATCACCCAGCTGTCCAGCGTCAGGATTCCGGCGGCGAGCGTCGCGGTCATCACGCTGACGATGCCATTGTCGCCGAACTTGTCGGTCAGGCGGAACTGCAGCAGCAGCGCGGCCGGGTCGGCGACCATCGCCTCGACCTCGGCCTCGGTCAGGCGGATCGTCGTGGTGTTGAACTGGTTCGTCTTGTTGATGAGCTGGGTCACCCGCGCGCGGTTGAGCGATGTCACCGGCCCGAATTCCACCGCCATCGCCAGCTGTTCGAGGAAGCCGTCCATGCCGCCCGCCGCCTCGCGCATCTCGGCGCGTTCGAGATTGGCGGCGTACTGGTCGGCGCGGGCCAGATCCTCGCGCGTGAAGGCGATCGCCTCGAAATAGCCGGCCTCGGCCACGACGCGGACATAGTGCGCCGGATCCTTCGGCAACTCCGGAACGGCGACCATCGGCAGGCGGGCGCGCACCTGATCGCGTTCGACCGGGTTGTCATCGACGAAAACCAGCGAATCGAGACCGATATTCAGCTCGTGCGCGATGGTTTCGAGATTGGTCGCCTTGTCGGTCCAGTTGGCGACGAAGGCGGCGAAATCCCCGCGGCGGAGCAGCATCTCGGGATGGTCGCGGAACGCCGCCTCGGCGATGTCGTGGTTGTTCTTCGAGCAGACCGCGAGGATCACCCCGCGGGCGCGCAACTGCCTGGCATAGCGCTGCAGCGCCAGATGCGCCTCGCCGACGCCGCTGCCCTCGCCGATGATGATACCGTCGAGTCCGTCGTCGCCGATCACCCCGCCCCAGAGCGTATTGTCGAGATCGAGCACCAGGCATTTGCGCGACTTGCCCCGCGCCGCCGCGATCAGTCGCGCCGCGAGCTCGCCATAGAGCGGCGCCGCCTGCATCGCGATCGCCATCTTGGCCTGCAGCCAGCGCACCCCGTCGTACCAGGCATCGAGCCCGTCGCGCGCGCTCGCCCTTGCCACGTCGAGCCAGAGCACGCCGTCCTCGAAGGCCGCTTCCGCCAGCGCGGCGTTCAGCCGGTCGATCAGCCGCGCCGGAGCGCCCGGCACCGCCGCGTCGAGACCGCCGAAGAGCGGAGGCTCGGTATTGAGGAAGGACTGCTGGATCACCGTCGCGCCGAGTCCGTCGCGCGCCTGCTTCCAGAGGCCGCGCAGATCGGCGACGGCGGCCTCGACCACCCGCGCCGCCTCGGCCGCCGAGGCATCGATCGGCACCGCGCCGACGAATTCGCGGGCGACGAGGCTCAGCAACACGGCGTCCGGCCGGAAGGCATGGATCGAGGAGCCGGGATCGAGCAACTCCTGTCGGTATTGCCCGTAGTTCGCTCCCTTCGCCTCGATCAGCAGGCCGTGGCGCAGGCCGGCGACCCGGATCGCCGGCAGAAGGTGATCGACGGTGCTCGCCGCCAGCACCCCGAGTCGGACCTTGTCGAGGCCGGCGGGGTTCTGGCCAACCGCGCGTTTCGCCGCCGTGTCGAGCTGAATGATTTCCAGGAAGGAGAGGTTCGCATTGGCAAGGGTCGCCAGCTTGGCGATGCCCGCTTCCGCGTCGGCGCCAGCCTCGGCGAGACGTGCCCGGAAGTCCCGGGCGGGGGGCAGCCAGTCCATCACGCTCCACCGTTCGCGCAAGCGGCGAGCCGCGGCCCGGCCACTTCGAGGAAGGCGGCGGCGAAGCGCTCTGCGCTGGCCGGATCGAGATGCGAGCCGTCGAATGTACGCAGGTCGTCGAGCCGCGGCGAGACGAGTTCGAAGCCGAGCGAGGTCGCCAGGGCATCGGCCGTCGCGCGCTTGTTCTCGCGCGTCGGGACGTAGGTCAGCACCACGCAGTCGCGCGGGACGCCGAGCTTGTCGATGAAGGCCGCGCCGATCTCGCGCGCCCGGTCCAGGCTGGCCACATCGACGGGGAGCTCGCCGTCGATGCCGGTGGCGAGCAGCGCCACGTCCTTGTCGGTTCGCCACGTGCCTTCGTGCGACCATTGGCCGTTGGCGCGGTCGCGGTAGTAGGACACGGCCTCGCCGCAGAGGATCGGCAGCGCGCCGCAGAGCAGCCGATGCGGCCCCTGCCAGTCGCGCTTGCCCTCGTACCGGCCGAGCGAGCCGCCGCCGAACATCACTTCGGCGCCCGGTGGCGAGGCCTTGTCCATGAAGAACTGGTCGAGATTGATCACATAGGCCTCCGCCGAGGGCTTCAGCCCGTCGAGCAGCGGCCCGAGGAAGGCCGAGTTCTCGGTATAGCTGAAGCCGAGCAGGTAGTAGGCGAGGTCGTTCGCCGCCGCCCATTGCTCGATCGCCGCGGAGGAGAAGCCGAACTCCAGCCGGCTGTTGCCGACGAACAGCACGTCGGCGCCGGCCGCCGTCTCGCGCACGCCCGGCTCCAGCCCGAACCAGACCGCGCCGTGATCGTAGTCGCCATAGGCGTCGCCATGGCAATAGGCGAGGTAGTGCGTGTCGTCATAGCCGGTCGCCGGGCAGGAGAGGATGCCGGCGTGGCGCAGATGATAGAGCGAGGCGCCGAGCATCGCCGCGAAGATCACGAGAATATAGACGAGCAGGAAGCCGGGCCGCGTCGCGGCCGCGCCCTTGTCGTCGATGGTTGGAGCGGTTGACATGTCAGACCCCCGGCGACGGTCGCGGCGGGGCTATCCTGTCGGGCCGGCGCCCGTGACGGGGCCCGGTGCCCGGGGGGGCGACGACATTCACCAAACCGGTACTCCATCCACAGCGCGCCGGGACACACCCGGCCGTAAACACAACTCGAATGGGGCGCGTGCGTGACCGAGGCGCTGGATCCGTCCGGATCCGATCCGGATCCCCAGGACACCACCTTCCGCCATCCGCGTCCGGCGTCGAGAAACGCCCTTCGCGGCCACCCCCAAAAGCCCAGCCCATCGCCTGCGCGACCGACCGGACAACCGCGACGGAGCCTAGGGGAACCAGCCCGAGGGATCAAGACCCTCGGGTCGATGGCATGAATCACGACGAAAAGAGACGACCCGTCCCGAGACTCGGTCCCGGGGAACGGGCGCGTCACGGGCATCCTCTGATTTTTTTCCCCGCGGCGGCGGTGGAGGCGAACCACGCGGCCCTTCCGGAGTTATAGTCCGTAAACGTCGCGGTCGCGCGACAGGGGAGGAACAGCGATGGCAATCGACAGGGAAGAGATGATCCGGGAGCGGGCAAGACAAATCTGGGAGAACGAGGGTCGGCCGGATGGCGAGCAGGATCGACACTGGTCCGAGGCGACGAGCCAGATCGAGGCGGAAGAGCGGATCGGCGCCACGGACGATCTCGAAGACACCGAACTGACGTCGGCGCTTGCGACACAGGATGATCCGGTGGAAGACGCGTTCCTCGACACGGGCGACCTCCAGCCGGATCTGCCGGAAGAGATCGACGCGGAGCCGCCGCCCGATCTTGGTGGCCGGGTAAAGAACCCGATCTGAGTTCCGGTGCGAGAGCGATCGACAACGAGGGGGCACGGGAACCCGTCCGGCCCCCTCGGCGTTTGTGGGCAGGTAGAGCAAGGGAGCCCTCGATGACCGCCACGACCCACCTGGACGACGCCCTCCGGATCGTTGACCGGACGGATGTTCCCTACGAGACGCGACTCGAACTGCTGCAGGAGCGGCGGGCGAGCCTGGTCAATTCCGGCGCGGAGGCGACCGAGGTAGCGGAGATCGACGCGGCGATCCAGGCGCTCGAGATGGGCGCGGTCACGCAGGGCGACGAATCCGAGGAAATTCCCGAGGGCGCCGGCCACGGTCCCGAGGACCAGTAGCCTTCACTCGGCCGAGCGGGGCCCTTCGGTGAATTCCTCTACCGCGCCATCCTTGGTGACCCTCACTTCGACGGACATGCCGGCGAAATCCTCGGCTTGACCATGGTAGCTGCCGACCAGCGGCATGGCCTGCCGCGGATCGCGGGCGACGCCGACGCGGATCAGGTCGCGATTGCCGACGATGCCATTTGTCGGGTCGAACTCCACCCAGCCGGCGCCGGGCAGATAGACCTGGCACCAGGCGTGGGTCGAGCCGCCGCCCTTTATCGTGGTGTCATCGTGCGACGGAACATAGACATAGCCGGTGACGAAGCGCGCCGCGAAGCCGAGCGAGCGCACCGCCTCCATCATCAGTAGCGCGAAATCGCGGCAGGTGCCGCGGCGCAGCCGCAGGGTCAGCATCGGCGGCTGGGTCCCGTGCTCGTGCCGGCGGGCATAGACGAAGCTTTCGTGGATCGCGAAGCACATGGTCATCAGGAGGCGCCCGGTACTGGTCGGGCGGCCGACGCGAACGAAGCGGCGCGCCCAGCGGCCGATCTCGTCGTCGGGATAGTGGGCCTTGATGGTGCAGGCGAGATCGGCGGCCTCGTCCGGTCCGTAGGTGAAGGGATAGACCTTGGCCGGCGGCGCGATTTCGACGCTGGGCACCGAATGCGGCGTATGATCGAGGCGGATGTTGGTCTCGAACCGCAGCTGGCTCGCGCGTCCCTCGAAGCTGATCATCGCAACCGCGTTGCCGAAGACGTCGTGCATCCAGCGGATGCCCTTCGGCGGCGGATCGACCTTCAGTTCGGCGTGATGCAGATGCTGGTCATAGCTGTCGCGTGGCCGGAACATGAGTTGATGGTCACCGAAGCCGACGGGGCGCTTGTAGCGGTACGAGGTGACATGCCGGACATTGAAAATCGTCATAGGGGGCGGCTTGGACTCCCTGTCCCGGCAAGGATCGGTGGATGGCGGTGAATCGACGTTAGCGAGCCGGCGGGCGCGACGCCAGCGCCTCCGCGCGCCGACGAGGCCTGGGAATGCGCGATTGACCACGCTGGACAAAGCTCGCTCCGTCGCGCGATCCCGGACCAAGGTCCGTATCGCCGGCGCCCGCGTTGATGTAGCGCGGGACGGTCAACGGGAAGGCGTGAGCGGCATGGGCGTTCTTGCGGAATGGGCGGGCTGATCGGTTTCTGGCGCGAACAGACGCTCCTGCGGCGCTTCGTCTTCGCGGGCGGCGTCGTCATGCTCGCCGCGATGCTGCTGGTCGGGACATGGGTCACCGGGCGCATCGAGCGCGCGGTGATCGGCAACACGGCGGCGGCGACCGCGCTCTATATGGAGAGCTTCATCTCGCCTTTGAGCCAGGAACTCGCGCGGGAGAACAGCCTGTCCGAACCGGCGAACCGGGCGCTGACCGAGGTGTTTTCGGGCACGCCGCTCGGTCAGCGCATCGTCTCCTACAAGATCTGGAAGCCCGGCGGCTACGTGGTCGCGGCGTCGGATCCGGCGATCGTCGGCAAGACGCTGACCCCCTCGGGCGCGCAGCGCGCGGCGTGGCGTGGCGAGGTTACCGCCAATTTCGAGGGACTGCACGAGGCGGAGAATGCGCCGGAGGCGGCGATGGGCCTGCCGCTGCTCGAAATATACAGTCCCGTGCGCGAGGTCTGGACCGGCGACGTGATCGCCGTGGTCGAGTTCTACGCGGTTGAGGACACTCTGATCAGCGACGTTGCCCGGGCGCGGCGCCAAAGCTGGCTGTTCATCGCGGCGGTGTTCGCCGGCTGCGGGCTGCTTCTCGTCGGGATCGTGCGTGGCGGGGGGCGCACCATCGAGCGGCAGAAGGCCATGCTGCGCGAGGAGGCACGGCGCAGCAACGCGATCGCGGCGCAGAACGCCGAGCTGCGCCAGCGGGCGGTGGGCGCGGCGGCGCGGGCGGCGGCGCAGACCGAGCGCACGCTGCGCCGGGCCAGCGCCGACCTGCACGACGGTCCGGCGCAATATCTCGCGCTCGCCGCGCTGCGGCTGGAGCGAATCGTGCCAGACACCGAGGCCGGACAGGTCGAGGCGCGCGCGATCCGCGACGCGATCGCCACCGCGCTGGGCGAGATCCGGGCGATCTCGCGCGGGCTGTCGCTGCCCGATCTCGACCGGGCGCCGTTGCGCGACGTCGTCGCGCGCGCCATCGAAACCCATCAGCGGCATTCCGAAAGCGCGATCGCCTGGAGCTACGAGGGCGCGGCCGATCCGGGGGTCGATCAATCGGCGAAGATCTGCGTCTACCGCTTCATTCAGGAGGCGCTGTCCAACGCTTCGCGCCACGCACCGCGCGCGGCGGTGCGGATCGCGGCGTCGGTGGCGGGCGGCGCGGTCGCGGTGTCGGTCAGTGACGATGGGCCGGGGTTCGACATCTCGGCGCCGGCGGAGCCGCGGACGGACGGGGGGCAGGGCCTCGCCGGTCTGCGGGACCGGGCCGAAAGCATCGGCGGAGATTTCCAAATCGAGAGCGTGGCGTCAGGCTCGGCGGGGCGGGGCACCGTCCTGCGCCTGCGCCTGCCGCTGACCCAGGGAGGCGAGACGTGAAGATCAGAGTTGTGCTGGCGGACGACCATCCGATCTATCGCGAAGGGCTGGCGCGGAGCATCGCCGAAGGGGAGGACTTCACCGTGGCGGGCGAGGCGGCGAGCGCCGCCGAAGCGGTGGCGCTGGTCGAGGCGGCGCGCCCCGACCTGGCCTTGCTCGACATTTCCATGCCCGGCGGCGGTATCGCGGCGGCGGCGGAGATCCATCGTCGTTTTCCCGAGGTGCGAATCGTCATGCTGACGGTCTCTGAGGCCGATCACGACGTCATGGCGGCGATGAAGGCGGGCGCGGTCGGTTATGTGCTGAAGGGAGTCTCCGCCACCGAGTTGCTGGCGATCCTGCGCGAGATCGCGGCCGGACATTCCCACGTCTCGCCCGCCCTCGCCGCGCGACTGCTGACCGCGATGCAGGCGTCTGGCAAGAACGACGCCGCGCCCGGCGTGCAGGATCTGACGCGGCGCGAGGAGGACATTCTGCGTCACGTCGCCCGCGGCCTGAGCAACAAGGAAGTCGCCATCGCGCTCGGCCTGCGGGAGAAGACCGTGAAGCACTACATGACGACGATCCTGGAAAAGCTGCGGGCGCGCAACCGCGTCGAAGCGACGCTGATCGCGCGCGAAGCCTGGGGCGACGGAACCTGAACGGGCAGCGAAAGGCCCCGGGGCGATGTGCTCCGGGGCCAGCTACTCGGTACGCAACCAGTGTCGTCGGGATCGGCGATCAGTTCCCCGCGAGACGGGTCAGCCGCCCGATGTCGGCCGTCGTCGCGGAGCGCTCGACGACGGTGTTGTTGTCCGGATCCTTGAGCTCGTATCGGCCGGCTACCAGTTCCTCCTTCCAGCCTGAGGAATAGCGCACCTCGACGTTTCGGCCCTCGGCCTCGACGCTCGTTACCCAGCCGACGCGGATTTCACGGCCGCTCTCGCGGCTCGTGGCGCGAGGCGTCGCGGTTTTCGTCAGGCCGCGCAGCCGCGACACGTCGGCCTGGGTCGCGCGCCGTTCCTCGATCGTGCGACCGCTCGCATCCTTGCGTTCGAAAACGCCGTCGTGGATTTCCACCTTGGTGCCATCGGAATTGACCACCTCGATCTCATGACCGCCCCTATCGTCGGACCGGTGATCGTCGGAGCCGCGGTCGTCCTGGTGGTGATCGTCCGACCCTCGATCGTCCGAACCGTCGTCGTCTCCGCCGCGGCCGGAGTGCCCCCCGCGGCCGTCGTCGGCGTCGTCGGAACCGCGGTCGTGGCCGCGACCGGAGTTGTCGTCAGAGCCCCGGCCGGAGCTGTCATCGCCACCCGACCGGCCGGAACCCTTTCCGCCGCCGCCGCTTCCGCCGTGGTCATCGCCGCCCTTGTCGTCGCTCTTGCCGCCTTTGCCGCCGCCCTTGCCGCTGTCATCGTCACGGCCATCCTTTGCGAAAGCGTAGGGGGCCTGAAGCGTCGCGCCGTTCGGCCCGAGTCCGGGCGCGGCGGGCAGAGTGGCCAGAAGGACGCCGGCCGCGACGGTCGATGCAAGGCGGGACAGGATTCTCTTGGTGGGCATTGGTACATTCCCCTTCGAACTCGACCATTGTTGGTCCGCTGAGGAAAAGGTACGTCGGCGCCGCGGATGGCGCATCGGACCATGGTCCGACGATCGTGGTGGCCTTTCGGTCCGGCGTGGCCCGGTACCGCGATGCCCGGCAGGCATCGCGGATCGTGGCCGGTCAGAACATTGGATAGCCGTAGTAGCGGGAGATGGAGCCCTCGAACTCTGGATCATTCCAGTTCGGCTCGCGGCCGCGCTCGTAGTTCGGACCACCCTCCAGCTGCTCGCGCGTCAGGTTGACGACATAGCCGCCGCGATTCTCGTCATAGGACAGGCTCTGCCAGGGCAGCGGGTGATACCTCTCGCCGATCCCCAGAAAGCCCCCGAAGGACATGATCGCATAGACGGCGTTGCCAGCCACCTTGGACAGCACGATGTCGTCGATATGGCCGATATGCTCGCCGTCGGCGTTGAAGACGTCCGTGCCGTTCACCGTGGTGGCGCGGATATGGTCGTGGGTCATGGTCAGGTCCTGCATCGTTTTCTCTCATTTGTCTGTTGGAATGCCTCGGAAACGCCGGGTCGGGGATGAGGTTCCCCGTTCGGTCGCGCGAGTGCGACTGCGAAGTGGCTTTCGGCGCCGCGGCGGGTCAAACTGGCGGCAGGAATCGGGTGCTGCCACGGGGGTGACGAATCGAGCGATGATGAAGCAGGCGATCAAGGCAAGCGAGGCGGCCGAGCTGGTGCGGGATGGATCGACCGTTCTCATCGGCGGGTTCATGGGTGTCGGCTCGCCGCACCGTCTGATCAACGCGCTGGTGGCCCGCGGGGCAAAGGACCTGACGCTGGTCTGCAATGACACCGCGCTGCCGGGGATCGGCGTCGGCAAGCTCGTCACCTCCGGCGCGTTCCGCAGGATCATCGCCTCGCATATCGGATTGAACCCCGAAACCCAGAAGAAGATGATCGCGGGCGAGCTGGAGGTCGAACTGGTGCCGCAGGGCACGCTGGTCGAGCGGATCCGGGCCGGTGGCGTCGGTCTCGGCGGTGTGCTGACCCCGACCGGCATCGGCACCATCGTGGCCGAGGGCAAGCCGGTGATCGAGATCGACGGCAAGCCCTATCTGCTGGAAAAGCCGATCAAGGGTGATTTCGCGCTGATCGGCAGCTTCACCGCCGACTACAGCGGCAATCTCGCCTATCAACTGACGGCGCATAACTTCAATCCGGTCATGGCGCTCGCCGCGACCACCGTGATCGCCGAACCCGAGCATATCTTGCCCGTCGGCGCCATCCCGCCCGACGCGGTGAAGACGCCGGGCGTGCTGATCGACCATATCGTTTCGAGGGCGGCGTGATGGACGGGGCGGGAGTCATGGATCCGAAGGTCGTCATCGCCCGCCGGGTGGCGGCGCTGATCGAACCGGGCTGGCTGGTCAATCTCGGCATCGGCCTGCCGAGCATGGTCGCGAACTATGTGCCGGCGGAGAAACAGGTCTATTTCCAGGCGGAGAACGGGGTGATCGGCCTCGGCTCGCGCCCGCCGGAGGGGATGGAGGACGCGAGCCTGACCGACGCCGGCGGCGGCTTCGTCACCGCGGTGCCCGGCGCGGCCTCGATCGACAGCGCGATGAGTTTTGGGCTGATTCGCGGCGGGCATCTCGACATGACCGTGCTTGGCGGGCTGCAGGTCGACGAGCGGGGCTATCTCGCCAACTGGATGGTGCCGGGCAAGATGGTGCCGGGCATGGGCGGCGCGATGGATCTCGTCGCCGGCGCGCGGCGGGTGGTGGTGGCGATGGTGCACGCCGCCAAGGGCGAGCCGAAGATCGTGCCGGAATGCACGCTGCCCCTGACCGCCGCGCGGCGGGTGAGCCTGATCGTGACCGAGATGGCGGTGATCGAGCCGACCGAGGCGGGGCTGGTCCTGCGCGAGCGCGGCCCGGGCGTTGGCGTCGCCGAGATCGAGGCCGCGACCTCCGCCCGGCTGATCATCAAGGGCGATGTCCCGGAGATGGCGTTCTGAGGCCGTCGGCTGTTGGCCGCGGGTGGCGTTGACAGCGCCGGGGGCCGCGTATATCTCCGCGCAATCGGCGCCTGCCCAGGTGGCGGAATGGTAGACGCGCTGGCTTCAGGTGCCAGTGACTGAAAGGTCGTGGAGGTTCGAGTCCTCTCCTGGGCACCACTTCTCCCCGTGCAAGCCGCGCGCCTCGGCCGACAGGCGGGCAAGGGCATCGGGGGCTGATCCATGGCAAACCATCTCTATCAGGGCGATCTGCCGGACGGGCTCGATCTCGGGCCGGTGGTAGCGATCGACTGCGAGACCATGGGGCTGATCCCGGGCCGGGACCGGCTCTGTCTCGTGCAGATGTCGGGCGGCGACGGAAACGCGCATCTGGTCCAGGTGGCGCGGGACCAGACGGCGGCGCCGAACCTCGCGCGGATGCTGGGCGATCCCTCGGTGCTGAAGCTGTTTCATTTCGGGCGGTTCGATATCGCCGTGCTGCTCAACCGCTTCGGCGTGCTGACCGCGCCGGTCTATTGCACCAAGATCGCCTCGAAGCTGGTGCGCACCTACACCGACCGGCACGGGCTGAAGGATCTGCTGCGCGAGATGCTGGAGGTCGATATCTCCAAGCAGCAGCAATCGAGCGATTGGGGCGCCGGGACGCTGAGCGCCGCGCAGATGGACTACGCGGCGTCCGACGTGCTGTATCTGCACCGGCTGCGTGAGGTTCTGGACGCGCGGCTGGAGCGCGAGGGACGGACCGGCCTCGCGCGCGCCTGTTTCGAGTTTCTGCCGCGGCGGGCGGAGCTTGATCTCGCCGGCTGGCCCGAGGTGGATATCTTCGCCCATGCCTGAGGGGCGCGCGCGATGAACAGGGTCGCGGCGGTGCCGGACGAGGCGCGGCTGATCGCCACCGGGCGGCGGGTGATCGCCGTCGAGGCGGCGGCGCTGGACGAACTCGGCGCCGGCCTCGGCGCGAATTTCGCAGCGGCGCTGCGGTTGATGCTGGCGGCGCGCGGGCGGGTGATCGTCTCCGGGATGGGCAAGTCCGGACATGTGGCGCGCAAGATCGCGGCGACGCTGGCCTCGACCGGGACACCGGCGATGTTCGTCCATCCGGCCGAGGCGAGCCACGGCGATCTCGGGATGATCACCGCCGGCGATGTCGTGCTTCTCCTCTCCAATTCCGGCGAGACGCCGGAGCTCGCCGACATGATCGCCTATGCCAAGCGTTTCGGCATTCCGCTGATCGCCGTCGCCGGGCGGGCGGAGAGCACGCTGATGCGCCAGGCGGATGTCGGCGTATTGTTGCCCCCCGCGCCGGAGGCCTGTTCCGTCGGGCTCGCCCCGACCACCTCGACCACCATGACGCTTGCCCTCGGCGATGCGATGGCGGTGGCGCTGATGGAGCATCGGCGCTTCACACCGGAGGATTTCCGCGACTTCCATCCGGGCGGGCGGCTCGGCGCGCGGCTGGCGACCGTCGGCCTCCTGATGCATTCGGGCGCGGAGATGCCGCTGATCGGACCGGAGACGCCGATGACCGAGGCGCTGCTGGCGATCTCGGCCAAGGGCTTCGGCGTCGCGGGCGTGGTCGGCGACGACGGCGCGCTGGTCGGGATCATCACCGACGGCGACCTGCGGCGGAACATGGCCGGCCTCCTCGAACGGCGGGCGGGCGAGGTGATGACGCGGGGACCGAAGACGATCTCCTCCACGGCGCTGGCCTCGGAGGCGCTCGGCATCATGAACGCGCGCAAGATCACCACGCTCTTCGCCACCGACCCGGAAGCGCCGGAGCGGCCGGTCGGTATCCTGCACGTTCATGACTGCCTGCGCGCTGGCGTGGTCTGAGCGATGACCGCCGGTGGCAGCGGCGATACCGGCGGCGGCCGCGACCTGCGCTCGCGGATCGTGGCGATCCTGAAGGTCGGCCTGCCCCTGGTGGCACTCGGCATGCTGTCGGCGCTGTTCCTGATCCAGGGCGAAGACGGTCCGGCCGGCGGCGCGATCCAGTTCTCCGAAGGCGACATGGCGGCGCTTGGCAGCGGGCTGCGGGTCACCAATCCGACGCTGACCGGGACCACCGAGGCGGAAGACCGTTTCCGCTTCACGGCCGATCTGGTCGTGCCCGACGCCGCGCCGCCGACCAAGGCGACCATGACGCGGCTGACCGGCGAGATGCGGCTGGCGGACGGGCCGACGGTCGATCTGACGGCGGCGACCGGCGAGCTCGACATTGCTTCGCAGCGGCTGAGCCTCGGCGGAAAGGTGCGGATCGACACCTCCGATGGCTACGGTCTGCGGTCCGAAGCGATGACAGTCGATCTCGGCAAGGGCGTGATGGAAGCGACCGAGGCGGTATCGACCGAGGGACCGATGGGCCGGATCGACGCCGGAACCCTGCGGGTCGAGCCGGCGGGAACCAAGGGCGGCAAGGAGGGTCCGCGATTGATTTCATTCGGAAACGGCGTTCGGCTGATATACCATCCGCCGTCCGGCCAGGGGTCCGGGGCTGTGCCGGGATCGGCCGAGGGAGCGGAGAATTGATGCGCCTGTCCAGTCTCGCGCCGGTGATGCTCGCGGTGGCGACCCTGTGGTCCGGCGCGGCCGTCGCGCAGGAAACCAGCGTGCCCTTCGGCGGGCTGAAACACGATTCGACCCTGCCGGTCGAGATCACCTCGGACGCGCTGCAAATCGACCAGGGGGCGGGCACCGCGATCTTCACCGGCACGGTCAAGGTCGGCCAGGGCACGCTGCGGCTGGCGGCCGACCGGGTCGAGGTCTTCTACCGGGGCGAGGCCGCGGGGGCCGGCGGGGCGACGGGTGGCGGCGCGACCGGGCAGATCGAGCGGCTGAAAGCGAGCGGCAACGTCACGCTCAGCAACGGCACCGAGGCCGCCGAGGGCAAGACCGCGACCTACGAGGTGGCGACCGGCATCGTCGAGATGGAGGGCGACGTGCTGCTGACCCAGGGCAAGAACGCCCTGTCGAGCCAGACGCTGCGCATCGATCTCAATGCCGGCACCGGGATCCTGAAGGGCCGCGTCCAGACCATCTTCACGCCGGCGAAGTCGAAATGAACCCGCGCCCCGAGCTGGAGCCGGCGACGCTCGATCCCGGCGGCGGCGGCCTGGTGGTCGAGGGGCTTGGCAAGAGCTACCGCAAGCGTCCCGTCCTCCGCGACGTCAGCCTGAGCCTGCGCCGGGGCGAGGTCGCCGCGCTGCTCGGGCCGAACGGCGCCGGCAAGACGACCTGCTTCTATGCCATCGCCGGCCTGGTGCCGCCGGATACCGGCACGATCCGCGTCGATGGCCAGGACGTGACCTGGTTGCCGATGTATCGCCGCGCCCGGCTCGGCATCGGCTATCTGCCGCAGGAAGCCTCGATCTTTCGCGGGATGAACGTCGCGGACAATATCTCCTCGATCCTGGAGATTTCGATCGACGACGCCGAGAAGCGGCACGAACTGCTGGACGAGCTGCTCGGCGAATTCTCGATCACGCATCTGCGGCGCGCACCGGCCATTGCCCTGTCGGGTGGCGAGCGGCGGCGTGTCGAGATCGCCCGCTGCCTCGCCACGCAACCGAAATACATCCTGCTCGACGAACCCTTCGCCGGTGTCGATCCGCTGGCGGTGGCCGACATCCGGCGGCTGGTCCGGCATCTGACCGATCGCGGGATCGGCGTGCTGATCACCGACCACAACGTGCGCGAGACGCTCGAAATCGTGGACCGCGCCTATATCCTGCACAACGGCTCGGTGCTGATGGCCGGGACGCCGGAGGAAGTCGTGGGAGACGAGAACGTCCGGCGGGTCTATCTTGGAGACAGTTTCAGAATCTGAGGACGTGCGCTGATGGCCTTGTCGCCACGCATCGAGATCCGTCAGAACCAGACGCTGGTGATGACGCCGCAGCTGCGTCAGGCGATCAAGCTGCTGCGGATGAGCAATCTCGAACTCGCGGACTACGTGGCGGGCGAAATCGAGAAGAACCCGCTGCTGGAGATGGCCCCGCCATCGGCCGCGCCGGCGCCCGGCCGCGCGTTGGGCGTGGGCGGCGGCGACCTCGGCGCCTTCGACACGATGGCGGCGGAGATCGGCCTGCGCGGCCACCTGCGCGAACAGGTCGGCGCCATGCGCGCGTCGGCGGAGACGCGCGAGGCGGCGCTGATCCTGATCGACGAGCTGGAGGACGACGGCTATCTGCGCGCGCCGGCCGAGGAGGTGCGGGCGCGCCACCGCCTGAGCGCGGCGGAGTTCAATCGCGGCCTCGTCCTCGTGCAGGCCTGCGATCCAGCGGGGATCGGCGCGCGGAACCTGCGCGAATGCCTTGCGCTGCAACTCCGCGAACTCGACCGGCTCGATCCGGCGATGCTCGCGCTTCTTGAAAACCTGAGCCTCGCCGCCGCCGGCCGGCTGGTCGAGCTGCGGGCGATCTGCGGCGTCGACGCGGCGGACATGACCGACATGCTGGCCGAGCTGCGCGCGCTCGACCCGAAGCCGGGCCTGCGCTTCGCCGTGGAACAGGTGCAGGTCGCGATCCCGGACGTCTATGTGGCGCGGACCAGCGCGGGCGGCTGGGCGGTCGAACTCAATACCGAGACGCTGCCGCGGGTGCTGATGAACAATGTCTACAAGGCGCGATTCGCCGGCAAGGACAGCGCGGCGCGGGCCTATATCTCGGAATGTAGCGCCAGCGCCAGCTGGCTGGTGCGCAGCCTCGAGCAGCGCGCGCGCACCATCCTGCGCGTCGCCTCGGAGATCGTGCTGCACCAGGAGCGTTTCTTCGAGACCGGCGTCGGCGAGCTGAGGCCGCTGACCCAGCGCGCGGTCGCCGATCGGCTTGGCCTTCATGAATCGACCGTCAGCCGTGTGATCGCGGGGAAGTATCTCTCCTGCGCGCATGGCAACCTGAAGCTGCGCTACTTCTTCAGCGCCGCCATCCGGAGCATGGAAGGCGGCGCTGAATTCTCGGCCACCGCCGTGCAGGAACGCATCCGGCAGGTGATTCAGGCCGAGGCGGGCTCCCGTGCGCTGTCCGACGACAAAATCGTGGCGATCCTGAAGGACTCCGGGATTGATATTGCACGCCGCACGGTTGCGAAATACCGTGAGGGGATGGGCATTCTCTCCTCCGTCGAGCGCAGGCGCCTCAAGACGGGCTTCGCCAAAGCTTGAAGTCGGTCGATGGAGCGGGACCTTGGCGTGGCGCGTTGACAAGGACGAAGCACCCATACATAGGTCCGCCGGCGGCTGGCGGTCCGGTCCGGAACTTGTCGATCCGAGGGTCGACGACACACAGGGGCAAAGCATGCGCATTCATGTCAGCGGGAAACAGATCGACATCGGGGATGCGTTGCGCACCCACGTGCAGGACCGGCTGAACGAGACCGTCGGCAAGTTCTTCGATCGCCCCGTGGACGCCGTGGTGACCTTTTCGAAGGACCGCCACGAATTCATTTCGGATTCATCGGTGCATCTCGCGACCGGCATGACGGTGCAGGCCAAGGCGCGCGCGCATGAGGTCTATGCCTCGTTCGAGGGCGCCGTCGAGCGGATGGAAAAGCAGCTGCGCCGGTACAAGCGCCGGCTGAAGGACCATCATCGCGCGCGCGAGGTCCCGATCGAAGCGATGGGGGCCCAGTCCTACATTCTGGAAGGCGGCGCGCTGGACGACGCGGACTATACAGAGCCGGACAGCCTGCAGCCGGTGATCGTCGCCGAAATGGAAACGCAGGTTCCGTTCCTCTCGGTCGGGGAGGCGGTAATGCAGATGGAGCTCGCCGGGGCGCATTTACTTGTTTTCAGGAATGACGCGCATGGCGGCGTGAATGTGGTGTATACACGCGACGACGGCAATATTGGCTGGATCGACCCCAGGAACACCCAGTAGACCCGCTTACACCGTCGAGGGAGGGCCCGGGATGGAGCTTTCGGATATCATCAGCGTAGACGCGGTCAGGGCGCCGGTGAAAGCCACCAGCAAGAAGCGGCTGCTGCAGGATCTCGCCGACATCGCCGAGCAGGTCTACAAGTTGCCGTCGGCGACGGTTTACAAGGCGCTGATGGATCGCGAGGCGCTGGGCCCGACCGGGGTCGGGCGCGGCGTTGCCATTCCGCACGCGCGCTTCGCCGGGGTCAGCCATGTGATCGGCCTGTTCGCGCGGCTGGAGAAGCCGGTGGATTTCGAATCCGTCGACCGTCAGCCGGTTGATCTTGTCTTCGCCCTCTTCGCGCCGGAAACGGCGGGGGCCGAGCATCTGAAGGCGCTGGCCCGCGTCTCGCGCACGCTGCGCAGCGAGGCGGTCTGTGCCAAGCTGCGCTCGACCTTCGACCCCTCGGCGATCTATGCGATTCTGACCGACGGCAAGGCGGAACAGGCGGCCTGAAAGACCCCCAGCCGGCCCCGGTGGGGATACTCCCTCACGGCGCCGGGTTTTCTATCAGGTTGGGCTACGGAAATCCGTTTGCTCCGGTTCGCGCGTCGAGCCGCGAATGAGCGCGGGGCCGGTCCGATCCGCACGCGAGCCGGTTCCGGGGTCCTATGCCCACCCCCCAGCGGTCCGGGCATTCGTCTGAGGGCTGCGAAGTCGGATCGCAAATGTCGGGCGCGGAGACCGCGCCTTGTCCGGCGCCCAGGTCGGGCGGACCTTCGTCCGCGTGACGCGCCGACAACCGCGGGTCAATCTCGTTTTGCAAGAAAGGGCCGCGAGGGCGGCCCCATTCAGAGTGCCTTATCTTCGGATCAGCCGCGCGCGGCGATTTTTTCGGGCTTGGGGGTCTCAAGGTCGACGCAGGCGCGCAGGAAATCGAGGAATTCCTCGCGGAACTCGGACCGGGCGATGCCGAAGGCGACGGTTGCCTGCAGATAGCCGGCCTGCGAGCCGCAGTCGAAGCGCCGACCCTTGAAGCGATAGCCATAGACATTGTCGCGGGCGGCGATCTCGGCCGCGATCGCGTCGGTCAGTTGCACCTCGCCGCCGGCGCCTTCCTTCATGTCGTCGAGATTGGTCAGCACGTCCGGGGACAGGATATAGCGGCCGATGACCGCGAGATTCGATGGCGCCAGATCGGCCTTCGGCTTCTCGACCATGCCCCGTACCTTGAAGGAGGAGGAGGTCGGGTTGGCGACGTCGAGGATGCCATAGGACGAGACATTGGCCGTCGGCACTTCCATCGCCGCGACCATGTTGCCGCCGTGCTCGGCATAGGCCTCGACCATCTGCCGCAGGCAGGGGGTGTCGGCGTCGATCACATCGTCGGGCAGCATCACCGCGAAGGGCTCGTCGCCGATCAGGCGCCGGGCGCACCAGACCGCGTGCCCGAGGCCGCGGCGCTCCTGCTGGCGGACATAGGCGACCGCGCCGCTGTCCATGTTGGTCTGTTTCAGCACATTGAGCAGGTGGGTCTTCTTGCCTTCGCGCAGCGCCGCCTCAAGCTCCGGCGCGCCGTCGAAATAGTCCTCGAGCGCGCTCTTGCCGCGCGAGGTGACGAAGATGAATTCGGTGATGCCGGCGGCGCGGGCTTCGTCGATCGTATACTGGATCAGCGGCCGATCAACCAGCGGCAGGATTTCCTTTGGAACGGATTTGGTCGCTGGCAAGAAGCGCGTTCCGAGACCGGCGACGGGAAGTACCGCCTTCGTAACCTTGTTCTTCATCGATATCCCCATTCACACCCTTTACCCGCCATGCGCGCCCAATGGCCGCATCCACCGGCATAGCTCCTATTACAGAATATCGCAAAGTCAGATTGGTTCCGTTGTCGCAGGAGAGGCACGGCCCCATTTCGCATATCGGCAAGTCGATAATGAACCGTTACGAGGCACTGGGCAATCGCCGCTCAATCGAGCCCGAGTTGCCGGAGGATCGCTTCGATCCGGGGAATGTCCGAGGGGTTGTTGAGTTCCCAGAAGGCCTGGCCGCGGGATTCGACCGTCACGCATCGCACCGGAGTCCCGTTCTCCATGAAGCGCAACTGCTCGAGCCCCTCCCAGGTCTCAAGCGGACCGACGGGCCAATCCGGATAGGCGCGGAGCGCGGATCGCCGGTAGGCATAGACGCCGACATGGTGGAAGACCGGGATCTCCTCGCCGGGGCCGAGCGGCCGCCCGGTGTAGGGCAGCACCTCCTTGGAGAAATAGAGCGCGCGCCCCGAGCCATCGAAGACGGCCGTGGTGGCGCCGACCCGACCCTGTCGGCGGTCCTCGAGAAAGCCTGCGAGCGCCTGGGCGTCGCAGCGGAGCACCGGCGTCGCGACGGCGATCCCCTCGTCCGCGCGCATTGCTTCGACGAGGGCGGAGACGAACCAGGGCGGGGTCAGCGGCGCGTCGCCCTGCAGATTGACGACGATGTCATGCGCGGCGAAGTCGCGGCTGACGACGGCGCAGCGTTCGGTGCCGTTGCGGCAGCTCTCGGGGGTCATCACCACCTCGGCGCCGAAGGCTGTCGCCGCCTGCGCGATCCGCTGGTCGTCGGTGGCGACGACCACCCGGTCGATACCGGGCACCGACATGGCCGCGTCCCAGCTGCGCCGGATCAGGCTGCGCGCGACGCCGCCCGCGCCGCGCAGTTCGGCGAGCGGCTTGCCGGGGTAGCGGGTCGAAGCGTAGCGCGCGGGGATGACGATCAGAGCCAAGGGGCGGCCTCAGGAAACGAGCGACACGCCGGGCGCGTAGGCGAGAAAGAACGGATTCTCGAAGCCGGGCTTGCCGTAGGTCAGCGGCGCATGGCCATCCATCCGAACCACGCGGCCGCCGGCGCCGAGCAGCACCGCCTGACCGGCCGCGGTGTCCCATTCCATGGTGCGGCCGAGCCGAGGATAAAGGTCGGCCTCGCCCGCCGCCACCAGGCAGAACTTGAGCGAGGAGCCGGCCGAGCGGAAGGAACTGACCGGATAGCGTGCGATATATTCCTCGGTGGCCCGGTCGCGGTGCGATTTGGAGGCGACGACGACGAGGCCGGCGGGATCGGGCGCGGAAACCTTGAGAGGCACCGTCCGGCCGATGGTGTCCAGGGCGTGGGGCGCCGCTTCCTCGACCGACTCGCCGGTCGCGTCGGTGTAGAACAGGCGACCGGTCACCGGGGCGTAGACCACGCCGCGGGTCGCCACGCCGTTTTCGACGAGCGCGATGT
Organism: uncultured Amaricoccus sp.; assembly: GCF_937891315.1. Lineage (GTDB taxonomy): Bacteria > Pseudomonadota > Alphaproteobacteria > Rhodobacterales > Rhodobacteraceae > Amaricoccus. Next base: position 16,041 of record NZ_CALAGI010000155.1, on the reverse strand, counting down.
TCACGGTGAAGTCGCCGCCGCGCCGCACGAATTCCTTGGTCCCGTCCAGCGGGTCGACGAGAAAGAACACCGGCGCGGAGATGGCGTGGCTGTCGCGCTGTTCCTCGGTGACGGCGGGGATCGCCGGAAAGGCGGCGGCGAGCCCGGCGGCGATCAGCGCGTCGGCCTTTTCGTCGGCGTCCGTGACCGGTGAGGCGTCGGACTTGGACCGGACCTCGAAATCGTCGGCCTCGTAGATCGCCATGATCACCGCTCCGGCCTCGAGCGCGAGGCGGCGCAGGGTCACGACGATCTTCTCGTAGTTCATCGGGATCTCCATCGGGGGCGCTCGGGTTCGACTCGTCTATGGACCGCCGCGCCGCGTGATGCAAACCTGGAGCTTGAAGCCGGCGGCGATTTCTGCTGCGGATGCGTCGGGACATTGGGAAGATGGAATGACCGAGATCGAACCGACGGGGACGCTGGCGCTGCAGACCATCGCGATGCCGGCCGATACCAACGCCAACGGCGATATCTTCGGCGGCTGGCTGATGGCACAGATGGATCTCGGCACCTCGGTGCTGGCGCGGGGGCGTGCCCGCGGCCGGGTGGCGACGGTCGCGGTGCGCGAGATGACGTTCCTGCGGCCGGTGTGGGTCGGCGACGTCATCTCGATCCACGCGGAAATCATCCGGCTCGGCACCACCTCGATGACCATCGATGTCGAGGCCTGGGTGCATCGGCAGCCGGCGGACGAAAGGATGAAGGTGGCGGGCGCGCGGTTCGTGTTCGTGGCGGTGGACGAGGTCGGGCGCAAGCGGTCACTGCCGGAGATGGCAGGGTGAGGGCGGCTCTGGTACTCGCCGCGCTCCTGCTCGCGGCGCAGGCCGCGGCGGCGCAGACGCCGCCGGCGCTCTTCGCCGTGACCGGGGTCGGCGCGGGCGACAAGCTCAATGTCCGGGCGGCGCCCGACGCCAAGGCGGAGGTCGTCGGAACGCTGGCGCCGGACGCGACGGGGGTGGAGGTGGTCGGGCGCGACGCCGGTGGCGAATGGGGACGGATCAATATCGGCGAGACAAGCGGCTGGGTCGCGCTCAGCCATCTCACCGCCGGGCCGGACCCCTGGGCGGAGGGCGCGCTGCCCGGCGGGCTGCGCTGCTTCGGGACCGAGCCTTTCTGGTCGATATGGCCCGAGGACAAGGCGCTGCGCTATTCCCCGGCGGACGGGGCGGGCAAGGTCCTCGGCCTGACGGCGGTGCTGGAGGGGGTGCCGCGACCCGCCTCGCGGGCGCTGGTGGCGCGGGGCAAGGTGGCGGGGATCACCGCCTTCGTCAGCCCGCGCGAATGTTCGGACGGGATGTCGGACCGGGTCTTCGGGCTCGGCATCGACGCGGTGCTGGAGGACGGGGGTGCGCCGAGGTTGCTCACCGGCTGCTGCTCGATCGCGCCTTGAGGTGGCGGGAGGGCGGCCTTTGCCGCCCAGACCGCGCGCGCGGTGCGCGCGAGTCTTTTGGCTTGTTTCGCGCCCGTTGGCGCGAAACGACTGCTCTCCAGGTTAGCAAACCTGTATGAACCGACGGGTCGCGCCCGTCAGGCGCTGGGTTTGACGCGGGTCAGCAGGAAGACGCGGGAATTGGCGTTGTAGGCGCGCAGCGGCTCGTAGGTGAATTCACCGGGCTCGGCGATGTCTTCCTGGAACGCTTCGCGCTGGCCGATCATGTTTCGCTCGGACCGGGCGCCCCAGTCGTCGAAGATCGCCACGGCCTGATCGTGGATCAGCGGCAGGCTGAAGGCGAGCGCGACCTTGGTCGCCGAATAGGTGTCGCAGTCGTAGTCGACAAGGCTGACCTTGGTGACCCCCAGCCGCTCGCGCGTTTCCGGCGTCGCGGTGTCGTCGAACCAGCCCTTGATCAGCTCCACCCCGTCGAATTTCACGCCCTGCGAGGCCATATAGGCGCGGGTCGCGGACAGGGTCGAGCGATAGGCGCCGGGCGTCCAGCCTTCGTCGGCCGATTCCTCGGGCATGCCCTCGAATGAATCGAAGCCGAACATCCGGACATGGTCGATCTTGCGCGACCGGAACTCGCGATAGACGCAGGAGAGCGAGGTGCCGCGGCTGACGCCGAATTCCAGGTAATCGCCGAGTGCCTCGGGCGACTCGCGCTCCAGCAGCTTGTCGACCGCCTCCGAAACCGAGACCGTGAAGGTGTCGACCGGCACCAGCGGCCGCCAGCTCCCGAGTCCGCGCGGGGCGAGATACTGCGTGTTGAAGCGGCTCCAGTAGCGCTTCGGAATACGCGCGATCGATTTAAGTGACTCAAGCGACATGAACATCTTCCCAAAACCCGCCGGGCACCCTAGGGGCGGGCGCCGGAGCTGTCAAACCACCGCTTAGTTAATGGCGCCGAGGTTGCGGCGCGCAAGGACCGCGAGGTCGCCGTCGCCGTGCGTCTCGATGAGATCGAGCCAGAGCTGGCTCGCGGCCTCGGTGTCGCCGGTCTCGGCCAGCGCGGCGGCGGCTTCGAACATCGCCTCGGGCAGGTCCGGATCCTCGGCGCGGGCGCGGTTCGCCTCGGCGAGCGCGGCCGCGGGGTCGCCGAGCTGGCGCAGGGTGGCGGCGCGCAGCGCCCGGGCGCGGGCGTTGTCCGGCTCCTCCGCCAGCGCGGCGCTCAGGCTCGCCTCGGCGGCGGTCCAGTCGTCCTCGGCCGCCTCGGCCCGGGCGCGCAGGATCAGCCGCGCGGCGGACGGCGGGCTCAGCCGGTCGGCGGAGGCGAGCGTTTCACGCGCGAGATCGGCCCGACCGGCGGCGAGCCAGAGCCGCCCAGCGTCCTCGATGATCGAGACGCGGAGCGGGACGCTCATCACGCGGTTGGTGTTTTGTGCCAGCCCGGTCAGCAGTTGGGCGGCGGTGGCGTCCGCGCCCATCGCTTCGAGCGCCGAGGCTTCGCAGAGCCGCGCCGCCGTGCCGCCGCCGAGCCGGTACCAGACCGATGCCTGCTCGCGGGCGGCGGCGGGGTCGGCGGCGATCGCCGGCGCGCAGTCCTCGACCCGGGTGATCTCGGCCGCCGTCGCGCCGGCGGAGCCGGCGGCGAGGGACAGCGCGAGGAAAAGGCTTCGCATAGGGGCCGCGTTCTCCTAAATGGGGGTCCGCCACAACGCGGAGGTCGGCATGGCCGGAAGGGTTCTCCTGACGCTGGGACATGGGTACTCGGCCGAGGCGCTGGCGGCAAGCGCGCCGGCGGGCTGGCGCCTGATCGGAACCACACGATCGCGGGATCGCGCGGCGGCGATGCGCTCGGCCGGCGTCGAGCCGGTCGACTGGACGGACGGGGCGGCGGTCGGAGCGGCGATCCGGCAGGCGAGCCACCTGCTCATCTCCGCGTCGCCGGACGCGACGGGCGACCCCGTGCTGCTCCGCCATGCCGGGGACCTCGCGGCGGCGCGACCCGACTGGGTCGGCTATCTCTCGACCACCGGCGTCTATGGCGACCATGGCGGCGCCTGGGTGGACGAAGAAAGCGCCCTCCGTCCGGTCCATGCGCGGGGCGAATGGCGCGTCGCGGCGGAGGCGGCCTGGCGTGCGAGCGGACTGCCCGCGCATGTCTTTCGGCTCGCCGGCATCTACGGGCCGGGGCGCAGCGCCTTCGACCGGCTGCGGGCCGGCACGGCGCGGCGGGTGATGAAGCCGGGACAGGTCTTCAGCCGTATCCACGTCGCCGACATCGCGCAGGCGCTGCTCGCCTCGATCGCCCGGCCCGCGCCCGGACGCGCCTACAATCTGGCCGACGACCTGCCCGCGCCGCCGCAGGATGTGTTGACCTACGCCGCCGAGCTCATCGGCCTGCCGCCGCCGCCGGAGGTGGATTTCGAAGCGGCCGATCTCTCGCCGATGGCGCGCAGCTTCTATGCCGAGTCAAAGCGCGTCGCGAACGGGCGCCTCCGCGAGGAGCTCGGCCTGCGCCTGCTCTATCCCGACTATCGTGCGGGACTTCGGGGCATTCTCGCGGCGGGCGGTTGAGGGCCGCGGGCAACAGCACGCGGACAAAGTTGACGCGATGCCATTCAAGGCTGGCAATCCCCGCGCGGATCGGCCAAGGATTCGCACAAAATATGGCTAGAACCGGCGCCAAAGGTCGGGTTGAGGTAGGTTGGATGTCGCAAAGGCGCCTCCGCGCTGGATTTGCCACCTTGGCGCTGGCCTCGGCCTCGGGGCTGGCGCTCGTGACCGGCGTCGCGGCCCAGCAGGCGCCATTGCCGCGCCCCAGCCTCAATCTCTACGGCACGACCGGCCTCATCGACATGCCGAGCGCGCAGGCACAGCCGGACGGTCAGGTTTCGATCGGCTACAGCCAGTTCAGCGAGACCTCGCGGCGCAACTTCACCTTCCAGATCCTGCCGCGGTTGTCCGGGACCCTGCGCTATTCGACGATCAAGAACTGGGGCCAGACCAACGACGAAGGCATCTACGATCCCTCCTACGATCTCTACGACCGCAGCTTCGACCTGCAATTTCAGCTGCTCGACGAGGATGCGAAGGGCTGGCGCCCGGCGGTGGCGATCGGGCTGCGCGATTTCCTCGGCACCGGCGTCTATTCCGGCGAATATATCGTCGCATCCAAGACCGTGGCGAATGACTTCACCCTGACTGGCGGCGTCGGCTGGGGTCGGCTGAGCGGAGTCGGTGGCTTCAAGAACCCGTTCTGCGCCCTGTCGAGCAGCTTCTGCGAGCGCGACAACGACTTTGGCGAGGGCGGCAAGGTGGCCTTCGGCACCTTCTTCCACGGCGAGGACGCGGCGCTGTTCGGCGGGGTCGAATGGCGCACGCCGATCGAGAACCTGACGCTGAAGGCGGAATATTCCTCCGACGCCTACAACCGCGAGCAGCAAAGTTCGGCCTCGACGTTCGAGCGCAAGTCGCCGTTCAATTTCGGCGCTGAATATCGCTGGCGCGAGGGCGTGACGATCGGCGGCTACTACATGTACGGCGACGCGATCGGCTTCAATATCAATCTCAGCGGCAATCCGAACAAGCCGCTGACGCCACAGGATCTCGGCACCGGACCGCTGCCGGTGAACGCGCGGCAGCCGAACGCGCCGACCGGCACCGCCTGGGCCAGCGACCCGGCCACCCGCGACCAGCTGGCGTTGGCGCTTTCCGAGGTGCTGAAGGCCGAGGGCATGCGGCTCGAGGAGATGAAGGTCGCGCCGACCGTGGTCGACGTCGTCGTCACCAACCTGCGCTTCAACGAGGAGCCGCAAGCGATCGGTCGCACCGCCCGGGTGCTCAGCGCGGGGATGCCGGCCTCGGTCGAGACCTTCCGCGTCACCATGATGCAGGACGATCTCGTCACCACGACGACGACCATCGACCGGAGCGATTTCGAAGGCCAGGTCGATCGGCCGGGCGCCACGCTGAAGAGTTGGGACAGCATCGGGCTTCAGGGCGCCATTCCCTCGCTCGGGCCAACTGCGTGGGTGCGCGACGCCTATCCTTCACTCGACTGGAGCCTGGTGCCGGCGCCCTATCTCGTGCTGCTGACGCCCAACGATCCGATCAAGCTCGGCGTCAATATCGACCTCGGCTTCCGGCTGGAGATGGCGCCCGGCCTGTCGGCGACCGCGAACGTCAGCCAGCCCTTCATCAACGTCCCGGACGATCCCGGTCCGTCCGAAACCAACCTGCCGCCGGTGCGCAGCGACGCGCCGCGCTACTATTCGGGCTATGCGCCGAAGCTGACGCAGCTGACCGCCGACTATCTCTTCAAGCTCGACCGCGATCTCTATGGCCGCGCCTCGGTGGGCCTGATCGAGCGCATGTTCGGTGGCGTCAGCGGCGAGATCCTGTGGAAGCCGGCCGAGCAGTCCTGGGGCGTCGGCGCCGAGCTCAACTGGGTGGCGCAGCGCGACTTCGACGATGCGTTCGGCTTCGGCTATTACGACTACAACGTGGTGATGGGCCTCGCCTCGGTCTATTGGGAAACCGGCTACTACGGACTCGAGACCCAGTTCTCGGCTGGCCGCTACCTCGCTGGCGACTGGGGCGGCACCGTCAACCTGACGCGACGCTTCGCCAACGGCTGGGCGGTCGGCGCCTATTTCACCCTGACCGACGTCACGTCCGAGGATTTCGGCGAGGGCAGCTTCGACAAGGGCGTGACGCTCGAGATCCCGTTCCGCTGGACCGTGCCGTTCGAGACCAAGACCAACAACAGCATCGGCCTGACTTCGGTCTCGCGTGACGGCGGCGCCAATCTCGATGTGTCGAACCGGCTCTATCCGATCGTGCGGGACTATGACCGCTATCATCTGCGGCAAAGCTGGGGGACTTTCTGGCAATGACGCGCAGGATCCTCGCGGCGGCCGCGCTGCTGCTCGCCGGCTGCACCAATCAGGGCTTCAATCCGATTCTCGTCGAGGCGGTCAACGCCGTGAACCCGTGGGACGCGCCGGACGAGGCGGCCGCCGCCAAGGGCCAGCCTGTGACGCGCGCCGCGATCGACAAGGCCGACGTGGCGACGATCCGCGCCCGGCTGGTGGCCGATCAGTCGCCGACCTATCTCTTCGCCGCCAGCAACAACGGCGGCTATGTCACCTATGCCTCCAGCCTGCGTCAGACGCTGACCTTGCGCGGTTCGCAGGTGACCGCGTCGCGCGGGCTCGGCTGGGATCTGCTCTCGGCGACTTCCAGCCAGCCCGATCCGCTGACCCGCGCCATTCCGCCCGGTCAGTGGCCGCGGCAGGTGACGCGGTCCTACGAATTCCCCTCGATCACGCCGGCGGGCCAGATCCTGAGCTTCACCTGCCGGTTCGAGTTCGGCGATGTGACCGAGATGGTGATCCTCGATCAGCGCCACCGCGGCGTGCAGGTCAGCGAGACCTGCGCTGGGCCGACCGGGAGCTTCGAGAACCTGCATTTCGCGGATGTCTCGACCGGCTTCGTCTGGCGCACGTTGCAATGGCTCGGGCCGCGGCAGGGATTGGTCGATATCGAGATCGTCCTGCCTTACACCGGAAACCCCCGCTGAAGCGCGGGGCCTCGCAGGGTCTGCTTTTCGCGGACCCGCCGCGAATGCCCTCGCCGTCGCGCCGTCCCGCCGGTGGCAGCGCGCCGCGGCGGCGCAGGCTTGCGTAGGGCGCGAGAAGTCAGATTTCCCGGAAAAGTTGAATCGGGGCGAATGTGCTCGGCTCGACCGTCGAAGACGGGCCTGCTCCGGCAAGCAGGCCCTTCACGATCTCGCCGGCGGTCGAGATCGTGAAGGAAAGGCTTTGAAAATGGCCTGGTACTCGCGGGCCACTCGCATCTCGATCGGCCGGCGAGAGGGCAGCGCGGCGCCCGCGCTGCTCAGGGATCTCGCACATCCCCGCTGGCCTTCGGCCCGCCTGCTCGCAAAACGAAAAGGCAGCACCCGTGGGCACTGCCATTTCTCTGGAGTTCGACCCGCGGTCTCCCCGACGGGAGGCCGGCGCGGGAGACCGCGGGCGTGTCTTTATCGGATCAGGAGTCGTCGTTCGAGATCGCGTAGGCGATCGCGGCGAGACCGATGACCGGGATCAGCCAAGCGGCGTTCGAACCGCCCATCGGGGCGGGCTCGGCGACCACGACCGGCTCGGCGGGCGCTTCGAAGACGAGGTTCCCAGCGAAGGCCTGACCGGCCAGCAGGAGAGCCGTCGCCGTCGTTACGATAAGTTTCATTAGTTGTCCTCCTCAGAGAGTGCGGGTCTGCGAAACTGCTAGCTCGCCCGGACCTGCGAGCGGACAAGCTAATGCCCGAACACTAACCAACTTTCCCCCGCGTTTTCAATCGCCGAAAACGGGCGGCCCGAGTAAATCGCATGTGTTGTCAAATTAGCAACACCGGGGTACCGACCTGAGCACGGTCGTACACCTCGAGGATATGCTCGTTGAAAAGACCGACGCAGCCGCTGGACGACTGTCGCCCGATCTTGCGGATATCATTGGTCCCATGGATGCGATAGGCCGGCCATCCGAGGTTCAGCGCTCGGATTCCGAGTGGATTGTCCGGTCCCGGACCGACATAGGCCGGCAGGCCGGGATGGCGCTCCAGCATCGAGGCGGTCGGCCGCCATTCGGGATCGGGCCGCTTCAGGGTAATCGTGGTACGACCGCGCCGGGTCATTTCCTCGGTCAGGGGCACCGATGTCGGATAGATGCGATAGAACCCGTCGGCGCCCCAGTAATGCAGCACCCGGTCGCTGGTGTCGCAGAGGATCGCATCCTGGGAGATGTCGCTGAAATAGTCCTGCCACTGGCGCGTGCTGAGACCCGAGATCCGGCGCAGCAGGCGCGGCGTGTCCTGGGCGTCGGGCACGAAATCGTTCTGGAGCACGTCTTCCTCGGTCGCCGCCAGGACGCCGCTCGCGCTCGCCGCCAGCGCGCCCGCGGCGCCGAGGGCCAGACGACCGAAGCGCCGGCGGTTCATAACGTCCTGGGTCATCGAAGTCCTCTCGGGTCCATGTGGCCGGCCTGGTCGTGGCCGGTTCGACGGCCTGTCGCGCGCAGGCGCGCAACGCGCGACAATATGGTGAACGACACGAACCCGCAATTCACAGTTCTGCCAGCGATGTTTTTGCAAGAAGCCGGCAACATCTTGCGAAGGTTCCATGAATGGGTTTGAACGCCGGATCGAAAGCCGATAAGCACATTGGCGTAACTCGACCAGAACGGTACTCGCCCCATGATCCGCGCAACCCTCGCCGCCCTCGCCGTCGCCTTGCTCCTCGTCGGTTGCGCGTCCGAGCAGCAGGGGGGAACGCCGCGCATCACGCCGGCCGAGACCGAGGACATCATGCTGCGGCAGCTCGATTCGGTGAACGCGGTGCGCGCCTCGGCCGGTCTTGGCGCGCTGCAATATTCGGCCGAGCTCAACGCCGCCGCCGCCACCCAGGCCCGCGACATGTCGGTGCAGGGCCGCGCCTGGCATTTCGGCTCGGACCTGACCTCGCCGCGCGAGCGGGCCTTCCGCGCCGGCTATCTGGGCGAGGTCGCCGGCGAGAATATCGCGGAAGGTACGGATTCCGATCTCACCGTGCTGAAGAGCTGGCTCGACTTCGCCGATACGCGGAAGGTGATCATGGATCCCGCCGCTCGCGGTTTCGGCTTCGCCTTCTATCAGGAAGCGACCGGCAAGATCTGGTGGGTGCAGCTGATCGGGCGGTAAGTTCGGCCGGCGGCATCGGGGGAGCGCCGGCGCGAAAGGTTCGCGGTCGGGCTCAGGCGAGGATGAAGACCGGCACGCCGGTCGGGACCATCGACCAGATCTCTTCCATCTCGGCGTCGGTCACCGCGATGCAGCCGGCGGTCCAGTCCCGGCCCCGGCGCGACTGGCGGTTCGGGCCGCCATGGATGAAGATGTCGCCGCCCGGCTTGACCCCGAGCGCCCGCGACCGGGCGAGGTCGGTCGCGTTCGGATAGCTGATCCCGAGGCTGAGATAGAATTCGCTGCGCGGGTTGCGCCGGTCGATGAAATACTGACCCTCCGGCGTGCGGCCGTCGCCCGACCGCTGCTTGTGCCCCTCGGGCGCGAAGCCGAGATTGACGCCAAAGCGCTTCAGCGTCTTTTCACCGGCCATCAGTGCCAGGACGCGGTTCGACTTCGAGATCACGATGCTCGTCGCCCGCGGCTGCGGCGTCTGCGCATAGGTTGAAGCTCGCGCCGGGACCGCGCCGAGCGCCAGAAATCCGGCCGTCAGCGCCAGGGCGTTGCGTCGGGTCCACAGATCGCGGGAAACCGTCTCGTCGGGAAAGGAATGGCCTTCTCCGGCCCCCCCGATGTCTCTTGTCCACTCGTTCATATGCCTGCTCACGTGTTGTTTGTTTTCGGGCCCATTCGGACCGCGTCATTACTGCTTGATAAGCTTGACATAACCCTAATTCGAAAGATTCGGGAAGTGGCGCCGCTGCAACGGTTCCGGCAAATCGCGCGCGATCGCCAAGGCCGCGAAGCGCCGCGCGACGCGGAGATTCAATGCAATATCAGATGGATGATCGGTCTCCGGTTCTCACGCGCCGGGCCGGGCCTCCGCCCGCGCCCTCCGCGCTCGTTCCGAGGCGCTCTTCAGCTGGCCGCAGGCGGCCATGATGTCCTCGCCGCGCGGAGTGCGGACCGGGCTCGCATAGCCCGCGCGGTTCACGATCGTCGCGAAGGCTTCGATCCGCTCGGGATCCGACCGCTCATAGGGGGCGCCGGGCCAGGGATTGAACGGGATGAGATTGATCTTGGCCGGGATGCCGGCGATCAGCTTCACCAGCCGCCGGGCGTCGGCGTCTGAATCGTTGATACCCTTCAGCATCACGTATTCGAAGGTGATCCGCTCGGAGTTCGAGAGCCGCGGATAGGCGCGGCAGGCGTCGAGCAGCGCGGCTATGTTCCATTTGCGATTGATCGGCACCAGCTGGTCGCGCACCGCGTCCGTCGTCGCATGGAACGAGATGGCGAGGAGGCAGCCGATCTCCGACCCGACCCGCGCGATCTCGGGCACCACGCCCGAAGTCGAGAGCGTGATCCGTCGGCGTGACAGCGACAGGCCCTCGTTGTCCATGGTGATCCGCATCGCGTCGCGCACCGCCTCGAAATTGTAGAGCGGCTCGCCCATGCCCATCAGCACGATGTTCGAGATCAGCCTCTTGTCGGTGGGTGCCTTGCCCCATTCGGCGAGATCGTCGCGCGCGGCGAGGATCTGGCCGACGATCTCGCCCGCGGTCAGGTTGCGCACCAGCCGCTGGGTGCCGGTGTGGCAGAAGGAACAGGTGAGCGTGCAGCCGACCTGGCTCGAGATGCAGAGCGTGCCGCGATCCGTCTCCGGAATATAGACCGCCTCGACCTCCGACCCGCCGTCGATGCGCAGCAGGTATTTCCGCGTGCCGTCCGCCGACACCTGCCGCGCCACCACCTCGGGCCGCGAGATGGCGAAGGTGCCGGCGAGCTGTGCCCGATAGTCGCGCGAGAGGTTCGACATCGCGTCGAAATCGCGCGCGCCCTTGTGGTAGATCCACTGCCAGATCTGGCCAACCCGCATCCGCGCGAGGTTTTCCGGCGTGCCGGCGGCCACCAGCGCGTCCCGCATCTCCTCGCGGGTGAGACCGACGAGGTCGCGCGGCCCCTCGGCGCGCGGCTTGCGCGGCAGAGTCAGCGCGTCCCGCAGGATCGGCACGATGGCGGTCATGTCTCGGGCGCCTTCATTCGACACGGCGGACGCGACAGCGCCCGCTGCGCTGCTAGATAAGCAATTCGCGCCGATTCCGCCAGCCCACGCGCCGCGGGTGGTTCAGCCGCAGCGCTTCTCCGCGTCGCCGACCGCCGCGGTGAAGCCCGAGAGCGAGAAGGTATCGACCGTCGTGGTTCCCCGCGCCGAGACGCCGGTGACGGTCGCGGTCGAGCCGCGCCGCAGCGCCGCGACGATCTTCGCATCCTCGGCCGGCGAGGCGGGCCAGGCCCAGGTCTGCGCGTCGGGCGCGGGGCCCGGGTTCATGCCGAAGGTCTCGCCCCCGACCTTGACGTCGACCGTGCCGCTCGACCGGAACGGATAGCCGGCGTTGAAACTCACCTCGCCCACGACCTTTTCGGCCGGGCGGAAGGTGACGAACAGGCGGATATCGCCGCGATCGACCTCGACCGCCTTGCCGTCGCGCTTGGCGGTCGAACTCTTCGGCGGCGAGACGATGTAGCATTCCTTCGGTTCGCCCGCGACGAACACGCTCCAGTCCGTGTGGGTCGCGACCGGCTTCGACGCCTGGGCCAGCGCCGGCAGCGCCGGGGCGAGCGCGAGGCAGCACACAATCGCGGAAAAAGACTTCGGCGTCATGGGTCAAGTATCTCCTGCTCGTTCAACGGTCCGTGTCCGATGGAGCGGAATGTTCGCGATCCGCCCCAAGGTCCGGCTTGTTTTTCTCGACGTCCTTCCACTAGTTTACCTCGACCGCTGGCAACTTATCTACCCCCTTGCGCGTTTTTCGCCGAATGGCGAGTTCGAAATCGATCCCCCTCGAAACACCGACGCAACCGCGAGAATCAGGCCGTCCCTTCATGTCCGCGCCGCCGTCCCCCGGACTTTCCGCCGCCAGCGACACGGACCTGATGGCGCTGATCGCCGCGCGCGACCGCGCGGCTTTCGCCGAGATGTTCGGCCGCTACGCGCACCGGGTGAAGGCCTATGTCTTGCGCTCGGGCATCGGTTCGGGCGACGCCGACGAGATCGCCCAGGACGTGATGGTGATCGTCTGGAGCCGCGCGGAGACGTTTGATCCGGCGCGGGCCGCGCCCTCGACCTGGATCTTCACCATCGCCCGCAACCGGCGGATCGACCATCTTCGCCGCGCGCATCGCCCGAGCCCGGATTTCACAGATCCGGCGTTCCAGCTCGAAGCCGAGCCCGACGGGGCGGACCAGATGGCCGCGGCGGAGCGCGACGCGCGGCTGCGCGCCGGCCTCGCCGGTCTCGGTCCGGAGCAGCGCGAGATCCTGCTCGCCGCCTTCTACGACGGGCGGAGCCATGCCGAGATCGCGGCGCGGCTCGGCTTGCCGCTTGGCACGGTGAAGTCGAGGATCCGGCTGGCCTTTCGTCACCTGCGCGGGATATTGGGCGACGATCTGGTCGAGGAGTCGGGCGATGATTGAGGGCGTTTGCATGGTCGAGGCCTGGCGCGGCGGCTTCGCGGAATCCGCGCATCGCGGCCACGCCGTCCTCTGCGACGCGCGCGGCGAGATCCGCGCCGCCTGGGGCGATCCGGATCGGGTGATCCTGCCGCGCTCTTCCTGCAAGATGCTTCAGGCCCTGCCACTTGTGGAGAGCGGCGCGGCGGACCTCTCCTCCGAACAGCTGGCGCTCGCCTGCGCTTCGCACCGGGGCGCGGCGATGCATGTCGGCCGGGTCGCCGCCTGGCTCGCCGATCTCGGCCTGTCGGAGGCGGATCTGCGCTGCGGGTCGCAGGTGCCCGACGACCGCGAGGAACGTGGCCGCCTGCGTGAGGCGTTCGAGGCGCCGTGCCAGCTGCATAACAACTGCTCGGGCAAGCACGCGGGTTTTCTCACCCTCAACCGCCATCTTGGCGGCGACCCGGAATATGTCGAGCCGGAGCATGTCGTGCAGCGCGCCGTCCGCGCCGCCTTCGAAGAGATGACCGGCGCGCCCAGCCCGGGCTACGGCATCGACGGCTGCTCGGCGCCGAACTTCGCCACCACTGTCCATGGCCTCGCCTGGGCGATGGCGCGGATGGCCGATCCCGCCGGCCTGGGGCGCGCGCGCGGCGAGGCGGCGACCGCGCTCGTCTCGGCGATGCGCGCCCATCCCCTGCTCGTCGATGGCGAGGGGGCGGCCAGTTCCGAACTGATGGCGGCGACCGGCGGCGCCGTCGCCGTCAAGACCGGCGCCGAGGGTGTCTTCGTCGCCATATGGCCGGAGCGCGGCCTCGGCCTCGCGCTGAAGATCGAGGACGGGGGAACCCGCGCCAGCGAATGCGCCGTCGCCGCTCTGCTCGTCCGGCTGGGGGTGCTCGAGGCGAACGATCCCGCCGCGTTGCGCCGCATGGCCGCGCCGCAAGTCAACCGCCGGGGGCTCGTCGTCGGCGAGATCCGCCCCTCCGCGGCGCTCTGGGGCAACGGCGCGCCGCTCTGAGGCCATTCGCGGAAGCCTTTTTCCGGGTACCGGCACCGGCGAGCGGCTACTCTTGTCGGCCAGCCGATTCGGGCGTATTTCACCGCGCATGACGCGGCTCTTCGACATGGACGACCACGCGCGCCTGCCCTGGAGGTTCTTCGGGCGGGGCGTGCGACTGTTCGGCGGGGCCTGACCCGCCCCCAGCCATCGTCGTCCGCCTCGATCGCCAGCCCCCCGCGTGGGAGAACAGCATGTCCGCACCAAAGACCATCTACGACAAGATCTGGGACGCCCATCTGGTGCATGAGGCACCGGACGGCACCTCCCTGCTCTATATCGACCGCCATCTCGTCCATGAGGTGACGAGCCCGCAGGCCTTCGAAGGGCTGCGCATGACCGGGCGCAAGGTGCGGGCGCCGGAGAAGACGACGGCGGTCCCCGACCATAACGTGCCGACCGATCTCGACCGCGCCAAGGGCATCGCCAACGAGGAAAGCCGGATCCAGGTCGAGACCCTGCGCCAGAACGCGGCCGATTTCGACGTCGAGATCTACGACGTTTCCGACGTGCGCCAGGGCATCGTCCATATCATCGGGCCGGAGCAAGGGTTGACCCAGCCCGGCATGACCATCGTCTGCGGCGACAGCCACACCGCCACTCATGGCGCCTTCGGCGCGCTGGCGCACGGCATCGGCACCTCGGAGGTCGAGCATGTGCTCGCCACCCAGACGCTGATCCAGAAGAAGTCCAGGAACATGAAGGTCGAGGTGCGCGGCACCCTGCCCTTCGGTGTCACGGCCAAGGATATCACCCTCACGATCATCGGCGAGACCGGCACCGCCGGCGGCACCGGCCATGTCATCGAATACATGGGCGAGGCGATCCGCGATCTTTCGATGGAAGGCCGGATGACCGTCTGCAACATGGCGATCGAGGGCGGCGCCCGCGCCGGGCTGATCGCGCCCGACGACAAGACCTTCGCCTATGTGAAGGGCCGGCCGCGCGCGCCGAAGGGTGGGCAGTGGGAGATGGCCGAAGCCTACTGGCGCACGCTCTTCACCGACGAGGGCGCGCATTTCGACAAGGAGTTGATCCTCGACGCCGCGAAGATCGCGCCGGTCGTCACCTGGGGCACCAGCCCGGAAGACGTGCTGCCGATCACCGCCACCGTGCCGAATCCGGAGGATTTCGCCGGCGGCAAGGTCGATGCCGCGCGGCGCAGCCTCGAATACATGGGCCTCACCCCCGGCCAGCGCCTCTGCGACGTTGCGATCGACACGGTGTTCATCGGCTCCTGCACCAATGGCCGGATCGAGGATCTGCGCGAGGTGGCGAAGGTGATGGAAGGCCACCGCGTCAAGGACGGAATTCGGGCGATGATCGTACCGGGCTCCGGCCTCGTGCGGTTGCAGGCCGAGGAGGAAGGCATCGCCCAGAAGCTGATCGAGGCGGGCTTTGACTGGCGGATGGCCGGCTGTTCGATGTGCCTCGGCATGAACCCCGACCAGCTCAGCCCGGGCGAGCGCTGCGCCTCGACCTCGAACCGCAATTTCGAGGGACGGCAGGGCTACAAGGGCCGCACCCATCTGCTCAGCCCCGCGATGGCGGCGGCGGCGGCGATCACCGGCCGGCTGACGGACGTGCGCGAGCTGATGTGAGGCTATTCGGCGGGCGCCGTCGCGGCGCCCGGCCGGCCAAGCTCCCTGAAATGCCGCAGCGTGCTGACCACGATCGCCACGTGAATCCCGAGTGCGATCCCGAGGCCGGTGGCATGCGCGGCGAAGCCGACCCCCGGCAGGGCGGCGATGGTCGCGATGGTCAGAAGACCGAGCGGCAGGAATATGAGAATCGAGGTGACGAGGCCGGGGTCATAGACCCGCAGCCGCGCGCTCGCCCCGACATGGGCCAGCGCGTTGACCACGAGGCAATAGGGCGCGGCCAGCCCCCAACCGGCCCCGAGGAGCCAGCCGGCACAGAAGGCGCCGAGATTGAGGCCCCAGACGATCGGCAGGTTGATGACGAGCACCGCCCGCGTGGTCAGCCCGTCGAGCCCATGGAAGAGATAGTGGTTGGCGAACCGCCGGAACCGGTCGTGCGTGTGTTCCTCGGCCTGATGCAGCATGTAGGCCGGGCTGTGCAGGAACAGCAGGAACAGCGCCGGCGTCAGGCCGACGAAGACGACCGGCGCGAAGAGCAGCAGCGCGCAGGCCATGAACAAGGCGCAAGCGACCCAACGTCCGGCCAGCCAGTCGATCGCCGTGTCCTTCATGCCGTGACACCTCCGAGGTCCGGTCCGACATAGGATGACTTGGTTAACGGGAAGTCAAAGCCTTGGTCAGGTTCAAACTGATACCAACGGCCCATCTCGTCGACTTTCCGACCAAGCGCGCCGAAGGCACGCGAGGCGCAGGCCCGACAAAGCCGAGGCACCGCCTCGGCCGGGCCGAT
>NZ_CALAGI010000154.1 GCF_937891315.1 uncultured Amaricoccus sp. | reverse complement strand
TCGGGGCGTTTGCCCATCAGGCGCTCGACGAGGTCGCCGGTCTCGCCCTCGTCCTCGGCGATCGTCACCTTGATCAGGGTGCGGGTCGCCGGTGACATGGTGGTGTCCTTGAGCTGGGCCGGCATCATCTCGCCGAGGCCCTTGAAGCGGCTGACCTCGACCTTGCCGCGGCCGCCGAGACCCTTCGCGAGCAGCGCCGCCTTCTCGGCGTCGTTCGAGACATAGACCGATCGCGCGCCCTGGGTCAGCCGGTAGAGCGGCGGGGCGGCGAGATAGAGATGTTCATGGTCGATCAGCGGCCGCATCTGGGTGAAGAAGAAGGTCATCAGCAGCGAGGCGATATGTGCGCCGTCGACATCGGCGTCGGTCATGATGATGATCTTCTCGTAGCGCAGGTCGGCGACGTCGAAGCGCGAGCCGGCCTGCACCCCCATTGCCTGGCAGAGATCGGCCAGCTCCTGGTTCTGGGTCAGTTTCGACGAGGCGGCGCCGAGCACATTCAGGATCTTGCCACGCAGCGGCAGCACCGCCTGGGTCTTGCGGTCGCGCGCCTGCTTGGCGGAGCCGCCGGCGCTGTCGCCCTCGACCAGGAACAGCTCCGACCCTTCGCGGCTGGCGCCGGAGCAGTCGGCGAGCTTGCCCGGCAGGCGCAGCTTCTTCACCGCCGTCTTGCGCTGGGTCTCCTTCTCGGCGCGCCGGCGCAACCGCTCCTCGGCCTTCAGCACCAGATAGTCGAGGATCGCCCCGGCGGTCCGGGTATCGGCGGCGAGCCAATTGTCGAAATGATCGCGCACCGCGCCCTCGACCAGCCGGGCGGCGTCCTGGGTCGACAGCCGGTCCTTGGTCTGGCCGACGAATTCGGGATCGCGGATGAAGACCGAGATCATGGCGCAGCCGCCGGCCATCACATCCTCGCGGGTGATCTGCGCCGCCTTGCGGTTCGAGGTCAGTTCGCCATAGGCGCGGACGCCCTTGAGCAGCGCGGCCCAGAACCCGGCTTCGTGCGTGCCGCCCTCGGGCGTATGGATGGTGTTGCAGTAGGAGGAGACGAAGGCGTCGCGCTGCGGCGTCCAGTTGATCGCCCATTCGACCGAGCCGATCGTGTCGCCGCCGAACCGGTCCGCGAATTCCACCCGGCCCGCGAACGGCTTCTCGGCATAGGTCTGGGCGCCGGCCAGCCGTTCGCCGAGATAGTCGGCGATGCCGCCGGGGAAGTGGAACACCGCTGTTTCGGGCGTGTCTTCGCCGGGGGCGAGGCAGGCGGGATCGCATTTCCAGCGGATCTCGACGCCGGAAAAGAGATAGGCCTTGGAGCGCGCCATGCGCAGCAGCCGCGCCGGCTTGAAATGCGCGGCGGCGCCGAAGATCTGGGGGTCTGGATGAAAGGTGACCGTGGTGCCGCGGCGGTTCTGCGTCGCCCCCAGCGGGCGCAGCGGCGCCACCGGAACCCCGCGCGAGAATTCCTGGAAATAGAGCTGCTTGTTGCGCGCGACCTCGACCCGCACATGGTCCGACAGCGCATTCACCACCGAGACGCCGACACCATGCAGGCCGCCCGAGGTCTGATAGGCCTTGCCGGAGAACTTGCCGCCGGCGTGAAGCGTGCAGAGGATGACCTCGAGCGCCGACTTGTCGGGAAACCGCGGATGCGGATCGACCGGGATGCCCCGGCCATTGTCGCGGACGGTGATCGAGAAATCCGCGTTGAGCTCGACCTCGATCCGGTTGGCATGGCCGGCGACCGCCTCGTCCATCGCATTGTCGAGCACCTCGGCGACCAGATGGTGCAGCGCACGCTCGTCGGTGCCGCCGATATACATGCCCGGTCGCTTGCGGACCGGCTCCAGCCCTTCGAGCACCTCGATCGAATGGGCGTCATAGGCCTGGGACGAGGGATCCTCGCCGAAGAGATCCGGTGCGTGAACCAATGCGCGGCTCTTTTCTTTTTGATCGCCGTTCGCCATGGATAGCGAAGGACTGCTGATGGCTTCCTATATCTTGTTCGTGGGCGTCGGCAAAGGGGTTTGGGATGACGGGAATTTTTCAATCCTCGCTGCCGGTCGCGCCCTGGATGGAGGAGCATACCTTCCGCCTGCCCGGGACCGTGCCGATCGCGCCTGAGACCTGGTTGCAGCGCGACGAGGTCCATGCGGAGCAGATGGCCCTGCGCGACCGGCTGATCGCCGAGCGTCCCGAGGCCGTGCATGCGCTGGCCGACAGCGCGCTTCCGGCGGCGCGGGAACTGCTCGGGATGGTGCTCGCGCATGTCGGAACGGACGCCGGCTATCGGATCGGGGAGGCCGCGGCGACGCGACCCGATGGGGTGACGGTGCCGCTGGATGGCCCGCCGCTGATCGCCGCGGGGCGGCTGGTGCAGGAGGATCTGGTGATCCTGGAGAAGCCGGAGGGCGAGACGGAGCATGTGATGACCGGCGCGCTCGTCTGCTTTCCCTCGAACTGGACGCTGTCGGAGAAGTTCGGGCGGACGCTGGGGCGCATCCATCTGCCGGTGGCGAGCTACGACGCGGAAATCGCCCGGCGGGTGCAGCGGCTGTTCGACGGGATACGCGAGGGCAAGCCGATCATGCGGGCGAACCTGCTCGTCTATGGCAAGACCGACCTGCACAATCCCCGGCACGAACACGACCGCCACCATCCGGCGCCGGACGACCGCCGCTATATCCGGGTCGAGCGGCAGACCTTCACCCGGCTGCCGGTCAGCCGGGCCGTGGTCTTTGCGATCCACACCTACATGGTCGAGCCGGACGCCCTGACCCCGGACCAGCGGGAACGGCTGCTCACGGCGCGGCCGGATGTCTTCGGAGCGGAGCCATGAAGGTCTTCGCGCTGACCGGGGCGGGGGTTTCGGCCGAGAGCGGGCTCGGCACCTTTCGCAGCGTGGACGGGCTCTGGAGCCGGTTCGATCCGATGCGCCTCGCGACGCCCGAAGGCTTCGCGGCGGATCCGGCCGCGGTGCATGAATTCTACAACCTCCGGCGCCGGAACATGGCGGCGGCCGCCCCGAACGCCGCGCATTTCGCGCTGACCGAGCTCGAGACTCGACTGGAGGCGCGGGGCGGCGAGCTGTTTCTCTGCACGCAGAATATCGACGACCTGCATGAACGGGCCGGCTCGCGGCGGGTCTGGCACATGCATGGCGAGATCGCGCGCGCGCTTTGCCTCCACTGCGGGACGCGGCGGGACTGGCGGGGGGATCTGGCGGTGGAGCTTGCCTGTCCGCGCTGCGGACGCGCCGGCGGGCTGCGGCCGGACGTGGTCTGGTTCGGCGAGGTGCCCTACGGCATGGAGGAGATCGAGGCGGCGCTGGAGGCGGCGGATCGGTTCGTCGCGATCGGCACCTCGGGCTCGGTCTATCCGGCGGCGGGCTTCGTGGCGAGGGCGGGGGATCTCGGTATCCCGACGATGGAGGTCAATCTCGAACCATCCGACGTGGCCGGACTGTTCGGCGAGAGCCTCTACGGACCGGCGACGGAGACCGTGCCGGCGCTCGTCGCGCGGCTGCTGGGGTAAATCGACAAGGGAAGGGGCGGACCGGCTGGTCCGCCCCCCTGGATGCGATGCCTGAAGGACAGGATCAGGCCGAGTAGTACATCTGATATTCGATCGGATGCGGCGTGTGCTCGAAGGCGTAGACTTCCTTCCAGCGCAGCGCCGAATAGCTCTCGATCTGGCCGGGGGTAAAGACATCGCCGGCCAGGAGATAGTCGTGGTCGGCCGCCAGGCTGTCGAGCGCTTCGCGCAAGCTTCCGCAGACCGTCGGGATCGCGGACAGTTCCTCGGGGGGCAGGTCGTAGAGGTCCTTGTCCGACGCCTCGCCCGGGTCGATCTTCGACTTGATGCCGTCGATGCCGGCCATCAGCAGTGCCGAGAAGGCGAGATAGGGGTTCGCCAGCGGATCGGGGAAACGGGCCTCGACGCGCTTGGCCTTCGGGTTGTCGGTCCACGGAATACGGACGCAGCCCGAGCGGTTCGACGCGGAATAGGCGCGCAGCACCGGCGCCTCGAAACCCGGGATCAGACGCTTGTAGCTGTTGGTGGTCGGGTTGGTGAAGGCGTTCAGCGACTTCGCATGATGCAGCAGGCCGCCGATGAAATAGAGCGCCTCCTGGCTGAGGTCGGCATATTTGTCGCCGGCGAAGACCGGCTTGCCGCCCTTGTAGATCGACATGTTCACATGCATGCCGGAGCCGTTGTCGCCGTAGTACGGCTTCGGCATGAAGGTCGCGGATTTGCCATAGGCGGCGGCGACCTGCTGGACGATGTACTTGTATTTCTGGACCTCGTCGGCCTGCTTGGTCAGCGTGCCGAAGATCAGGCCGAGCTCGTGCTGCGGCGAGGCGACCTCGTGATGGTGCTTGTCGACCTTCATGCCGATCCGCTTCATCGTCGACAGCATCTCGCCGCGGATGTCCTGCATCGTGTCGACGGGCGGGACGGGGAAATAGCCGCCCTTCAGGCCGGGCCGGTGACCGGAATTGCCCATCTCGTAGACGGTGTCGGTGTTCCAGGACGCGTCGAGCGCATCGATCTGGAAGCTGACCTTGTTGATCGTGTTGGCGTAGCGAACGTCGTCGAAGATGAAGAACTCGGCCTCGGGGCCCATGTAGGCCTTGTCGCCCACGCCGCTGGCGATCAGATAGGCCTCGGCCTTGGAGGCCGTACCGCGCGGGTCGCGGTCATAGGGCTCGCCCGTGTCGGGCTCGACCACGGTACAATGCACGCAAAGGGTCTTTTCCGCGAAGAACGGATCGACATAGGCGCTGTCCGTGTCGATCATCAGCTTCATGTCGGAGGCTTCGATGCCCTTCCAGCCGGCGATCGAGGAGCCGTCGAACATCATGCCTTCGTCGAGGAAATCCTCATCGACGAGGTCGGAGCACACGGTCACGTGCTGCAGCTTGCCCTTCGGATCCGTGAAGCGGATATCGACATACGGAATGTCGTCCTCTTTGAGGGATTTCAGAATGGACTCTTTGCTCATCGCTGTTCCTTGAGAGTGTCAAACGCGCGTGATTGACAGGTCGGGTATGCGCCCCCGCCCGGCCTGTTGTCGGTCGGGCGTCAGAGGGCGTCGTTGCCTTCTTCGCCGGTGCGAATGCGGATGGCCTGCTCGACCGGCAGGATGAAGATCTTGCCGTCGCCGATCTTGCCGGTCTTGGCGGCGGCTATGATCGCCTCGACGGCGGCGTCCACCTGCTCGTCGGCGAGCACGACCTCGATCTTCACCTTGGGCAGGAAGTCGACGACGTATTCGGCGCCGCGGTAGAGCTCCGTATGGCCCTTCTGGCGTCCGAAACCCTTGGCCTCGGTCACGCTCAGGCCCTGGATCCCGACCTCCTGCAGCGCTTCCTTCACCTCATCCAGCTTGAACGGCTTGATGATCGCTTCGATCTTCTTCATTGACGGCAGCTCCCTGGCCAGTCTGTGGCGATGCGGTCGCCGGATTTGGACCCCGAAGAACCAGCTTGCCCGGGGGGATTCAATCCAGCCCGCCCGCGGCCGCCGATCAGGGCCGGATTTTCCCGCGAATATGCCTATGTATTGAGCAATTTGACCAATAGGCAAGCAAATTAAGAAAGTGTAAACCTGTGACTCGCGGCCCGGCGAGCAACGTCGGACGCTGTTCCCGGCGGCATTTCGGCCGGGGCGCCGAGGTGGTGCGCGGGCGCGATTTTTCCCTCGCACGCCCCGGCGGGGTCTGTTAGGAGACTGCCTCTGTCGGGATCCGGGGGGCGACCCTTTGGTCCGAAGGCCCCCGCGGGCGTGGCGGAATTGGCAGACGCACCAGATTTAGGTTCTGGCGCCGCAAGGCGTGGGGGTTCAAGTCCCTTCGCCCGCACCAGAGGACAACGGCGAGGATGGAGATGCAGGTTACCGAGACCCTGAATGACGGCTTGAAGCGGGCCTATGCGATAACCGTACCGGCCTCCGAGCTGGAGGCGAAAGTCGCGGAAAAGCTGGAGGAAGCCCGCAAGGACTTCCAGATGAAGGGTTTTCGCAAGGGCAAGGCTCCGGCCGCTCTGATGAAGAAGATGTTCGGCAAGTCGGTATTGGGCGAGGCGATGCAGGAGAGCATCGACGATGCGATGCGCCAGCATTTCGACGCCACCGGCGACCGCCCGGCCGCGCAGCCCGAAGTCAAGATGACGAACGAGGACTGGAACGAAGGCGACGACGTCGAGGTCTCGATGAGCTACGAGGCGCTGCCCGAAGTGCCCGAACTGGCACTCGACAGCGTGAAGATCGAGCGGCTGGTCGCCGAGATCGAGGATTCGGCGGTGACCGAGGCGCTCGACAATCTCGCCTCCTCCGCGACGGTCTACGAGGACGCGGCCGAGGGGGCCGAGGCGAAGTCCGGCGATCAGGTCGTGCTCGACTTCAAGGGTTCGGTCGATGGCGAGCTGTTCGAGGGCGGGGCGGCCGAGGATTTCCCGCTGGTGCTCGGTTCGGGCAGCTTCATTCCGGGTTTCGAGGATCAGCTGATCGGGACGAAGGCCGGCGACGCGCTCGACGTGTCGGTGACCTTCCCGGAGAGCTATGGCGCGCCGAACCTCGCCGGCAAGGACGCGGTGTTCGCCTGCGCGATCAAGGCGGTCAAGGCGCCGAAGCCGGCCGAGATCGACGACACGCTGGCCCAGCGCTTCGGCGCCGAAACCCTCGATGCGCTGAAGGAACAGGTCCGCGCCCGGCTCGCCGACGAATACGCCCAGGCGAGTCGCGCGGTGCTGAAGCGGCGACTGATGGACGCG
Organism: uncultured Amaricoccus sp.; assembly: GCF_937891315.1. Taxonomy (GTDB): domain Bacteria; phylum Pseudomonadota; class Alphaproteobacteria; order Rhodobacterales; family Rhodobacteraceae; genus Amaricoccus. Next base: position 4,651 of record NZ_CALAGI010000154.1, on the reverse strand, counting down.
CTCGACACGCTGGTAAGCTTCGAGCTGCCGCCGAGCCTCGTCGAGGTCGAGGCGCGGCAGATCGCGCACCAGTTGTGGCACGAGGAGCATCACGATCACCACGGCCACGATCATCCCGACATCCAGCCAACGGACGAGCATCGCAAGCTGGCCGAGCGGCGGGTGCGGCTTGGGCTGCTGCTGGCCGACATCGGCAACCGGGCCGAGGTGACGGTCGGCGAGCAGGAGATGCAGCGGGCGATCTTCGCGCAGGCGCGGCAATATCCGGGTCAGGAGCGGCAGTTCCTCGAGTTCGTGCAGAAGAATCCTCAGGCGCTGCAGGGGCTGCGCGCGCCGATCTTCGAGGACAAGGTGGTGGATTTCATCGTCGGCAAGGCCGAGGTGACCGACCGCGGCGTGACCAAGGACGAGCTTCAGGCGGCGATCGAGGCGCTGGACGCGGAAATCGCGACCGAGCTCGAGGTCGCGCCGGCCGGCTGACCCCGGCCGCCGGCATTCAAGAAAGGCGCGTCCCCGCGGGGGCGCGCCTTTTGCTTTGCGACATCGTCGATGGTCGGGTGCGACGCGGCGACACGGCCTCCGGCGGTGACTTCGACCGAGACCGGGCGGTCGCGGATCATCGCCGACGCCAGCCGAAAGAGCTTCCTTCCGCTCGCAGGGCGACACGCGGATGACCTTGTCACGGAGCGCGCTCAGCATCCGCTCCTTGGCGACCGTCACCCTGGTCGTCATCGACGAACCTGCGCGGGAGAAGACCCAACCCTGCGGGTAGCGCCCCGCTGTTCCAAACCCGCCTGTCCGGGCCTGTCGGGCGCCCGACCGCGGGGGCGCCCGATAAGAAGTTGTTCACTCCTTCGGCCAAAGAATGCCCCCGGCCTGGCCGAGGAGGAGCACCGTGGAAGCGCGAAGGATTTACCCGATCCGGTCGGCGAGGCGCCGCGCGGCCGTTTCGATCGGTGACCGCGCATGAAGGTTGCGCTGGTCCACTATTGGCTGGTCGGAATGCGCGGCGGCGAGAAGGTGCTGGAGGCGCTCTGCCGGATCTTTCCGCAAGCCGATATCTTCACACTGGTGCTCGATCCCGGCAAGATTTCTCCGACCATCGCGCGCCATCGCATCGAGACCTCGTTCCTGCAGCGGATCGGCGGCCGCCGGCACTATCAGAAGATGCTTCCGCTGATGCCCTTCGCCCTGGAGGCTTTCGATCTCACCTCCTATGATCTCGTGGTGTCGAGCGAGGCGGGGCCGGCGAAGGGGATCATTCCGGCGCCCGACGCGGTTCATGTCTGCTACTGCCATTCGCCGATGCGCTATATCTGGGACCTGCAAGCGCAATATTGCCGCGAGTCGGGTTGGCTCACCCGCAAGATGCTGCGGACGACCGGTCCGCTGTTGCGCCAGTGGGATGTGACCACGGCGGCGCGGGTCGATCATTTCGTTGCGAATTCGGCGTTCGTGGCGAAGCGGATCGAGAAATACTATCGGCGCGAGGCGAGCGTGATCCATCCGCCGGTTGATCTCGACCGGTTTTCGATCAGTCCCGAGGTCGCGGACTACTATCTCTGCGCCGGCCAGATCACGCCCTACAAGAAGATCGAGGTCGCCGTGGACGCCTTTACCCGCAGCGGCCGCCCGCTGGTGGTGATCGGCGGCGGCGCTTCCCCGGCCCTGCGGCGGCGCGCCGGACCGAACGTCGCCTTCCTCGGGATGGTCGATGATGCGACCATGGCGGAACGGTTCGCCAGGTGCCGCGCTCTCGTCTTTCCGGGCGTCGAGGATTGCGGCATCGTGCCGCTCGAAGTGATGGCGAGCGGCCGGCCGGTGATCGCCTTTGGCCGCGGCGGCGTGACCGAGACGGTGACAGCCGGCGAAACCGGGCTGTTCTTTCATGATCAGACGGCCGAGGCGCTGAACGACGCCGTGGATCGGTTCGAAGCCACGATCAGCGACTTCCAGCCCGAGGCGATCCGTCGCCATGCGCGGACGTTCGGCGGCGCCGACTTCGAGCGGAAGCTCGCCGCCTTCATCTTCGACAAGGTGAACGGCGACCCGCGACCTTCCGCGCACCGGCCCCGCGCCATCCCGGCGACGGGACGGACCAGCGATGTCGCGGCTTGACTCGCGCCAAAGGCGAGTATGCTGGGGCGGGCCTTGCAGTCGCCCGGAGCGATGACTAATCTTGAGACACCTGGCGTGCCCGATCCGGACGCCCAAGCAGCCACAGGCAAGTTTCCCAATGAAAGATCCGGTTGAAACCTTTATGAGCCTCGTGCCGATGGTGGTCGAACAGACCGCGCGGGGCGAGCGCGCCTATGATATCTTCTCGCGCCTTCTGAAAGAGCGGATCATCTTTGTCTCCGGCCCGGTGCATGACGGGATGTCGACCCTGATCGTCGCCCAGTTGCTGTTTCTCGAGGCGGAGAATCCGAAGAAGGAAATCTCCATGTATATCAACAGCCCGGGCGGTGTTGTCACCTCCGGCCTGTCGATCTATGACACGATGCAATATATCCGCCCCCCGGTCTCCACCCTCTGCTGCGGGCAGGCCGCCTCGATGGGCTCGCTCCTGCTGACCGCCGGAGAGAAGGGCATGCGTTACAGTCTGCCGAACAGCCGGATCATGGTGCACCAACCCTCCGGCGGTTTTCAGGGGCAGGCGACGGACATCATGATTCACGCCCGCGAGACGCAGGCGTTGAAGGACCGGCTGAACCAGATATACGAGTATCACACCGGCCAGACCTTCGAGGCGGTGGAGCAGGCGCTGGAGCGCGACCGATTCATGACGGCGCAGGATGCGAAGGACTGGGGCCTGATCGACGAGATCGTGCAGAAACGCGACATCGTGGAGCCGGCGACCTGATGGCAGCCGGACGTCGCGCAAGCGTGTGGGGCCTTTGGACTTGTAATTCCCGATGCTTGCATGTTCCTATGGCAAATGCCCGGGCCAAACCGCGGCCCGGTTGGGTGTATGGCGCAGGATGCATGGCGCAAGCCGGAGGCGGACTATGAGCAAGACGAGCGGCGGCGACGCGAAAAATACCCTCTATTGCTCGTTCTGCGGCAAGAGCCAGCATGAAGTGCGCAAGCTGATCGCTGGACCGACGGTCTTCATCTGCGACGAATGCGTCGAGCTTTGCATGGACATCATCCGCGAGGAAACCAAGAGCAATCTGGTCAAATCTTCGGACGGGGTGCCGACCCCACACGAGATCTGCAAGGTTCTCGACGATTACGTGATTGGCCAGAAGGTCGCGAAGCGTGTGCTGTCGGTCGCCGTGCACAACCACTACAAGCGGCTGAACCACGCGACGAAAAATTCCGATGTCGAGCTGCAGAAGTCGAACATCATGCTGATCGGCCCGACGGGCTGCGGCAAGACGCTGCTCGCCCAGACGCTGGCGCGCATCCTCGACGTGCCCTTCACCATGGCCGACGCGACGACGCTGACCGAGGCCGGCTATGTCGGCGAGGATGTCGAGAACATCATCCTGAAGCTGCTGCAGTCGGCCGAGTACAATGTCGAGCGGGCGCAGCGCGGCATCGTCTATATCGACGAGGTCGACAAGATCAGCCGCAAGTCCGACAACCCCTCGATCACCCGCGACGTGTCGGGCGAGGGGGTGCAGCAGGCGCTGCTGAAGATCATGGAGGGCACGGTGGCGAGCGTGCCGCCGCAGGGCGGGCGCAAGCATCCGCAGCAGGAATTCCTGCAGGTCGACACGACGAACATCCTGTTCATCTGCGGCGGCGCCTTCGCCGGGCTCGACAAGATCATCGCCCAGCGGGGCAGGGGCTCGGCCATGGGCTTCGGCGCCGATGTGAAGGGTCAGGAGGAACGCCGCGTCGGCGAGCTCTTCCAGGAGCTCGAGCCGGAGGACCTGCTGAAGTTCGGACTGATCCCCGAGTTCGTCGGCCGCCTGCCGGTGCTCGCGACGCTGACCGACCTCGACGAGGCGGCGCTGATCACCATCCTGACCGAGCCGAAGAACGCGCTGATCAAGCAGTACCAGCGGCTCTTCGAGATGGAGGACGTGCAGCTCACCTTCACCGAGGACGCGCTGAAGGCGGTGGCGAAGCGGGCGATCGACCGCAAGACCGGCGCCCGCGGCCTGCGCTCGATCCTCGAGGAAGTGCTGCTCGACACGATGTTCGAACTGCCCTCGATGCAGAATGTCGAGGAAGTCGTCGTGAACGAGGAATGCATCCTGCGCAAGGGCGAGCCGCTGCTGATCTACGCCGACCGCAAGGAAGGCTCGGCTTCGGCGTCGTAGCGGCGCCGCGGCCCGGGAATTGCCCGCACCGTTCTTGAGGCGCGAATTGATGTTCGCGCCCAATGGCCGCCGGCATCGGTAGGCGACGAAAGGTCGTATTCCGCAATTCGGTCCCGGGTGTGTTCGAGAACGCGATCGACTGGATGACCCGGCCGGCCGAGGACATTCCGCGGGTGTTCGGCGGCGAGCCGGGCGCGCTGATCGGTGCCTCGCCGGGTCGGAGATCGTGGACGGGCGCCTGACCGGCGAGGAAGCCCGCAAACGGTTGGCGGCGTATCTGAGCGGCTTCGCGGGCTATGTGAAAGCGTAGGGCGGACCTCGGTCCGCCTTTGTTGGGCGCGGCCTGCGGTCTCGCCCGGTCGCTGGTGAGGCGCATG